>JAHFCG010000051.1 GCA_023249615.1 candidate division FCPU426 bacterium | reverse complement strand
GCCCCACATGTCCCTGGTTATCAGTGGCGGTCACCACGTAATAATAAAGTTGGCCGAGGGTTCCTGTGGTATCAATGGCGGAGGTTCCCGCGAGCGTCGTTAAGGGGGTGCTGAGGTTATAAACGCCAGGGACGGTACTCCGATAAACGGAATAAGAAAGAACGGGTGGATACGAAATAATCCCGGGAGCCGCCCAGGTCAGCGTCACGCCCGTTCCGCTGGAACTGCTGGAAACCACCGGCCCGTTCAGGTCATAGGGAAAGCCTGTGACCGCTCCGGAGGCCACACCGGTGGTGCCGTTGGAATTAACCGCGGCGACAAAATATTCAACGGGTGTTCCGTTCGTCAGGCCCGAATCGGTGTAGGTTGTGACTGGATTGCCAGCGCCAAGCGTGACCCAAGAAGGGTTGCCCGGCGGAATGGCTTGATAAATCACGTAATCCTTGATGGTGACTGACCCAGCCCCGGCGGAAGCGACCCAATTCAGGGTGACCTTTTGATACCCATCCACCACCGCGATGCCTGTCGGGGGTAATGGAGGAGCCGCGGGTGTTCCAAAAACCTTCGCGCTTCCCGCGCTGTTTGTAGGAATTGTGGAAATGGCCACCAGGTAATAATAGTAAGTCGTTCCATTGGAAACAGAACCGTCAATATAGGTTTGAACACCCGAACCAACCGTTACAATCGGCGAATAAACCCCGGCAATTCCAGTGGAACTGCGCAAAATGGAATAACCCGTCACGGCCGCTCCAGGAGTGTAGGAATCCACCCAATTAAGGGTGAAGGTGGCGTTTCCGGCATTCCCCGTCACATTGCTCGGCGGGTTTATAAGAGCGACCGCAGGATTTCCCGTTACCGGGGATGAGTTAACACTGATATGGGGGGCAACTGTCACCCCGCTCGAATCCACCGCTTGCACCCAATAGGAATAGGCCGTTCCGTTCACCAAGCCCGTTCCGCCGTCGTTGTCCACGTACCCCGTCAAACTGGCCCCGATCTGGGCGATTTGAGTGATGGGTCCAACTCCTGGCGGACTTTGGCGGAAAATTAGATAGGAACCAATTGGCAGGGTTCCCGGCACGGCCGGAACCCAGGAGATCTGTACCGCCTGGTCTCCAATCGCGGCGGCCATGCTGGTGGGCGGGCCTGGAGGCCCCACCGGCTGGACGGTAACCGAGGGAGCGCTGAGGGCGCTTAGGTTTCCCTTGGTATCCACCGTTTGGATCAAATAAAAATAACTGTTACCGTTGGTCAGCCCCGTGTCCGTCATGGGGGAAACCAGCGACGTGGCAGGGTTGGCGGGGGTCGTTACACCGCCGGAAACACGATAAACATTAAACAAGGAAACGGGATAGGTGGTTGAGGCAGGAGCGATCCAGGTAACCGTGGCCTGGCCGTTTCCACTGATGGCCGTAACCCCGGCGGCAATATCCGGCAGGGCAAAGGCAGTCACCGCGACGGCATTGACGGTGTTAAAGACGCTTTCAATGGCGGCCCCGTCAACCGCGTCCACAATGTAATAGTAGGTTTGGTTGGGGGTTAACCCGGGATCCGAAAAGGTTGTTACGGGGCTTAAGGAGGACCCAACCGGTAAATATCCACTGGCCGGAAGGAGGCTTCGAAAAATCGTATAACTGATAACCCCCTCGACAGGATTGTTGGCGTTCCAGGTCACATTCACATCGGGGGAAACGCTGTTGAGGCCTGAAACAGCGGTGACACCTGAGGGTTTGGAGGGGGGAATACCCACTTGTAGGGTGGTGGCGGACCCGCCTTCCCCCGTGGCGTTGACGGCGGTTACCCAATAATCATAAGCCTTCCCGGGCTGGGCCGGGTTGGAAAGGGTGATCGGAAAACCCGCCACCGGGGCGGTGAGCTGGCTGACGGCAATGGCGAGGCCGGAACCCTGAAGCTCTCGGTAAATTTTATAGGATGTGACATCCCCTGAACCTACCGGTGTAAAGGTCACGTAACGCTGAAGGGCGTCGGCGGAAAGAGTGACGGAATTCAGGATAACCGGTGCCGGATAGGTTAATTTTGAAACGGGCCCTGCCAAGGCGCCGGTTCCGTAGGCGTTATCCGCCTGAACCCAATAATAGTAGGTGGTATCAGGATTCTTGGCCGGGTCGAAGAACGTAACCGCTGACGCCCCCAAATTCGTCGTAACCGCCGAGGCGGGAACGTTGGTGGTTCCGACAAGTACATCCACCCCGCTCACATTAGCGTCCAAGCCTCCCCAGGAAAATCCAAAGTCATTATTCGAGTTCATCAAGTTCAAAGCCAACCCGGTCGGCGCCTGGGGCAAACGGCCCGTCAGCAAATTCCCCGCTGAATAATTACTTTGTCCCCCCACAATGGTCAAGCCGGAACCCGTGTTGGTAGCCGTGATGCGGTAATAGTAATCGATACCAGGTGAGGGCGCATCGGTGTAATTGGTTCCCAGAATACTTGTCGCCAAGGCAACCGTCGGATTTGGGGAGGTTCCCCTGTAAACGGTGTAGAAACTTACGGCCTCAACACCAATAGCCGGAGCCACCCAGGTGAGTCCGACATTGGCGACAGCCGGAACCGCGCCCAAAGCTGTCGGCGGGTTGGGAGGTAATTGAACACCTTTCATCGTGGTGGCTCCCGCGCCCCCAATGTTGACAGGCTGAACAAAATAAAAGAAGGTGGTTCCCGCGTCAGCGGCTGAGGGGCTGGCATCCGTATAGGTGGTGGTAACGTTCGAAACATTGGTTAAGGTCGCGACCGGCAAAACATTAAATTGATTTCGATAAATGTTGTAACTCAAAAGTCCCGCGGCGGTGGCGGGTGCCGTCCAGGCAAGGTCCACGCTGGTATTGTTGGCCTGCACCACCGCGCTTAAGGACGACGGCGGCCCCAATAGCAGGGCGGTGGTGGCCGTGTTCGAGTCAAGACTGTTCCCTCCCCCGTTGACGGCCTTCACGGTATAAACGTAATTGATTCCCGTAACCAGTCCGGTGCTGTCGTTGTAAGTCAAAATCCCGGAACCAACGGTTCCGATAAGAACCCCGTCACGATAAATTTTGTACTGGGTTACCATTTCGGTACCAGGCCTTGCCGACCAGTTCACGATGATGGAAGTCGCGGCGGAGGTGGTTGAGGTCAGGACGGGAGGATTTGGAGGAATTTGGACAGCGATGTTGTTTGAGAACCCGCTGAACCCCCCGATATTTTGAGCCACTAATGCGTAGGTTACGATGGTTCCGGCGGCGGAAGGGGCAAAAGCCACATCCAGGTAATTAAATGTCCCCGCCGAAAGGGTAATAACAGTGGTGGGACCGCTTACCTGGTAAAGACGGTAATTCGTCAGGTTGGTTTCGGAAGCCACGGGTGTGGCCCAGGTCACCGCGATATTGGAGGTAACCACCGGGTCGGTATTTACGGAAAGCAACACGGGATTGTTTGGCAGGAGAGCGGAGGAAACCCCTGAGGACAACTGACTGGTAACAGGAATGGAATTATTGTCGATGGCCTTGACCTGATAGAAATAATTGGTCCCCACCGAAGTGGCCCCGGAAGCAACCACCCCAGCTGTGACCAATCCACTTGTGGCCGGAACCGGGGTTCCGATGGGACTCCCGTCCTGATAAACAAGATAAGCCGTTACACCCTGTGAACCCGCGTTAGCATTCCATTTCAAGGTAATCGAAGCGGCGTAAGCAGTCGCGTTAAGACCTGTCGGCGGCGACGGCCCCACCGATTGGGTTACTTGGTTGGACGGATTTGAGGTTACCCCATTGCTATCGATCGCTTTCACCAGGTAGGAATAACTGCTTCCCTGCACCAACCCGCTGTAATCCGTATAGGTGGTTGGGGAGTTTCCCACGGTCGCGTAATAAACAGGTACCCCCGGGGAAAGAATCTTGTAAATTTGATAATTCGCGATGGCGTCTAGATTGTTTGAAGGCGCGGACCAACTTAGCCCAATAGTTCCCGGCGCGCTGTTAAGGAGAGTCGGGGTCAATCCCGTAGGGGGATTTCCGGGAGGAAACCCGGAGGTTTCCGAGGAAAAGTCACTATGGTGAGGGGCTAAGGGCACTCCTGAACTGTACTGGGTGTCAATGGTGGAAACTTTATAGTAATAAAGAATGCCTGAAACAAAGGTGGTTCCCGCCAAATCCGCTCCCGTATCATTAAAGGTGGTGCCTGTAATGAGGGTTACCGGGGAAGAGGATGATTCATTACCCGAGGTTGTCACCCGATAAACCTGATAGGCGCTTACCGCGTAGGACCCTGAAACCGAGACCGGCGCGGTCCAATTCAAACGAACGGTGGTTCCGCCCGTAAGCGCCGCCAAACCCGTCGGCGGACCGGGGTTGGCGTAAGGGACAAGGGCTGTCACCGTCACGGGGTCGGACGCGACGACATCGTTGAGGGCCTGAACCGTATAATCATAGGAAGTGAGGTTCACGACGGAATTATCTATATAAGTCAGCTGGCTGTAGGGCAACGTCACGGGATTACTAAAAACACCTACGCCCGTAGGGGTCCGGCTTTGAATGATAAAGGCGATGGAACTTTCCGCTGTAACAGGAACTCCCCAGGACAATGAAACCGAATTTCCCCCGGAATTGTAATTAATCGGCGCTCCGGTAAAAGCCGTGGGAGGACTTGGTTTTCCCTCGGTTTTAATCGTGGGACTCGTATTATCGAAAGGCGCTCCGTTTCCGGTCGCGGTAATAACCGTAACTGGAGCGAAGGACCAACCCGCGTAGGATTGATCCGAAATAGAAACCCCCAGGGACAAAGTGACGCTTTCATTAACGGTAATGGGCGCGCCCAACCCCGTGTTAACCAAAATAGACCCAGGGCCCGAGGCCGAGGGGTTGCTGGCGACGGAAACCGTTGACCCCGGGTGGCCGGCTAAAAAAGCGGCCGCGGTGACATTAGTAACAGCCCAATACTGGCTTACGGCGGGACTGTTGGGTATTTGAAAGGCAATATAAGAGACGGGGTTGGAATATTTATTATCGATAATATAGGTCAGAGTGGTTATTCCGCCGCTTAATACCACCGCGGGACTCATGGTAGCTTTTACTGGCAGGGCGTTTTTAGTGGAATAGGGGATGGTGATGTAGGAAAGACCTGTAATGGTTGAGGCATTGTCAAAAACGTTCATTGAAACGCCATTGGACGCCGTGTCAGCCCATACCCTCAGGATAATTTGTCCACCCTGAATATTGGGTTGGAAAGGGGCGCCTCCCAGAAAGGTGATCGATTGGGCCCGGGTGGTACCACTAGTATTTTCGTTTGAGATGATTCCCTGATAAACGGTGTCCTGCAATGTCACCGGGCCGGTTGTTACGGGGTTGTTGTAATCCGCGAGGTCGCCGTTGTAATCCAATAGGACCTGGTAGCGAATCCCCGGGTTGGGAGGAAAAGGGGAACTTTTCTTGAATTTCAAATTCACTTTTAACTGGGCCCCGCCATAAGCGTAACCGGCCGTTACATTCGTGATGGCAAAGGAAGCCGCGGCGGTATCAATGCCGGTGGAACCGGTAACCCCCGTGGTAACAGGTACCTGATTCCAGGAAGGGGAACCTACCAGGGATGAATTATCGGTTAAAAGCCCGTTTCCCGGGGGATAACTTGCCGGAGAAATAAAGTCCGTAAAATAATTTTGATCATAACCCGTAACCACAATTTTATTTCCCCCGGCATTCCCAATAGTACCGGGTCCCGTGGCTCCCAGAAGGATGGAGGCGTCCCCGATGCTGACCTGCTCCGAATCGGTTCCCTGCTCAAGTGTGACCGAAAAGGAAAGAACGCCGTTTACGAATTGAAGCGGAGCGACTCCGGTTACGGGAGTTCCCCCGACCGTGACAAAAATGGCGTTGGAATCGGATAAGGCTCCCGTGACCGTGTCATAAAGCCCCACCGTAACCTGGTTGTTAAAGGTGCCGTCCAAAATACCCCCCGAGGTTCGGGCCTCGACGGTCACGGGCATATTATTGGTGATGCTAAAAGTAACGCTGGCGGCGGGGTTGAGAAAGACAAAATGGTCGGCGGACGCTGAACGGGAAAGGGCCGGCAGGAAAAAAAAGACGGTTAAAAACGTGAAGAGGGATGACCGGGTCGGCCTGTTTCCCCTTGGTATTGTCGGCATTAAAATCCCCTTAATTTCAAAACCCCAATGTCGTTTCCAGCGTCAAGACTAATGCTTTTTGGGGAAATTTCAACGGAAAGCCGAATCCGGGAAGGCCCTCACCAAACATCCCTGATGTTGACGATGGAGGTATTGTCATTTAGAACCACCCTGGGCGATCCCCCCTTGGCCAGCAATAAGCTCCGGAACAGGACCTGTTTTCCGATTCCCGACCCGCCGCTTAATCCCACCTCAAAACCGCCCGGATAGGGACTGTTGGCCGCGGCGTACATGGGCACCTTGACCTCGGTCGGCAATTCCCCTCCCCCGGTGACATTTCCGCTGATGCCGTAGTTGAACCCTCCTGTCAAGATGCCTGAAGAAGACTTGCTGATGTTGGCCCAACTGGCCTCGTTAATGTTTTGACTGCCCTGAAAGTTGATGTTGCCCGCGGTGTCCAGGCTGTAAAAAGCCAGGGCGGGGTCTGTTTGGGTGTGGTCCCAGGCGAGGGTGACGGGAGCGCTTCCCGGGAAGTTTGCGGCAGTGGCGAGCCAGGTCACCACATTGGTTTTCAGGGTCCCGTCGGTCATTCCATCGAGTTGGTAAAAATCGGCGAACTGGACACTGCGCCACTCCACCAGGCGGTAAAGGGGAAGCGAAAAGGATCCCTTGACCAGGGAAACAGGACTGGAGGTGGCGGTGAGATAAAAATAATAAAACCTGTAAACATCAATAATGATGGTCGCGGGTCCGCTTCCGTTTGACGCCCCGTAGTTCACTGTACCTCCCTTGACCGTCACGGGCGCGTTATAACCCAGGTTGTTAATGGTGGTTGGCGTGTCATACCCCACGAAAAACATGGAATTTCCAAAATCACCGCTGGTGGCCGTCACGGGTGAAAAAGAACCGCTGTTATTTTGTACTTTCGCCAAATGGGAATTGACCAGCGTTGGAGGGGCGGAAGCGCCCCGGACCATCCGCCCAAGGAAGGAAACACCCGAGGAATCATTCTGGAAAAAACGCCGCGAGGTGAGAAGCCTGTCATGAACGCGCAAAAAAGTGGCCTCGTTCAACTTTTGAAGCTGGGTGTGCATTTCATCCGCCGCCATTCCCTGTTCCACCTTGGTGAACAAATAGGTCATGGAGGGGGTAATGATGGCGATCAATGCCGTTACCACCATTAATTCAATGAGGGTCCAACCCCTTTGGTTCAAGGAATTTATTTGGCGTCGTTTCATACTCGTCCCCTTATCGGTTGATCGACACATCCAGGACATGGTACGAGTAATCCAGCGGGAAACCCTGGCGGTAAACCTCGCTGCGGATCAAATAGCTTCCCTGCGCGAAGGAAACAGCGTTTGAGACGTCCCAGCCATAGGTGATGGGGGCGCCGGCCGCGGAGATGACCTCGCTGGCGTTGCGCACTCCCAATTGGGCCGGATTGTTTGAACCGATAAAAAACCAGTTGGTTCCTCCGTCCTTGGAATATTTTAAATTAAGATCCAGGCTGACGGATTCCCCGTAGGTGTTGCTAGCCAGGGTGGGATAACCATAGGACGTATATTCATCGGTGTAATAGTTGGCAATGCTGGAGGTTATTCCGGGGTAGCGAAACCAGATATTGGTGATGGGGACGTTGGAGACGACCACCGGACTAGAAATGGTGATGCCAATACTGGTGGGGTTATTAAACTGATTGACGAGGCTGTTGACATAAACCTTGATAAGGGGCAGTTGGCTGATATGATCCGCACCGGAGTATAAACCTCCGTCCCAAAAGGTCCTGAACAGACAGACAAGGCCCGTCTTTCCCAATTCGTCCGTACCCACGTTGGCTGAAATGGCAAGACCCGATTCGATGACATAAGCGGTTTGCGTGGTCCCCATGGAAAGTTTCACCACTCCGTTGCCGTTCCAGCCGGAAGTTCCCCCATTGTCGTAAAAATACCTCGAAACACCGCCGATGGAAGGCGTGGTCAAGGCGGTTCGGTAGGTGGAATATGGCGCGAGACTCCATTCCGAGGGGGTGTTGGTTCCGGTGCTTTCGTTTAATTGCCATGGCCTGGTCAAATTGACCGCGAGGGCCAGGGGATATTGAAGCTCGCTGTAACAGCTGTTTCCCAAGGGTTGAAGAAGATTAGCCGTGGTGTTGACCCCTTGATGGTCGAATTTTCCACCGCCATTCATGCCGTTATAAAAGGACCCGCAACCCTGAGGCCCGGTTCGGCTGGTTAAATTGCGGCCAAAACCTTCCTGGCTGCCGTTGGTGGCCTGGGCGCCAAAAAGTTTCCGGTAAAACCTTGTAATAAAGGAACCGGTATTGTCCCAGGTGGGAAGGTTTCCGTAAGCCGACCATTCAGGCCAAAATTCATCCGGATAAAGTTCCCCCAGCCAGGTTTTGGCGTACCAGTGATCCGTGATGTCCGAAGCCACCCGGATGAAGCTAATCGGCGCCTGGTAATTGATCATTTCAGCGACCCTGGTAAGGGTTCCGCCGGTGTTGGTTTGGGACCAGGGGGATTGGATCATGGTAATTCCTTGGTTGTAGGGAGGCTGGTCGCTTCCCATTTCCCCGCCAAAACCGTAATAATAATAGCTCCAGCCGTTCATGGTGGTCCAAATAGACGTCGTGTTAAGAAGGCCTGTTCGGATCATTTGGTATAAACGGGGAACGTCCACATAATTGGAGTCCTGGCCCCAGCCGGCGATATCACCCGCGGCGTCAAACCCATGATAACCATCGGAATCCATCGAGTTGGTTCCGCCAACCGCCCCATTTTTAAAATACCAGTTATATCCGTCATTTTCGATGACGGTGGTCACGCCTCCCGCCGAGGGTCCTCCCGTTTTGACGTCAAGATAGGGGCAGTGGCGCGCGTCCCCGAGAAACTCGTAGCGTTCCGTCCAGGGAGGTGCATTGGCGTCTCCTCCGCACCAAACGTAGGTTCGGGATTGGTTGGGACCCACCACCGCGTTGGGAAGAGTGGTTGGCGCCGAGGACCCGATGGAGGTGTCAATTTCCTGCTGGCCTGCCGCCAGGGGAATTTTCAAAACCCACCGGGCGGTATTTTTGGGGGCCGGAACCGCGCCGCCGGCGGATGTATTGGTCAAATCCTGCGCCGTAAAATTTGTGGCGGACCATGTCGTTCTTTCAGGACTGCAGGGAATGTACTCAAGCCGGTATAAACGGTCCTGCAGGTTTAAACCGCTTCCGTTGGGCGCCTGAGGACAGCGTAAGGGGGTGTTATAAAGAAGAATTTGCGTAAAGGTGGTCGGGGAGGTGCTGGTAATGACGGTCATGGACATTCCGTTGGTGGCGGTGACGCCGCTGGTGATGGTTTCAGCGGCGTAATTGGTTCCGGCGTCCCCCGTGATGGCCACGGCGGTGATGGGGTTGGCGAGGTTAAGACCCGGCAGGAATACCGAGGCGGTAGTCATTTTGGGCATTTGGCCTGCGGTCGTGGCGGGGTAGGCGGTCGACAGGGCGTTGATGTCTGGGTTGTACATTCCGTCGTAATAGCCGTAGACCCTCAAGTTAACCGTGGTGGTTCCGCCTCCCGTGAAGGGATAAAAAATATTTTCCGGGTGCGTGACGATTCGCTGGTGGGGGACGGTTCCAGGGGACTTCGCGGGGTCGGAATAGTTCCGCATGGGAGGCAGGGGTAAAAGCTCGCCGTGCAGGTTGATGATGAGGGCGTTTTTATAGTTCGCGGGGTTTGAAAGCATGCCCTCGATCAACATACGCTCGCTGATTTCGGTAATGGGGTTGTTCGCCGACAGCGGGGGGGTCAAGGTGGCCCCTGCCTGCGAGACGGAGGCATGCATGGCGGCCTCATCCGGGTAACGCATGGAATTGTTGTACATATCGGCCGTGGGATAAATGGGACACTTTGAAAATTGCTCATCGGTGGTGGAGGGGTTTCCATCGATATTGACGGTTCCATCCACCCGGACCCCCGCGTAAACCTGGCTTTGGCCGGGATCGTAAAAATAATCGTTCTTTCCCGAACCGTTGGGCGCGGCGTTCTGGGGCGAGAGGCCGGGGTAAAAATATATCCAGGGAATGCTTCCCGTCTGGGTCGTGGACATGGTGGCGTTGATATAGGGAGCGTACTGGGTATCCCGTCCGTAGGAAGACCGCGTAATATAATGGGCGCGGATTTCCAGGCCGGGATTTCGGTTTTGAATATCCCCAATGATGGCCACGAATTTGGTGTAAAGGCCCGGAATGGCGGACCACCATCCCTGAATATTGTTGATGGATAACAGGTAAATGTCATAAACCTGTGTTGGGTTCTGAAGGGTTGAAATGGTCGTCAACATTCCCCCCACTTCGGATAAAAGTTCGCCGGGGCTGTTGGGGTCCTGATCCGAAGCAAAGCGCCAGACCTTGATGATGACCTGGCGCGCGTAGGGGTTGTTCGCCACGTTGATAATCTGGGTTTGCCTCAGATAGCGGTAATGGCCGTTGGAAAGTTTGTTTCCGCTTAAAGGGTCCGAGGGGTCCGGGGTCCCGGAGGAGACGTCGACGGTTTTATCGGTCGTGAGGACCTGGTTGAACTGGCTTCCATCACTATAAGAGTCCAAAACATTGATGCCGGTTTTTTCAGCGCCGTTGACCAACGCCTTCAATTCCTCGAACATTTGAATGGCTTTTTGGGTGGCGTAGGCCTTGTCGGTGGATCGAACCACCTGCTTGGCCATAAAGGAACGCGCCGCGATGACGGAGGAAGCGATGGCGGCCAGGATTCCGACCGCGATCATTAATTCCACCAGGTTGTAGCCCTGTTGGTTTAGTCTTTGAGGACGCATAAAGGTTCCTTTTGTTCGATCACGGGTTCAGAATTTGAGAGAACGCCTTTCGGACGGAAATATCCTCGCGGTATTGGGCCACCTGGGACTTCGCGGTCGCGACCAGGTTGGGGTTATAGATGATTTGGGCGAAATACCCGTTGGAACCCGTCAGGTGCACCTCTCCCATGGCTCCATGCGCGTAGGGGCTCCCCATAATGACCGCTCCGTCAATTTCGCATCCATCTTCAATAGTTATATCTCCGGTCACAAAAACCACCCCTCCATAACTGCTGGGTAAGACGGTACCCCCCGTTGGTTTCTTGAAGGTCAAGTCCCCGTCTACCACCAGGATTCCGTAGGCATGGAGCCTCTGGTAAGGCGCTGGCAGTGTATCGCTGTAAACAAGGTCCCCGGTGTAATAGGAAAGCTTCCAATCGCCCTGGATGACCAGGGAGTTGGCGGAATCCCCCGTGTAATCCGCGAGGGTTTTCACGTCGCCCAGGGTCATGCCAAAGACATTGACGTCCTGGAGCATGGAAACGTTCGTGACCGCCCCGCCAAAACAGGTACAGGGGCCGGCGAGGTTGCTTGAATTTCCGGTCGCAGGTGTTGGGCAATAGGTTCGGGTTCCCGTGGGCATCGGTGTAGCGGTTTTGGTCCTGGTAGGGGTAATGGTCAAGGTAACCGTATTGGTGGGCGAGTAAGTGGGTGTGGCGGTAATCGTCAAATTAGGGGTGTTCGTGAAGGTGTTGGTGATGACCGCCGGAAAGGTTTGTGTTTTGGTCGGGGTCAAAGTGGGCGTATCAGTGGGGGTATTCGTTGGGGTTTTGGTGGGCGTTTTCGTTGGTGTATTGGTTGGGGTCGGCGTGGGTGTTTTCGTGGGTGAATTTGTGGGGGTATTGGAAGGAGTCGGAGTTGGTGTTTTCGTGGGCGTGTTGGTTGGGGTAAAGGTGGGGGTAATCGTAGGCGTATTCGTCGGGGTAAAAGTAGGGGTAATGGTCGGTGTCTTGGTGGGTGTATTGGAGGGGGTGTTCGTGGGAGTGATGGTAGGGGTATTGGTAGGCGTGTTCGTGGGAGTGATGGTCGGCGTATTCGTGGGTGTATTGGTTGGAGTCGGTGTGGGCGTTTTGGTGGGGGTATTCGTGGCGGTATTCGTCGGGGTAATGGTCGGGGTATTGGTCGGCGTTTTTGTCGGGGTATTGGTGGGGGTATTGGTGGGTGAATTGGTCGCCGTAAAGGTCGGGGTAATGGTGGGGGTATTGGTCAGGGTGTTCGTTGGGGTATTGGAGGGTGTGTTAGTGGGGGTTTTGGTGGCCGTAAAGGTCGGTGTTATGGTTGGAGAATTGGTAGCTGTATTCGTTGGGGTAATCGTCGGGGAATTGGTGGGGGTTTTCGTCGGGGTATTGGAGGGGGTGTTGGTGGGGGTTTTGGTGGCCGTAAAGGTCGGGGTTATGGTTGGGGAATTGGTAGCTGTATTCGTTGGGGTAATCGTCGGGGAATTGGTGGGCGTTTTCGTCGGAGTATTGGTTGGAGTTATTGTCGGGGTATTGGTTGGGGTTCTGGTGGGAGTTTTGGTGGGGGTATTCGTTGGCGCGGCCGAATGGGCGTTTTGGGTGAAACCTACAAACACCAGGATCATCAGCAGGAAAACCCAACAAAAGGTGTTCCTTGATCCGCCAAAAACCTTTTCAGCGCGTCCCGGGTTTTTTGGTTGGTAAATATAATTTTCCATCACGGCTCTCCCGGACATCATGGGGAATATTTCATGGACACGACTGAAAAGTTGGTTCCGGCCGTCACGGCGCCGTTCAGCAGGGTTTGGTTGTTGATTAATTTTACCTGGGGCACCTTCTCACAATAAACCGCGCCCGTGGCGGTGGACTCGTTGAGGGTCGGGAGATTCAGTCCCAATTTGCGGTATTCGGTGCTGATACTGACCTTGGCCACCACCTGGTTGGGCGGGGTTTTATAATCCTTAATCCAGTAGAAATAAGGAGCGCCCAAGGTCCCGGCCGAGATGCTTAAATCGGTCCGGCGGTAAATATAACCAATGCAGGTGATGTACCAGATGGTTCCATCCCCGTTCATCTGGCTGTCGTTTCGGTTTCCGGAAATGTCATGGGCCGCGAGGGTATTTAGGGGGGAGGCGACGGCTTGCCGTTGAATTTCATAACGGGCCCAGAAAAGCGCGTCCGAGGGGTTCTGGGAATCGAGGGGATACTCATTCACGATACCAAGGGTGGCGTCAATCGTGTCCGACAACTGGGCGTTGCTTGTATTTTTAACGGGCCAAAAAGCCTGGTCAGGATAGGTCAAGGTAACCCCGTTGAGGGCGGCGTAGGTAATGGGACTGCTTCCGGGGGGATAAGCTTGGGAAAAGGCCCTGGATATGCCCTGCCGGCGGAACCAGCCCAACGCGTCCACCAACCCCGCCCTGGCCACGTTTTCAGCCTGGGCAAGAAAAACTTCCCTCTGCCTGGACTCCTTGGCGTTGGAGGAGATCAGCCTCATTCCGACGGTAATTAAAACCGTGGCCACGAGCATGAAAATGGCCGCCATAATGAGGGCGGAACCACGTTGGTTTTGAACGGGGCTGAAAAAAGAGGAGCGAGTCCTCCGGGGAGGGGGAAAAAGTGGCGGAACGACCTTACGTGGGCGTGGTGATTTAAATTGGCGCAGGTGTTGATCCATAGTCTGCCGCTCCTGGAGTAATCACGGATTTTCCTATAATTTATCATGAAATTCAGAAAAACACCGGAGCGGCAACTCCCAAAAAGCGCTTTCTAAACTTCCATCAAGGGCATTATCCCCCCATTGTTTTTATTAGTCAATTCACGTTCAAGCAAAATGGGTAAAACGAGAACAAACCCATCAACCCAAGGGGGTTTAAGGGCTGCCGGTACCCCTAGGATGGATTTATCGGGAAAATTCGGCCAGCAAAAAGGTATGGTCAGACGGTTTTTCAAGACCCCGGGGGTTGGTGTCGATCCAAATTTTTTGGAGCCTCTGAACCATGGGGGACGTTCCAAGAATATGGTCGATTCTCCAGCCCAGGTTCCTCTCAAATACACCCGGCTGGCGGAAATCCCAAAATGTATAGTGGCCTCCCTCCTTGACCTTTTCCCGGAAAAGATCGGTCCATTTGCCCTGGAGGGTTTCCTCAAAAGCCCTGCGCGCGTCGATATGAAAACAGGGATGGTTCAGGTTGCCCTTCGGGTTGTTCAGGTCAATATCCGTCGGCGCCACGTTGATGTCCCCCATCCAAAGGGCCGGCGTCGCCGGGGAAATATTTTTATCAAAATATTTTTTCAGGTCCGCGAAAAACTTCAGTTTATATTTGTATTTGTCCGACTCGATGTCGAACCCCTGGGGGATATAGGTATTGACCAGTTTCACGCCGTCATATTCCCCAACCAAAAACCGCGCCTGTTCCTCGGGATCTTTCGGGTAAAGACGGTTCTCGATTTTTTCAACCGGCTTCTTTGAAACGAAGGCGACTCCGTTGTAGCTTTTCTGGCCCCGAAACACCACCTGCCATCCCGCCGATTCAAAAGCCTCGCGGGGAAATTCATGGTCCTGCACCTTGGTTTCCTGGATGGCCAGGACATCCGGCTGTTCCTTTTTCAACCAGTCGAGGACAATTTGAAGGCGCGCCCTAACCGAGTTGGCGTTGAAGGTGGCGATTTTTAGATTTTTGGAACCCGAGGTCGCGGGCCTTTTGCCTGATTTAACCGGAAAAGGTGTTTTGTCCCCCGGGGTTTGTTTTTTCCCCGTTTTGGAGGCCAACTTTTTTTTATCAACCATGATTTACCTCATAGTCCGACACGCGCCTTTCGGCGGTCAGTTTTTTCACCCACTCACCCACTTTTAAATGCTCCGGATGTTTTTGATAATTTTCCAGATCCTCCCTGGTTTTGAATTCCGAATAGAGGGAAACATCCGAGGCCGTATCGGCGGGATTGAAATTAATCCCCACTTCCAGAAATTGAAGTTCCTTTATTTTTTCCCGAAGGTTTTCCAGCGCCGCCCTCAGGACGGTGGCCGTTTCTTTTTTGGATATCCCGTCCACGGAGTCTTTTAATTTCCACAAAACGATATGCTTGATCATTTTTGATTTCCTGAAAAAGGGATCGAGGCTCCGCTATTATTCTTCCCCGGCCGGGAAAAAGAAACGGTTTTTCAAATGAATCCTTCTAATTGGGCTCTTCCCCCGCCTTTTTGTGCTTTAAAGTCTTTTGAAAAAACGTTAAGTTAAGTCACTCAATCAGACGCACGGAGGAATGGAAATGGGATTACTTTCAGGAAAAAAAGCCTTTATCTTCGGAGTCGCCAACGAACGCTCCATCGCCTGGGGCATCGCCCAGGCTTTTCACGCCGAGGGCGCCGAGCTGGGCTTTAACTTTCTGGGAGAGGCCCTGGAAAAACGCGTGAGACCCCTGGCTGAATCCGTGGGCGCCAAATTGATTCTTCCCTGTGATGTTTCAAAAGATACCGAGATTGAAACCCTCTATAAGGAAGTCGAAAAGGCCTGGGGCAAATTCGACATCCTGGTTCATTGCATCGCCTTCGCGAACAAAGAGGAGTTGTCCAACCCCTTTTCCACCACCAGCCGGGCGGGGTTTCACTTGGCCATGGACATTTCTGCCTACAGCCTGGTGGCCATTACCCGGCCGGCCGTTCCCCTTTTGAATGAGGGCGGAAGCATCATCACCCTTACCTATTATGGTTCTGAAAAAGTCATCCCCAATTACAACATAATGGGCGTGGCGAAAGCCGCGCTGGAATGTTCAGTCCGTTATCTGGCCGCTGATTTGGGCGCCAAAGGTATCCGTGTCAACGCCATTTCGGCGGGGCCCATCAAGACCCTGGCCGCATCCGGGGTGGGAGGCTTTAAAACCATGTTGAAAACCGCCGGGGACATGACGCCCTTGAAGCGCAATGTCTCACAGGATGAGGTCGGAAATACCGCGACCTACCTGGCTTCGTCCTGGTCCTCGGGCGTGACGGGCGAGGTGATTTACGTTGACGCGGGCGCGAATATCATCGGGATGCATTTCGATGAGAAAAAAGAGGAAGGCCCCGCGGCTCCCGCCAAATAATTATCAACACCCAAGGTAATAATCCCGGGGGTTATCTTTAATAGGGGCAGGGCACGACTTGCCCTTCTTGTTTTTACCCAATCAAACAAAAAGTCGAACTTTTTAACCGCTTGGGCGGCAAAGGCAAATGCCGGGTTTGCCAGGCGAAAGTCATTTCCTGGTCCGCTTGTCCAACCCTTGCCAATTCCAACCGGCCGCAGGATCCTGAATCGTCCCCCGCTTTTGAAAGGACATATTCCAGGCTGAAGTCGCGGGAATTCTCATGCGTGAAAACCAGGGTGTGAAAGCGGGAATAATCCAGGGGCTTTCCCCAGAAGAGCGAAAAAGCCAGAAGTTCCGCCGCGTGGGCGGGCCAGCGGTTTTGCTCCATCCGGAAAACCTGAACCATCGAAACCACTTCCGCGAGTTTTGGTTTTTCCCGAATCAATTAAACCCTCCCTAATACAAGATTCTCAACTTTTTGGACTTTGGCTTTTCCCAGCCGATTTTTTGGGGAGGTGTTTTGATGATCGGCCGTGAATCCGATTTTTCTTTGCTTTTTTTCCCGGGGAATAACCAGTTGACGGATGGCCTCAAACACCGTCAGAAATTGGCCGTCGTATTTCTTTTCAAGATCATTAATTTTTTTGGCCAATTCCGCATTTGAGGCCATCAATTGGCGGAGTTTCACGAAAGTCCGCATGATTTGAATGTTGACCTGGATGGCTTTAGGGCTGTTAATGACGCTTGAAAGCATGGCGACACCCTGTTCCGTAAACACATTAGGTAAATATTTCATGTTCTGGCCGCGACTTACGTTCAAGGTCGCATTTTGCGACCTTGAACCTTTTGCTTCTTCGGCCGTTAATCGAAACATAAAATCCGCTGGGAAACGTTTAAGATTTCTTCGGACCTGCTCATTTAGCCTTTTGGTAGAAACACAATAAAGTTTTGCTAAATCAAAATCTAACATCACCTTATATCCACGTATCAGATGAATTGAATTTTCTATTTTTTCAATTGAGACCATTTTTTCTTCTCCAATGATTTATTTTATAAGATCACAAATCATGATCTCAAACCAACAACCCGGCCTGGCGGAAGGAAAAATGCCCCTCGGTGGTCAGGATCAAATGGTCATGCACGGTAATTCCCATGGCGCGGGAGGCGGTCAAAATCTGCCGGGTCAACTGCTTGTCGCCCTCGGAGGGTTCTAGGCTGCCCGCCGGATGGTTATGGGCGAGAATCAACCCGGTGGCGTGCAGCTCCAGGGCTCTTTTTAAAATCTCCCGCGGATAAACCGCCGTGTGATCGACCGTTCCCTCTTGTAGTCTTTCAAAGGCGAGGAGATGGTTTCGGTGGTCCAAAAACAAGGTCATAAAAACCTCGCGGGGACGGCTTCCGATTTGTTCTTTTAGGAAGGCCGCGACATCGTCCGGACTTGTGATGACCCTTCCCCGCTTGAAATCTTCCTGCGGTATCAACCTATAGAGGTCCCCGATGGCCTTGAAGTGAATGGCGCTTTGGGGGGGCAATTCCCCCAGGGTCTGCAGGGTGGTGATGTCGGCGTCCAGCATCCTTCGGACGTTCCTAAATACGGAGAGAAGTTTTTTGGCGTAAGGTTTGGTGTCGCGGTGCGGTATTGAGAAGGAAAGGAGCAGTTCCAAGAGTTCATAATCCCGCAGGGCCTTCGCCCCCAGGGCCGCGTATTTTTCCTTTAACCGGCGCCGGTGGCCTAAATAATCCGCAGCCTTTTCCTGGCACAGGGGTATTTCCAGGGTATTTTGAAGCTCCATTTCCACCATGACGTCCTCCTTTTTTGCTTGACGAAGAATACACTCGTATACTAGTATACAACCGTATTCTTTTTTATCAAAATAAATTTATCCGGCGAAGGGGCGGTGGTTGCCATCGCCCTGGGCGATCTTACCCATCGGTCTTTCAACCGAGGGAGAAAAATCGGGTTCGCCCAAAAA
>JAHFCG010000003.1 GCA_023249615.1 candidate division FCPU426 bacterium | reverse complement strand
GGGATTCGGATAAATAAATCTGCTGGCCCGCCTGGGCCGTGCCCCTTAAGCCTGCGACCAACATAAAAAGGAGGGCTAAAAAACCTTTCCAGGAAATTTTCATGGGAACTTGCTCCTCTCCGAAATAATTAATCGTTCCATTTAAACCGGTAGCGGACCGTGAGCCCCTTAACCGGAACGGGTAGACCGCCATCGTAACCAGGGGCGAAGGTTGACTGCGTCAGGGCCTGAATGGCCGCTTCGTCACAACCGTACCCCAAACCTTGAATTAAGCCCACCTTTTTTACCGCACCGGTGGCGTCAATGTCCACTTGTAAAATGACAACTCCCGTAATATCGGCGAGTTTGGCGGATTCAGGGAATTCCGGTTTCACTTGATTGATAAACCTTGGCAATTGGCCCACCTGGGCGATGGATTTGTAGGTTCCGGTCCCCTCTTCCCCCGTCGGGGAGGGCGGGCCTACCGGACCCGCCGCGGCCGGCTCCGGTTTGGGTTGGGCTTTCGGAATGGGAGGAACGGGCTTATTAATCATTTGGGGGTTCTGCCATTCCTCGTCCGGCGGGGGCTGGTTCAAACCGATGGAAATTTTGGGAGAGGGCAATGAATCCAGATCGATGGAAGTTAAATCCAGGACATGGGTTCGCCCGAAAAAAATTAAAACCAGGAAAAACAACAGGTGGGTCCCTAGGGAAAAAAACCAGGGTTTGAGGGAAAGGGAAAGAAAGGTTCGGGGGTTCAAGGGTTGGATACTCCCAAAGCGATCCTGGTCACGCCCGCCTGCCGGACGAGGTCAAGAAGCTCCACCACCTTGCCGTGGGAAGCCGCGGCATCCGCGGAAAGGACAATTCTTAATTCGGGGTTCAGGGCGGCGGCTTCCTTCAGGACAATCCGAAGCTTTTCCTTTTCGATGATCTTGTTTTGATAAAAAATTTCACCCTTGGTGCTTAACACCAGGGCCTGGCTGGCGGGAGCCGTGGGGTTGGAGGTCATGGCTTTGGGAACGGTCACCGGTATTGAGGGGGTAGAAATGAAACTAGCCGTTAGCATGAAAATAATAAGGAGGACCAGCATGATATCGACCAGCGGCACCACGTTGATCTGGGTGATGGCCTCGTCCTGGTCCTTTTGAGCGAATCCCACGTTTTACCTTTTCTTTTTTTGCCTGAAGGCCAGAAGCAGGCAGGCGAGGCGTTCCGCGTTGAGCATGGACCTTTTGATTTGGCCCTGGAAATAATTGTAGGACGCCACCGCCGGGATGGCGATCAGAAGTCCCATCGCGGTCGCGACCAGCGCTTCCGAAACACCCCGCATGACGATGGAAGGTCCCGAGGTGCCTGCGATCGCAAGATCATTGAAAGCCTTGATAATTCCCAAAACCGTACCGAACAAACCAATGAAAGGCGCGTTGTTGCCCAAGGTTCCCAAGACCAGCAAATTCTTTTCCAGGGCCAGTTTTTCCCTGATCTTGACGCTTTCAAGGAGTGATTCCAGCCCTTCCCTTTCCAAGGAAAGATTGGAAATCCCTTCTTTTAAAATAATTCCTTCCGGAGAAGTGGCGTTTTCAACCAATTTTAAAATGGGCTGGATTTGGCCTTTGGCGAATAATTCCGGAACCTGGTTTCCCAAAAGTTCCGAGTCCCTGGCTTTGGACCTAAACAAAAAGAACCTGTCCCAAATGACCGCCAGGCACCAAAGGGAAAGGCCAATCAGGATATAAAGAATCCAGTCGCCGCCCAGAAGGGCAAAAGCTTTAATGGCTTGGAGCATCATGAACCTCGGAAAACATTAATTGTTTAAAAGAAAAAGCATCCTAACATACCGCTCCAGAAAAACAAAAATGCCCTTTTTGGCGGTCGAGTTATGTTTTGCGCTTTAGAGCAAAACTCTAATCTTGTTTTACCTGGAACGAAAAAAGCCGGAGGAAATCCCCCGGCTTTTTAGGAAGGTGTTTTAAATCAAAAACCTGAAAAAATTAAGGCCCCGTGAAAACCTGGATAAAGTCGTTTCCAGTGTCTCCCACAATAATTTGGCTAGGCGTACTCAAGCCGGAGGGAGCCCCGGGAATTAATGAAATACAGGAAGGAACAAAAGGATAAAGCTCATTGGGGCTTAGCGGATCTCCCCACTTTCTTACGAGTGAAAGGGTGGAGGTTGGAACAGTCGGATAGGGGCTGATTCGATATTCCTCAACCTGTCCCCCGTTACCCGTGTCGGAGACATAAATGTTTCCCGCGTCATCCACGGCCAAACCATTGATGACACAGTTGGGAATTAAATCCCACGAGCCCAAAATGGTTGTCCCGCCGGAGGCATATTCCTGAAGTTTAGAGGGGGTGTACCCAGAATCGCCCACAAAAACATGGTCCCTCGCACCTAAAGGACTTGTACTAGGGCTAATGGCAAGCGTGTTAGGTCTTTTAAACGTGACCGGAACGGAAGGCCCGTACCAGCGGTGAAGCCAGGGGGGATTGTTGTAAGGCGCATTGGCGCAAGCGCAGCCAACACCGAACATATCCACATAGCCTCGGCCGGTGTCAGCGACATAAAAGTTTCCCAAAGAATCACCCACAACCGCTTTCGGGGAAACAAAAGGGGCGCCTCCATAACTGGTGGTGTAATCTGTTTCAGGACCCATAAAGTAATAAGGTGATTCATATAAAATGGCGTCTGTCCCGGATGTTTGGTCCAGCAACGCAAACCATCCCCCGAATGCTGGAGTAAAAGCGATCCCCTGGGGAAGTTTCAAAACAGCCTGGGTCCCTTGCCAAGGAGGGGTCAACCCGGGGGTGGGAATTCCCAACACGGCAATATTCCCCTGCGCCGAAGGAGGAGCCGGCGCAGCCGTGTTAAATGTTTCAAACATGGTTGGATTTCCCCCGCCCGCCACTTCCCCTTCCACAATGTAAAGAGTACCGCCGTTATAATAAAAACCATTGGGAGCGGCTGAAGCCGCCCAGTTTGAACTAAAAGGTGGCGCGGCAATAAAAGTCCAGGTGGGTGTGGGGGTAAAGGTAAAGGTCGCGGTGGACACGGTTCCGGTATAGGTAAAAGTCGCGGTGGCCAAAGTCCCGGTGGGCGTTGGCGAAAAGGTGAATGTGGCTGTAGGAAGTGTTCCGGTGGGTGTAAAGGTGGCTCCAATAATGGGACTTGGATTAACCGGATTGGGTTTATTCTCGGAGCAGGCAAAAGGAAAAATTAACCCCAAAAGGACCAGGATAACGGTCAAAAATCTTTTCATTTTTCACCTCAAGGAAACTTGCGAACATCCGCAGGCATTATTTTACCCGACTTTGCCTTTTTCTGCCCAAACCACGAAAAACCTCTTTTTTTGGCCCAAATGGTCAATGCGCGGGTTTGATATCCATAAACCTAGGCCAAAAATAAAAAGGGATTATTCAAAACCAACCGTGGTTCCAATATAAAAATTGTAACCGTCACCAGCTAGGGAGGAAACGTTTGCGGGGTTTCCGTTAAAGTAAATTTGATTTAAAGGAATTTTGGTAGCTCCGTTAACCTGATCAAAACCGGCCCAACGCCGGCCCGCGCCGCCCACCAGGGAAAATTGATCCCCCAGGTAAATTTCCATCCCAACGGCCAAATTCAAGCCAATTCCTGAAATGGTCAAATCATTGTTGGCCAAAGGAGTGGTAAGAGTCGGGTCATAAAGATAGGAACCCTGCCGGACCCAAAGCCAGGGTAAGCTGAAACCCACGCTTAAAAAAGGCTGGGTGGGGATTTGGGTGAGAAAATATCTTTTGACATCAAGATTAACGGATTGAAGGCTGGCCGGGTCGGAAATGGTAACCGATCCTCCGGATGTATAGTAAACAGCGTTATGCTCGCTTCGCCAAAAACTTATTTCCGCCGCCCATGGCCCCTCCCGGTGCCCCGCCATGGCTCCCCATCCAAAATTTCTTGTAATGGCCGGTATAAAGTCAATTTCAGGATTTGAAACCTGTGTACTACCTGCGGAGATGGTGGTGGGGCCGAATTGGAGATAATTAACTCCGTTGAAATCCCCCCATTGATCGATATTGGAAGAAATGCCAAGACCTCCTATGTAGGTCCGGCTTTTAATCAAATCATCCGATTTATCGCCAAAACCATCTTCCGCCAAAACAGGGGAACCAACCGCTCCCAAAAAAGCCAAAATCATCAACCCACCAAAGGCTTTAATCCATTTCATTAATTGTCCATCCTTGAATTTTTTCATTCACGGAAGCAGGCCAAAAAAACCCTTTATTGGCCTCTTTGAAGGAGTATTTTAACCCAGGAGTTTCGGAAAGATAAGGGAAACTTTGAGGTTTTGCGGGAAAGGACATGGGCAATGGATATTCCAGGCCATTTCCCGGCTCTTTTAAAAATTAAAATAAGGCCGGCCGGGGAAGAGTCTGATAAATAAGCTTTTAGGCTCCACTCCCGGGGTTCAAGGGATAAATTGATAGATCTTGTTATTGGCGAAATCCGAAACGAGAAGGTTTGCGCCCAGTGTGATAATCCCGTCCGGACTAATTAGGGGATTGGAATTCGGCCCCGCCGTCAATAAGTTCCCGCTCAAGCTATAGGCCTGGATTTGGCTGTTTCCAGAATCCGCGGCGTAAAGTACGCTTCCGTTAATAAAAATTCCGAAAATATCGGACCCTAGAACCGTCGACCACTGGTTGGCGTAAACCCCGGGCGCGCTGAAAACATTGATCAAACCGGTGCCAGCGTCGGCGACATAAATATTTCCCGCTCCGTCCAGTGCTACTGCGCTGGGAATGGAAAATGCGGTGACCGAACCCCCGGACCAGTTGCTCCAGTCGCTCAAATAGGTCCCGGTGGGGGAAAATTTCTCGACGGTGGCGTTATCTGTATCCGCCACATAAACGTTGTTGCCCGAGTCGATGGCGATGCCCTCAGGATTTAAGAAAGTGGTCACCGCGCCCCCCGTCCAGGAACTCCAGGAATTTAGAAGAGAAGTGCCAGCGGGATTTAATTCATAAACGGTTTTTTTGTCCGAATCGAGTACAAAAACATCTCCCGAGGAATCGACAGAAATACCGTAGGGCTGGCCAAACGAGGCTCCCGCACTGTAGGTGTACCAAAGCCCGAGGGAAATCCCGGCAGAGGAGAAAACCTGGACCGCTCCCGGAAAACCACCCCCCGCCCCTTCGGCGACATAAATAGTGGTTCCCGCGTTGTTGGCCGTCAAACCGTTGGGGGGATAGGCGGCAATCCAGGGGGTACCGGTTTGGGTGGGCAGGGGGGTTGTAAAGGTGTTCGTCACAGTGAAGGTGTTGGTGGGTGTTGCGGTAAAAGTCAAAGTTGCCGTGTTCGTGGGGGTCCCGGTAATGGTCGGGGTGTACGAGATGGTGGGGGTTAAGGTATTAGTCGGTGTGGAGGTGATGGTGGGAGTTAAAGTTGGGGTATAGGACAACCAAACCGTAGGCGAAAGTGTTCCCGTGAAAGTGGGAGTGGAAGTAAGCCAAGTTCCGATTGGTGTGGCGGTATACCCGGCCCAAAGGGTTGGGGTAGGCACGGGCGTGTTGGCTGGACTCGTGGGGGTATTGCCGCAGCCCATGGGTAGAGTTAACACAAAACCGAACGTGATCATCAAGAGGAGAAAAACCTTTTTCATTCAGCTATTCCGCCTTTTCCAAAGTGCTAAGGTAAAAACACGACGACGTTGTTATTCGCCGAATCTGCCACATAAATGTTGCCGCTGTTGTCCACCGCTATTCCGGTGGGATTGCTGAGGTTACCGCTTCCATAAACCAGGTTAGGGGAAACAAATTGGCCCGCTAAAAATTCCTCGACTCTCGCTGGACCCAAATCCGTAACATATAGATTTTGGTTCTGGTCAAAGGCGATCCCGTTGGGGCTGACAAACCCCGTGATCGTGGTAACGGGGGTTCCCGAGCCCAGGGTAAAGCCGTAAAGTGAACTAAAAGTGGTGTTACAGCGGACCGCGACATAGATAAAGGTATTGGTGGGATCCACGACTATGCCGTAGAGAGCCGTCACCGGCGAGGACAGGGTAACGGCACCAGCCCCTCCGAATCCGGTTCCAGGATTTCCATTAGCATCCAGCTGGACGATCCGGTTATTCGCCTGGTCACTTACGTAAATGAGTCCGCTCCCGTCCACCGCGACGCCCCGGGGGTTGGAAAAGGTAACCGCATTGAACTGGTTGATCAAATCACCGGCGATGTTGTATTTGTTGACCCCGCTTAATCCCCCGACTACATAAAGATTTCCGCTTCCGTCCACCGCCAAGCTCAAAGGATTTTGAAAAGCGATTTTCCCCTTCCCTTTTCCCCCCTCTCCCCAGGCATTATCCAGCGTTCCGTTGGTGTTGTATTTTTTGACCTGGTTGTTGTTCGCGTCTGCGATAAAGATCCCGGAGTTCGCCAAATGATTATCAACCGCGACGGCTTGAGGATTATTAAAGCCCGTCCAGGGAGATTGGGTAACAAAGGGAGTGGGCGTGCCGGTGGCTGTCGGGGTAAAAGTCGGGGTGAAAGTCGGGGTAAAGGTGAAGGTGGGGTTAATCGCCACAATGGTTTGTAGGGGATTTTGAAAATTGGCCGTTGAAGGAACCGACGTCGTGCAGGATACATTTGCCCAAATAGCGAAGAGACCCGCAATCCCGAAAAAGGAAAGTATTAAAAATCGTTTCATAAATGATTCTTTCCGCCGTTTAAAATTTTTCATTGAAAACCAAGCGTTGTTCCAAGTGTGAAATTAAGGCCGCTTCCCTCGTCGCTCATGGCGGGTCCCTGAACGACCAGATTTCGAAATTGGGTTGTAAAACCCCTAAACTGATCGAAACTCGCCCAGCGCTGGGTAGCCGCGCCCACCAGGGAAATATTGGGGGTCAAATAATATTCCATCCCAATTCCCAAATTAAGGCCTAAACCGGCGAGGGTTAAAGCGGTAAAGTTTCCTTTGGAGTCCGCGGCCCCGTTGGAAACCTCCATCCAAGGAAAACAGATCCCGATGTTGATAAAGGGCTGAGTTTGGGTTTCCGTAAAAAAATATCTTTTGAAATCGAGATTTACGGAACGATAAACCGCAGAATCCTGGGAGAGGGGAATATCAACCGGGGCGGTTACCGTCGCGGAGGTAACCGACGCGGGACCAAAAGAAGCCGTGTGATTGGATTGGAAAAAACCCAACTCCAGGGCAAAAGCCTCCTCGCGATGGCCGGCGAAAAAGCCAAAACCAAAATTTTGGGCCAGGGCCGGCAGCAGGACAATTTCATAAGGCCCATCAAGACGAGAATAATTTTTCCCGCTTAAAAGACCTCCGGAGTCAACACTTATGGAGGTTCCCAAAACCCCGCAATAGGTTCTTGAGTGTAAATAATCATTTGGTTCATCCGCGAGGGAATTCCCTGTCGAAACAAACACTCCCCCGCAAACCAAAACGGACAGGGTAAAATTTAAAATTTTGGGGTTTGGGGTCTTCATGAATTCGTTTCAGAACCTCGTTGAACCGGGTCTTTTTAAAACCTCAAAAACCATCCTATTTAAAACTTTGAAAGAAGAACAGGCGGCATTTTAGCTTATTTATTTCACAGGGATATTAAAAAATAAAGTTTTTTGGATTTAAGTGGTCTCAATGGAGGGAATTTTTCCGTGTTTTCCACAAACCCGCAAGCAAACAAAGGGTGCTTAAGACCAAAAAAGGCCAAAAAGGAAAATTTCGGCTTCCCAGGGACCACCGCATGTAAAGGTAAGGGATCCAAACGGCGAAAGAAAGAAAAAACAAATTCGCGGCTTTGTTTTGATGAACACGATTTGGGGCGGTCTCTTTTGGCTGGAAGGGTTCTGGTGGGGCCGGGATTTGGTTCCCCTTTTTCGCTTTTTGTATTTCCTCGTTGATATGGTGGATCGCGTTCACATTTTCCACGACCACTTTATACGAAATCCAAAGGGAACGAATATTTAACCCAAGAGCCAGCCACACAAAACCTTGGTGTACCGAAACCCTGACCGCTCCGGCCGCTACCCCGCCCCCCAGGATCGCCGCGGCGGCGGAAACGAGAATGGCCAGCATCAGTGCCGGATAGGATTGGTTTTTATAATCCCTGGTTTTTTGAATCCATTCCTGGCTTAAACCATTTTCCTTGACCGCGCTTTTGATGGATTTTCCGCTTCCGATAAAAAATCCGAAGATCAGGCATTGAAGGAGGACGATGAGTGTTGCCGTAAAAAGACCCCAGATCATGTGAAGGTCCAGGGTGAAGGGCGGATGATGAATATACGCCATTCCCAAGGTGGCAAGATAAAAAAGAATGAGTGTGACACTTACGCTGGCAAAAACCGACGGCATGTAATTTCCAGTTTTGTTTTAAAATTTTAAATGTCCGGGGGTCGCCTCCCGGAATTTCAATACCATAACATTTAAATTTCAGAGCGGTTTAAAATAAATTTAAACCTGTAAACTTGAACCTAACTCAAAAAAATTTCTCTAGGGGGGCGGATGTTCCCCGAATTTTCCACCCGGGCCACCCCGGGTTAAAAAACTTGTGGGTTGGGAACGCCCGGATTCTGAACCGGTGGCAACAGGTGAAAAAGGCCTATTTTCCTAGAGCTCCAGGCCTGGATTGTTTATTTTGATTTGGAAGGGTGATATATTATTGGCATTGTTTTAAGGAAATCCACGGGAACCTCTGTTGAAAGGGCCTGATGGGTTTAATTCACCCACGATAGCGGCTCGGCTTGCTGAAGCAAGTCCTTGAGATACAACACTTTAAACAACGCAAAATATTTTTTGGACCCTTAGGAGGCCTTCGTGAAGCCAGTCAATCAATCCCAGGTTGTCATCCCCTTTTCAATCCTTTTAACCGCCCTTCTGGTCCTGTCCGCCGGTTGTTCCGAAACTCCCACGGGTCCCCTAAACAAATGGACGACCATTCCCATGGGTGGGTCCGGGGGTTCGGGGGGGCATCCCTTCCTTCTCCAATTTGGAAGTTCCGGATCCGGCAACGGCCAAATGGGCCTTCCCCAAAGTCTGGCCGTAGACGCCGCCGGGAATATTTATTTGGCGGACTATTCCAACGATCGGGTTCAAAAATTTTCCAGCACCGGAACTTATCTTTCACAATGGGGAACCGCCGGTTCGGCCAATGGGCAGTTTTCCGGCCCCAGCGGAATCGCACTTGATGCCGCCGGAAACGTTTATGTCGCGGATTCAAGCAACAACCGCATTCAAGTTTTTACTGGTGCCGGGGTTTATTCAACCCAATGGGGAACTTACGGAACCGGAAATGGGCAATTTGCCTCCTCTTGGGCCCTTGCGGTTGATTCCACAAATAACGTTTACGTGGTGGACGAAAACAACGCCAGGGTGCAAAAATTCACCACCGCCGGCGTTTATGTAACCCAGTGGGGAGGTTCGGGCTCCGGAAGTGGGGCCTTTTCAGATCCCGTCGGGGTCGGGGTTGATTCAACCGGAAGCGTTTACGTTTGCGATGACGGGTTGAGTATGATCAAAAAATTTTCAAACACCGGAACCTTTCTTCTTCAATGGGGGAGCTCCGGAAGCGGAAACGGCCAATTTTATGATGCCGATGGCGTGGCGGTTTCTTCCAGCGGAAATGTCTACGTTGCCGACTCCGGCAATTCCAGAATTGAGCAATTCACCAGTATGGGAATTTACGTGGCCCAATGGGGCGGAGGAACCACCGCCTTCAGCGATATGGACGGCATCGCGGTGGACTCAACCGGCAATATTTACGGTATCGATTCGGGTAATAGCCGCATTGTTAAGTTCGGTCCGTAAAAACTTCCAATAAAAAAGCAAAAACCCAGGTTCATTCTTTGGAACGGAATTGGGGTTTTTATTTCCCGTAAATTTATTTAAAAGTGGCTTTTACCGCCGGGTGAATTATTTTCCCCTGGTCAATATTGAGTCCATATTGAATGGCGGTGTTCTTCCTGACCGCTTCTTTATACCCATGCCTGGCGATTTCCAATACAAACGGCAGCGTGGAATTGGTTAAGGCGTAAGTGGAAGTCATGCCGACGGCCCCGGGAATATTGGTCACGCAGTAATGAACCACTCCATGCTTGGTGTAAACCGGATCGCTGTGGGTGGTTGGTTTGGCGGTTTCCACGCACCCGCCCTGATCAATGGCTACATCCACAATGACGGAACCCGGCTTCATTCGTTTGACCATTTCCTCGGTTACCAACCTCGAGGCCTTTGCCCCCTCCATATAAATTGCCCCGACCAAAAGATCACAATCCGCGACTTCCTCCCGGATAACCCTGCGGTTGGAGACAAGGGTAATGACGTTCTTGGGCAATATGTCTTCCAGGTGCCTGAGTCGGCTCGGGTTCACGTCCAGGACGGTAACCCTCGCGCCCAATCCCGCCGCGGTCTTGGCGGCGTTGCTTCCCACTACTCCTCCGCCGAGAATGACAACCTTCGCGGGCCTGACCCCCGCGACGCCTCCCAACAAAATTCCTTTTCCGCCCATGGAACGCTCCAAATATTTCGCCCCCTCTTGGATGGCCATTTTGCCAGCCACCTCGCTCATGGGAGTTAACAATGGGTGCTCCCCCGAATTCAGACGAATGGTTTCATAAGCGATGGCCACCGAGTTGGTTTTAAGAATGGCCCTGGTAAGTTCTTTGGATGCCGCGAAATGAAAATAACAGAAAAGAATCTGCTTTTTTCGAATCAACTTGAATTCGGAAGGCTGGGGTTCCTTGACCTTTAAAATCATTTCCGACTCGCGGAAGAGTTCTTCCCTTTGGGGAAGGATTTCAGCGCCGGAGTCTTTAAATTCCTTATCCGAAATGCCGCTTCCCCTTCCCGCCTGGCTTTCAATAAGGACCCGATGGCCCGCCGCGGTTAGTTCCTCAACCCCGCCGGGAACGATTCCTACCCTGTATTCGTTATCCTTGATTTCCTTAGGCACGCCGATAATCAAAGGAATTCCCCCTAAAACTAAGGGCGGCCCTCAGGCCGCCCTCCACAATTCAAAATTAAGAAAAAAAACTAAAAAATGATTTATTGCTTTATCCACTCTACCTTGCCGGTATCCAGATGATAAATCCCGCCCACGACTTTGATCATGTCGTCCTGTTCCAAATTCCAAAGGACCAGGCTTTGTTCACGAATGGTTTTCATGGTGTTCAACACATTACTCCGAACAACCGCGTCCAAACGGGCCTCATTCAGGAGGCTTTTATCCAGGATGGCATTGATCGATGGCTGAAGACGGGAATCCAGATCCTGTTGATTGATCGAGCGCCAAATAGCGCGGGGATGGTCATGTTCCTCAATGGCTTCTTTAAGCGCGCTGCAATTGGTGTGACCCAGGACCACCAGGACCTTGCATCCTAAATGCTCGGCGCCATATTCCAAACTGGCCAGAATGGATTTATCCACAATCGTCCCAAAAGCCCGGTTAACAAAAATCTCACCCGGCTTCAGGTTAAAAACCGTCTCGGGGGGAACGCGGGAATCCGCGCAACTGACCACCATGATGTGGGCCAAACCATCCTTGCGGACCACATGGTGCATGTGTTTCTTGTTGCCGTCTGTCAACGTCTTCATGATCGCGTCTTGTTCTTTCTTCACGTCCGGCGGAGCCAAAACACCGGTTCTCTCAGCGGCCACAACCGGCGGGGCCAATAGTAAAGCCAGTAGAAGAATCCATCTCGGGCTGATGGTGCGCATAAACCCTCCCTCAAGGTGATGTGAAGCGACTAAAAGTATATTCCTTTTGGTTCGAAGGTACAGCCTCTAATATCAAGCCTACCGTTTCACGACATTTTCCGGAAACCAAGGTTTCAAATAAGGCTTTTCTTCCTTTAGTTTTAAAGTAGTTATTTGGGTTTGAACAGTTTTAAGAATATAATCCCACTTCCCCATGGACTTTGTCTTTTCGGAGCCCCTGGACGACCCATGTTGAAACCCTGAGGTTTGAAATGTTAGATCCCAAATATGTCCGAGAACATGAGGCCGAGGTTAGAAAGGCCCTTCTGGATTGCAAATCTAAAGTTGACCTTTCCCTTTATCTAGACTTGGAACGCCGCCGACGCGACCTCATGATTTCCGCCGACAAACGAAAAGCACGCCTGAATCAGGCCTCGGAGGAAATGAGCAAACTGAAAAAGGAAGGCAAGGACATTACCGAATATCGGGGAAAGCTTTCGGAACTTTCCAATGAGATCAAGGAAATGGACGGGGAGATCGGCGCCGTCGAGAAGGATTTCCGCGATATCGAGCTTCAAATTTGCAATTTACCCCACGAGAGTGTCCCCGTTGGGGGCGAGGAAGCCAATCAGGAAATCCGCAAGGTCGGGGAACCGAAAAAATTCGGCTTCAAACCAAAGCCACATGAGGAATTGGGGGTCGCACTCGGCATTCTTGATTTTGAAAAGGCGGCCAAGGTTTCCGGCGCCAGGTTCTTCAGTCTCTGGGGCCTGGGAGCGAAACTCGAAAGGGCCCTGGTTAATTTCATGTTGGACACCAATACGCAAAAAGGCTACCAGGAAATGGTAGTGCCTCATCTTGTGAATTACCAATCAATGGAAATGTCAGGCCAGTTCCCAAAGTTCATCGAGCAGGCTTTCGCGATCGAGAGGGATAATTTCTATCTTATCCCAACCTCCGAAGTGTCGCTGGCCAATTTACACCGGGGGGAAACATTTCCCGTGGGTTCCCTGCCAAAAAAATACGCCTCCTTCACCCCCTGTTACCGCCGTGAAGCGGGAAGTTACGGCAAGGACACCAAGGGCCTGATTCGGCTTCATCAGTTCAACAAGGTGGAAATGTTCCAGTTTGTGGAACCGGAAAAAAGCATGGCGGCCCTGGAACAATTAACCGGCGACGCCGAGGATATTTTGAGGAAACTGGGCCTTCCCTACAGGGTGGTCGCGCTAGCGACAGGCGACAAGAGCTTCAGTTCGGTTAAAACCTATGACTTGGAGGTTTGGCTTCCGAGCCAAAACACCTACCGTGAAATTTCCAGCTGCAGTAACTGTACCGATTTCCAGGCCCGACGGGGGGGCATCAAGTTCAAAAGGGAAGGCGGGGTTAAACCCGAGTTTGTTCACACCCTGAACGGATCGGGATTGGCGGTGGGCCGTACCTGGCTTGCAATCCTGGAAAATTATCAGCAGGCCGACGGATCCGTGGTTATTCCCGAGGTCTTAAGATCCTATATGGGTGGGTTGGATGTTTTGAAGCCATTCAAACCCGCTTAGGGGCTTGAACCACCTTAATCCTTAGTATTTCCGTTCGCTTCAACCCGATAGGCTTCCCTTCCTTCCTATAATTTCAAATTTTCCGAACAGCTCTGGTACAATATCCGGCGATTCACCAACAGCCGGAGGAAACCCGTGGCGGACAAAACAGCCAGAGTCCAAACCGTTGAACCAAAGATGAGCAAGGAAGGCAAGATCACCCTGGGCGCCGGAGTCGGCGTCCTCGTGGCGGGCTATATGTTCTTGGCGACTGGGTCCATGACCCTCGCGCCGCTTTTGATCATCGGGGGCCTCATTACCATCGGCGTTGGGATTTATAACTTATAGTTTAGGAACCCATGCGACCCCAGTTGCCCCAGTTGATCCCAAGTGAAATCTGTCTGGAATGTCCTGTCTGCTGCCGTTTTCCCGAAAAACAGGCCTCCCTCTCCCCCTTCTTCTTTCCCGAGGAAAGAAATCAGGCTATGTCCATCAAATCGAAAGGTTCTTTTAGGGAGGCGGGCCAAGGCGCCGCTTCCAAGGCTGAACTCGTGGCATGCGGGCACGGATTCGCCTGTTCGTTTTTCAATCCTGAGGATCACACGTGCCAGGTTTATGAGGCGCGTCCCCTGGATTGTTCGATGTACCCCGCGGTGATCATGGAAAGTAAAGATCATCTGAAGGTGTTTTTGGGCGCTGACACAAAATGTCCGGCGCTCTCGCGGCCGAACGTGACCGCGAGGTTGAAAAATTATTTGGATTCGATTCAGCGATACTTGGAAAGCACAACCCTGTCGTCCCTTATTCGACAATATCCGCAATTTATTAGCGAATTTCAGGAAGAGGTTGTGGAGGTGCGGGAGCTGTCGCTGGGAAAGGCTTAAAATTATGGTCGCCACATTACAAAAGCTGCAGCCCCCCAGGGCTATGCGGTGGGTGACACGTTGGAGATGGATTACAGCAGGGTTGTTGATTGTCGCTTTTGGAACAGGGTTTTATTTCAAGCATTGGGCGCTGAGGTATGTTTTGGCGCCGATTGTTTTGGGTTTTTGCTACTGGGCCTATACGGTCGCCAGACACCGAGGCCGCATCGTTGGCGAGGGCGCCGAGGGTGAGGCCATGGTGGCCAAGGTTCTTGACGGGATGACGATGGACGCCCGGGTGCTCCACTCGGTACAGTTTGAGTCCGGCGAAAGAGCCAGGGAGCTCGACCACTTGTTGATCACCAACAACGTCATGTTTGTCATCGAGACCAAATATCTTCGCGGGCGGATCGCCGGCGAGGTGCTGGATCGGGAATGGACCCTCCACAAGCGGGCCCGCAAAACCCGTTCCCGTTACAAGCGCGGCTTTTACAACCCCTTAAAGCAGGTCGCCACCCAGATTTACCACCTGAGAAGCCATTTGGAAAAAAACCTGCCTCCCCGCTGGGCGCAGGAATGTTCCCAAATCTGGATCCAGGGTGTGGTAGTTTTCGCCCACCCGCAGGGTGACGCCTCGGCCGTCGTGAATCATGAGCACGGGGTCGTGGATTTGGCGAACTTGCCGCAGTACCTCGCGAATTACCGGCCGCCTTCCCGCGCGCACCGTTTAAGTTACGGTCTGCGCCGTGAAATCGCCCGGGTTTTAACAGGACAATAACCAAAGGCAGTTTTGAGTTCTCAGTTCCTAGTTTTAAGTTATGGTCATTTCCCATCCGGAATACCCGGATGGGAAATCTCATCAATTCAAAACTCAACACTCAAAACTTAGAACTTTATGAATATTATTCCACTTCCTCACGCAGATTTTTTTGAACGAGTGGAACCTTTGGATTTGGTTTTGGAAAAAGCCTCGGAGCTTTTCCATCAAGTTTCAGCTTTGTCCACCTCACTTCCCTCCTTTCTCATGTGGCAGGATGAATTCGCCTACGCTCTGGTGACCAAAGGTTCTTCCTCTTTTATTGTGGCCCACTACGATAAATATGTTTATTTCCCGGTGCCTCCCAAACCCTATACAACCGAAGGTCTCAAAATAGCTTTTGAATACATGAAAAAGGTAAACGGTCCCGGAGGCGGCATCTCCCGTGTGGAAGGTTTGTCGGAGGAACAAAAAAAATCCGCCGAGTCTTGGAGTTTTACATCCCGTCCCACCTTGACCGAATACCTTTACGACCGCGCGCTTATTGCCGGTTTGCACGGGGACCCTTACCGGGCCAAGCGCGCGGAAGTTAATCACCTCATCAAGGAACACTCGGTGGTTTTGCGGCCCTACCGAAAAAGTGATTTGAAAGCCTGCGGGGATTTGTTTGATCTTTGGAAAGCCCAGAGACTTCCGGCACTGAAGGGGGCACAGGGTGAAAAGATGCTTCTGTCTTCCCAAAAAGCCCATTTCCGAGCGCTTCATGAAGGCGATAACTGGGGAATGGACGCCTGGGTGGTGATTCTCGAAAACCGTTTATCCGCTTATTCGGTGGGTGCCCCATTGAGTCCGGATACTTATGGGGTATATCTGGAAGTAACAGACTTGACGGTCAAAGGCTTGTCCGCTTATATATTCGCCAATATCTGCCGTCAGATGGATTCCTACCCCGTCATCAACGCCGGTGACGCCGAGGGGCTTCCAGGGTTGGCGGAATCAAAAGAACACTGGCACCCAGTCCACCGGCTACAATTATTCGCGGTTGATCCCAGGCTCTAAGGAAAACGGATGGCACACCGAATCAACATCAAATTCAAGAAACACCACCTCAGCCGCCTTAAAAAAAGAAGGACTCCCAGAACTCACGCCAAAAAGGCGGCCGCCGCGAAACCTTCACACCGCGTTAGGGTGGATTGGCACCAGTACTTCATGAATATCGCCGCCGAGGTCGCCACCCGTTCCACCTGCGACCGCAAACACGTGGGCGCCGTCATCGTCAGGGACAAGACCATCCTTTCCACCGGCTACAACGGAAGCGTTCGGGGTTTACCCCATTGCGATGACGCGGGACACATGATGGAGGATAACCATTGCGTGGCCACCATTCACGCGGAAGCCAACGCCATCATTCAGGCCGCGAAAAACGGTGTTCGGGTCGATGGAGCGGATATTTACATTACCGCCTCACCCTGCTGGAATTGCTTTAAAATCGTGACCAACGCCGGCCTTCGTTCCATTTATTACGGGGAGTTCTACCGGGACGACCGCATTTTTGACGCCGCCAAGCGGTTGGGGATGATTATCAGCCAGATTAAGGTTCCCAAAATCAAATAGATTTTTTTCCGACCAGGAATAAATCTATTGAACCTGCCGAAAAGCCTGCCGGGCGTAAAATTTCAGGGGCTTGGTTAAACCCCATTTGGAATCTTCCAAGTCTTTTTCGCTTAACCACTGAATATCTTTATGTTCCTCGACGTTGAGTTTTACCTCCCCTGATTTCACCCGCGCGAAGTAAACCATCCCGATATGCCAATGGGGTTCCTTGATCCGGTGAATGTCGAGAAAAGCCGTGTTCAAGAGGGGTATAAAACCATCTTCTTTATCCAACGGCGGGCGAAATCCCACTAATTCCACTTCCAGTCCGCTTTCTTCCTTTGCCTCTCGAAGCGCCCCCTCTTCGGGATTTTCATCCAATTCGATATGGCCGCCGATGGGAAGCCAGCGGTTTAACTGTTTATGAAAAATAAATAAAACCTTTTCATTTTTTACAATAAAAACCGAAACCGTAAAATCGATTTTTTCGTGGAGATGGGGCATAGGTTCCTTAATAAACTCCCAGGGCAGACGAGCCTTGCCCTGAGAGTGCCATTTTCAAACCAATCTTTACTTTTTGCGCGCCAGATTAAAAGTGGAACAAGGGGCGGGTTTTCCATCGTTATAGGAAGTCCAACCCGTTGAAATGTGGTCGGCGTCCTTCCAGGTAATGGTCAGGGAATGCATATGCATTTCCTTGTCGGAAGAGATGCCTTCCTTGCCCTTCATTTCAAAAGAAAGGGAATCTTTCGTGGATCCTTTTAGCCTCATCTTGGGAGCGTTTCCCAACATACAATAATGCGTCATGCAAAGACGGCCATCCTCCACATTATAAATGGTGGCCATTTCATGAGAGGTCCCGGGGGAAAACTTCTCGAGAATCGCCGTCCCCCCTGCGGTCAACCCATAGGTGATTTTTACATTTTCTTCCTTATCCCCGTGCATCTTGGCCTTGCCCGTCCAGGTTCCAACCAGGGACTTCAACTTTTCAAACTCCGCTGGCATTTTCTTTTCCGGCATTTTCGACATATCGTGTTTTTCGGCGGCAATTAAATTCAGGGACAGCAACCCAACCGCCGAAAAAGCCGCGGCTATCACCATCTTTTTATAACAGCGCATTTCAAAGCCTCCTTATTCAAAGTTTTTCCCCGAAGGAAACCCTCGATTTCATTCTTAATATTTCCGCGCCAGATATTGTTTCCAAAGGTTCCAATAATGATCCTTCCAGCCCTGGGTCAAGTGTCCCGCGTGCCGGTCCGGTAAATTGGCGTGAATCATTGTAAGTAATCCTCCTCCCTTTTCGGCCTCAAAATTCAGGATCAAAAGAGAGTCCCTGTCTTTTTTCGCCCAATCGCCCGCGCGCCAGCTTTGGACGATGGCCGCGTTCGGAATAATCATTAAATTTTTTCCCCAACAATAACCCCCATGCGCGAAAAAGGAACCGCCCGCCTTTCGGCTCAAAACCGCCTTACCCCCGGTGGCCAAGGTATGCTTTCCGGAGTCCATGTACATTTCAAATAATGTTTTTGGATCCGCCTTAAATTTTATTTTTTGAATGATGGTTTTCAATTCTTTTTTCCACACGCCCGTTGGATATTAAAAATACGACGCTCCGATCTTCCTTTAAAACCTTCAAAAAAACAACGGGTGATATAAGTTGTTCCCAAGACAAATCCGGGTACAATATGCCCCCCTGACTTGGTTAATAAAAACAGGTACAATCGGGACCGGTTGGAGGGTTAGTCCTAATTGGTAAGGCAGTGGACTTGAAATCCACCGGGGGAAACCCCTTGCAGGTTCGAGTCCTGCACCCTCCGCCATATTTAGGGATATCTTCCAGATATTCCTAAATATGGCGACCGATGCCGGGGACTCGAACCGTAGGTTCGGCGACCCGAAGGGGCGGGACGAAAGTCTCCTTCGAGAATAAAATTAGGGAAAATGGTTCTTTCGGCCGGATCTGTACCCTCCGCCTTTTTTCGATGGTGGCAGCGTTAGGATATCTAGTTCTGGTTTTTCAACTTATTGTCCAGCCCTGGAGAGATGGCCGAGTGGCTTTCGGCCCAAAGGGACGGGACGAAAATCTCCGTAGAGAATAAAAATGGGGAAAATGTTTCTTTCGTCCAGGCGACGGTCCCGTCGCCGAGGCCGATTTAAGGTTTTAGGAGAGATGGCCGAGCGGCTGAAGGCGACGGTTTGCTAAACCGTTAAAGGAGTAACATCCTTTCAAGGGTTCGAATCCCTTTCTCTCCGCCATTTTTATTTATTGATAAAAGGGGCACTCATTCCTTAACTTTCCCCCATCATGTATTTAGTGGTTTTCCCCCTTTTTACCGCTACCAATAGTTAAACCGCTTTTAAACCATAATGATTTATGGCTTTTCAGGCTCCTCTCGTTTCTTTTCCTTCCCTGTCATGCTTGCCTTAGGTAAAATAAACCCCGCCGCTAATACTTCACTTTGGAGACGTCCTTGACCACCCTTATTCACCGAATCGTCTTCCTCGCGATGCTGGCTTCCTCGGTAGTCCTGCTTCCCGCCTGCGGCGGATCTGGAAACGTCAAAAGCCAAAAAGCCTCTGAAACAGTTTTAAACCCTGAAACCACCCCCACACCGGTTTCCTCGGGAACGACGGACATTGGATTGCCTAGTGAAAAAAACCATGGAACCCCCATCAACGCTTATGTTGAAAAAATCAAAAGAAGCAAGGGCGCGAAGGGAACCAAAATTACCCTGACCCCCAGCACCGCCGCCAATACCCCGGAAGTAACCCCTCAAACCACTCCCAATCAAACCCCCGCGATGGAAACTCCCGCGGCCCCCGTCAAAACAGGCGGCTCCCATTGGATTCTCTGGACCGTTCTCGTTGTCGCCGTGGCCGGGATCGGCTGGTTCTTCTGGTCGAAAAACCAGTCCGGTGATTCCGGACAACCCAACCCCCCCGTGGGAGGCCTCTCCCCCGTCAGCGGATTCACGGGCGTGAAAAACAATATCGAGGATGATTCGGATTCCAAACCTTCTTTTTGGTCCAAAAAACTCTTCTAACGAGAAATCGATAAAACCGCTTCATGGCACTTCTCGCGGATCCCGATCGTTACATCGAAGTTCTTCAAACGGATCGTTGTCCCCTTTGTTTCCTCCTTCATGATTATGTCCACGAACATCTGAAATCCCTCCTTGAGGAATCCGTCACCGATCCCATTACCCGGGAGGCCCTTTTTCAATCGAGGGGTTTCTGCAACCGGCACGCCTGGCTGGGGGTCAAGCAGGGGAAACATTTGGGAATGGGCGTGATTTACCAAAGCCTGTTGGAAAAAGGGTTGAGGGAACTTTCCGCCGGGCCAAAGTTTTGGAACCGAACCAAGGTTAAATCCTGCCCTCTTTGTGAATCCGAAAAAAAACGGGACCTTTCCCAAATCCAGCAATTCGCTTTCAGTTGGAATCTTTCGGAAAAACTCAGGGAAGCCTTTATAAACCGGGGGATGCTTTGTTTAATTCACCTGGAAAAGGTCATGAAACAAAAATTGAATCCCTCCCACCGCAAAAACCTTTACGAAACGGGCAAAAAAGCGCTTGAACGGCTTCTAAAAGATTTAAATGAATTTCTGGAAAAACAAGATTATCATCGTTCTCATGAGGTTTCGGGCAAGGAGCAGGACGCTTGGATCCGGGCGGTACGCGCCATTAGCGGGGAACGGGAATAGTGGGATACTCCATGGCTGAACCACAAAATTACAAAGATAACCGGGAGTGGGGAACCACCGATTATTACTTTATTGACCTTATTGTCATGCTGGCCTCCTCGGCGAAAATTGACCTGGGAGAGCTGATCCATCCTTATTACAAGGACAAGGATCTCAATTTGCCCCGCGCCCGGATCACCATCAATATGATCGGGTCCCTCATCAAGAAAACCGCCGGCAACCTGAATGTGGAGGAAAAGAAGGTTCTCAGGGAAGTCCTGGACGACCTTCAAAAAACCTACGTTGACAAGACCAAGGAAAAAACGCGGTTGGCCAATATCGAGGCGGCCCGAAACCCGCCGCGGCCTCTGGTTCCAACCCCCATCACCGCCCCCAAGACCGACGCGAAACAATGGATCCGACTGGTCCAGGATGAAATCGCGAAGAAAAAGCAGGGTCCCAATCCTCCCCCAAAAAACTAAACGTTTTAAATACCAGGAAATCCTTTTGCGATTTTTGAAACCAGCCCTTCTTCCCTTTTTGTTTTTCCCCCTCATTTCAGGTTGTTCCGACAACTCCCCGGGCAGGGGCCCCCGCGACGTCCTGTTCGCCTACGGCAACGGTGACGGTCTTTATATCCTTCGGGGCGACGGAACCCTGAAACAAAAGGTCATCGGCGGCTATTATTACCAGCCTGTCCTCTCCCCCGACAAAACCAAGGTTGCCTGCGTTTATGACAAGGATTTTCAAATCACAATCTTCAATTTGGACGGCAATTTTGAATCCCAGGGAAAACCCAAAACGGTTTTTAATCCCCAAGCCTTGTCACAGGGATCCCAGATGAGCAGTGTTTGCTGTCCTGTCTGGTCCACCGACGGCCAAAAGGTTTACTTCCTGAATATGAACCATTTGATTGTTTACGATTATCAGGAAAAAAAGGCGGCCTCAATTTTTGACTTTCCCGATATTCAAACGGGCGGACAAACCCCCGAAACGGGAAACATGAAATTGTCAAAGGATGGCGGTTCCCTTTTTTGCATGTTAAGCGAAGGAAAGGACAAATTGGCTTTTTGGACCATCAGCCCCGGAGGAAATCAAGGAACACAGGTCGCCAACATGGACCGTGGTGCGTTTAACGGCTTAAAATTTCCGGGCGAATTATCAGGGGAATTTGTCGAAAGACTTTTTGGCTCCAACGAAAACCCCAAACTTGGGGCAATCACCTCCACGGACAACCGTTATTTTTTTTATTTCCGGGAAGAAACCGGTTTTTTGGCCAAGCAAACGATTCAGGGGTTTGACAAGACCACGAAGGAAAATTTTGAGGTGGTCGCTTTTGGGACGTCAATTTACTCGAAATAATTTCCAAACCTAAAATCATTCTTGTTTTGGCCGAAGAATCCGCCCCTTCCAATGGCCCTTATCGAACCAAAACCACCGGAGGGAATTAAATCCGATCAAGGCGAAGAGAAAACATCCGACGGGATGGAATAAAACCGACCCCTTGTGAAAACCATACTTCCCCGACTGGAGGGCCCTGACGCTGATTGAAACAATGGCCAATGAAAGGGCCGGCCAAAACAACGGATAATTTTTACCGAAACACAGGACCGCAAATGGCACAACCCCGTCCAAAATCAAAGCCACCAAAGCGTTTAAAAAATAAAATATGGAAAATTTCAACGCGGGGAAAAAGTTCTTTGAAAACCCTTCCCACACCTCTTTCGCGTTGGTGTACATCCGGCAATAGGAAAAATCGCTCCCATCCCCCAACACAAGCCGGTAACCCCTTTGTACAACTTCTTTTCCAAAATTTAAATCCTCCACAATCTCTCCCTTGACGGTCTCGTGGCCCCCAAAATCCTGATACACCTTTCTTTTGATAAAAACAAATTGGCCGCTGACGCCGGCAAAACGGTTAAAAAATCGGTTTCTCCCCAGGGACCAACGGGTTGGCAGAAACGCGAGCAGGGTATAGGCCATCACAGGAATAACCAGTGCTTCCATCCAGGTTTTCGTGACTTGGCGGGTAAACAACGAAAGCACATCGGCCTTTTTCTGTTCCGCCATCTGGACCGTCCGCTTCAACATTTCGGGCTTATGCCATGTATCCGCGTCCGTGAAAAAAAGCCATTCTCCTTTTGCCTCTTGGGCCAATTGTTGGCAAGCCCATGGCTTTCCCAGCCAACCCGGGGGAAGGGGTTTTCCCCGCAACACCTTCACCTTGCCCGCCCCGAAACCCCGGACAACCTGAGGGGTTTTATCGGTGGAACGGTCGTCCAGTACCAAAATCTCATAAGACGGATAGTCTTGTGATAACATCCCTTCCAGACAGGGTTTGATTCGGAGTTCCTCGTTACGGGCCGGTATCAGGATGGAAACAAAGGGCCATTTTTTTCTTTTGGGGTCAGGCGCGGTTGGCTTGATGAACAAGCGGGTGTTTTCCCAGGCGCAGTAAATGAGATAAGCCGCCAAAAACCACCAGTAATAGGCAAGGATGACCACGGAATGAACCTTCTTTCGGGAATTGAGCAGGATTTCCACCGGCCCCAAAAATCACCCGGCGCTTATGAGTGGTGGCATTTTGACGGCACCGATGAAAAGAATGGCTACGCCTTTTCCATCCAATTTTTCGCCGGCAACCTCACCTCAGCTTATTATCAAGATAGCCTAAAAACCTACTGGCAAAAAACTAAATCCCCCTTAATAGACTCCGGCTCCATGCCCCAACCACCAAACCCCACGGATTTCTGCGGTGTGGCCTTCCGAATTTTTCATAACGGCCGGTTAGCGGGAGAGGCCCTTCAGGAATTTTCCTCCCATTTTTTAAAAGCCTCCGAAAAACAATCCGCTGTCATGCTTGGTCCCAACCGGTTCAACTGGGATGAAAGTGGCGATCCCCCCTCCTATGTCCTTACGGTTCAGGCTCCAATACGAGGTGGTAAAAAACTTTTGCGGGCCCGTTTGTTCTTTACCCCTGAAATGGGAAACATTCCCAATCTTCCCAAACCCGAAATCCCCTCGACCCATACCTGTGTTTTGGCCGCCCCCCGCTGCCATGTGGAAGGGACGCTGGAATGGTGCGACACCGCGGGGGAAGTGGTTAAGAAACAGGGCTTTTTGGGCAGGGGTTACCGTGACCACCATTATGGATCGGTCCCTCTCGACCGCTTTGTGAAAGCCTGGCATTGGGGCAGGGCTTATCTGGGTGATGAAACCTTGATTTATTCCGTTCAATGTCCCGCCGACCATCAGGATTCAGCCCACGGACTTTTTTTGACCGGACCCCAAAAGGATATTCAGGTTTGGGATGTGGCCTATAACCTCTCCCAAAACCGGCGTAATTTCTTCTGGCTCCCCTACCAGAAAACGCTGGGCTTCACGGATATTCATTCCCTGAAAATAAAACATCAAAAAATTTTAAGTGACGGCCCCGCGTCCTTAATTTTCGAGGATTTAATCGAATGGACCCAAAACGGCGCGACTCAAAAGGGCGCCGGAATGTCGAACTATCTCTACACTCCCCGCCTTTCCAACCGCCTTTTCTTCCCGATGTTAAAGGGCAAAACAACCGTTTATAGCCAGAGGGACGAAATCCAATTGCCCGCGGATCCGGGAGATGTAACGACGTCCAGACCTTCACAATAAAAAAAGGGAGGCGGATTTTCCGCCTCCCCTTAAAACCTGAGATCCCCACGTCGCAAACCAAGCCTATCGGCGTTGCTCCTCGGGATGACAGAATCTTTTCAAAATTCTTTTTGGTGATTCCGTCAGTTAAGCGTCTTGGCTCCCGGGGTCCAGCCGCAGCCCGTCAACTTGCCGGTCTCGAAGGCCGCTAAGGTGCGGATGGTTTCTTCCACGTTGCGTCCGACAGCCGTGTCGTTCACGGTGGAATGCTTCAGGTTTCCGTCCGGATCGATGATGAAGGTTCCGCGCAAGGCAAACCCCTTGTCCTCAATCAACACGCCGTAGGCGCGGGAGATCTGGTGGTTGTTATCAGCCAGATGGGGGAACTTGAGTTTCCCCAGATCCTTTTCCTGCCAGGCCTTGTGGCTGAATTTGCTGTCGGTGGAGCAGGTGATGATTTCAGCTCCCATTTTCTTGAACTCGTCGAACTTCTCATTGAAGGCCTTGATTTCGGTCGGGCAGACGAAGGTGAAGTCGAGGGGATAGAAAAACAAAACCACCCATTTACCCTTGTAATCCGAAAGCTTGATTTCCTTGAATTCACCGCCCGGCATGACCGCTTCGCCCTGAAAGTCAGGGGCTTTTTGTCCAACTTGAGCTGGCATCGCTTCCTCCTTTTAATATTGAACCTTCTCGACCTTCACTGCCTTTGAGAGGGTAGTAGTATCTTTAGGTGACTTATCAGGATCAAGTCCTTCCCAAAATTTTTTAGAGGGGAATCCGCTGGAAAACGCGTTGTTCCGCCCGCCCCCGGGAAGTTTTCGCCGAGGTTTTAATTTCCGGCTGGCCAAACCATAAAGGCAAAACCGGATATTTTCATTCCCCTGTTTGAAAAATCTCCTTAAACCCCATGGCAGGATTCCAGGGAAACAGGCGAATGAAGAGCTTTCGGCCCCGCTGACCTTTCGCTCAGGGTTGACGGTTTTAAAGGGAAGGAGCCGGAATTCCGCATTCCATCCGCCGCCTAAATATTCTTCCAAACCCCAAATCAAAATCTTTCTAAAAATGAATTAGTAACCACCGGTAACGGCCGACTTGTCTGGCGTCGCCTTGGCGAAGCCAGTAGCTTTTCGTGAAGGTGAATGGACACTGATATAGACTTTAAACGTTAAAGACTTCAGCTTTATCGGCCTTAATCGGATTTTATCGGCAGAAAAAAAGAAACTTTGCCTTATGGTTTCTTGTGTTTTTCTTGTTTTAAGTGACATTTAATCTTGTTTGCCTCTTAAGCCAAACATAAAATGATTGAAAGTTATCCCGAAATCTTAAGGGACGCCATGTCGAACGAAAAACAAAAAATCAAAATGCTGACGGTTCAGGAAGCCAACTCTCTTCTTCCCAAGGTCCGCCTCTATTTGAAAACCCTCCGGGAACAACGCAGCGTAGTCCTTCGCACCCAGGCCCAGATAGAAATTGAGGAAATGACGGGAACGGATCCCAACGGCCAACTAACCCTCGCGGCGCAGGCCGCCATCGCGAAACAAATGGACGCCTTTCATCTCCAAACCAAGCAGTTTGAGGAAAAATTAGAGGACCTGTATCAGCTGGGGGCCCACTTGAAGGACCTGGACACCGGACTGGTTGATTTTTACAGCCGCCGGGGCCAGGAAATTGTGTTCCTCTGCTGGAAGGAAGGCGAAGCCGAAATCCGCCATTGGCATACTCTGCAGAGCGGCTTTCAAAACCGCAAACCCCTCAACGGGAAATAAAATCCCCAACAGCAGAAATACCAGTTCCGTTTAAACTCAATTAAATTCAAGGAGCCTGAAATGTCTAAACCTTTCGATGCGGCCGATCTGTCTGCCGTAAACACCATCCGCCTTCTTGCGGTGGACGCGACCCGCCAGGCCAACTCCGGCCATCCCGGCATGCCCATGGGCATGGCCCCCGCGGCGCACATTCTTTGGAGCCGATACCTGAAACATTCCCCTTCCAACCCCCAGTGGGTGGATCGGGACCGTTTTGTTTTATCCGCCGGCCACGGTTCCATGTTGATTTATGCCCTCCTTCATCTTCACGGTTACAAACTCACCTTGGACGATCTCAAGAACTTCCGCCAATGGGGAAGCAAAACCCCCGGCCATCCCGAATATGGACATACGGAAGGAGTGGAAACCACCACCGGTCCCCTGGGCCAAGGAATCGCGACCGCGGTGGGTTTCGCCATGGCGGAGCGGATTCTTGCCGCGCGTTTCGGAAACGAGCTGGTCAACCATAAAACCTGGGTCCTCGCTTCCGACGGCGATCTTATGGAAGGGGCTTCTCATGAGGCCGGTTCCATGGCGGGTCATTTAAAACTTTCCCAGATCAAAGTCATTTACGACGACAATCATATTTCCATCGAGGGCGACACCAAACTGGCCTACACCGAGGATGTACTGAAACGGTTTGAGTCTTATGGCTGGCACGTTCTTAAGGTCGCCGACGGAAACGATTTGGACGCCCTAGATAAGGCCATGGCTGAGGCAAACGCTGAAACAACCCGCCCCTCCATTATTGCCGTTCGTTCGATCATCGGTTACGGAAGCCCCTTGCAAAACACAGCCAAGGTTCACGGCTCTCCTCTTTCTCCGGACGACATCAAGAAAACCAAGGAATTCTTGAAGTGGCCCTTGGAGCCCACTTTTTATATTCCTGACGACGCCAAGAAACGCTGCCTGGAGTCGGTGGACAAGGGTAAAAAGGTGGAAGCGGATTGGAATGCAAAACGCGACGCTTACGCCAAGACCAACGCGGACAAATACAAACAGTTCTCCCAGGCTTTAGCCAAGGAATTACCAGCCGATTTGGAACAAAAACTGCCGGTTTTCCCAGCCGACGAGAAGGGTTTGGCGAGCCGTGTTTCTTCCCACAAGGTCATTAACGCCATCGCCAAGGAAGTTCCTTTCTTCCTGGGGGGCTCCGCTGACCTGGCCGGTTCCAACAACACCACCATTGAACAGGGCGGAGATTTTGAGGCCGATAATTACCTCGGACGCATCATTCACTTTGGTGTCCGGGAACACGGAATGGCCGCGGCCTTGAACGGCATGGCCCTGCACGGCGGGGTAATCCCCTTCGGCGGTACCTTCCTGATGTTTAACGACTATATGAAACCCGCTTATCGTTTGGCCCATTTGATGGGTGTTCAGTCCATCTTTGTCTTTACCCACGATTCCATCGGTCAGGGCGAGGACGGCCCCACCCACCAGCCTGTTGAGACCCTGGCCGCCATGCGTTCCACGCCCAACGGGGTGGTCCTTCGGCCCGGGGACGCCAACGAGGTTTCCTATTCCTGGCTCATCGCCCTTCAACGCAAGAATGCCCCCACAGCCTTGGTTTTCACCCGACAGGACATTCCCACCTTTGACCGAACCAAGTTTGCCCCCGCCTCCGGCACCTTGAAAGGCGCCTATGTACTTTCGGAGGCCAAAGATGGAAAGCCCCAGGTTATTCTTATCGGAACCGGCTCTGAAGTTCAGCTTTGCGTAAAGGCCCAGGAGGCCTTGGAGAAGGAAGGAGTTGCCACACGCGTTGTCAGCGCCCCTTCCCTTGAGCTTTTCGCTTCCCAAAACTCTCAATATCAAAACGAGGTTCTTCCCTCTTCCGTAAAAGCCCGCGTGGCGGTGGAAGCCGCTTCTTCCTTTGGCTGGCACCGCTGGGTGGGAACGAATGGAAAATTCGTAACGCTCGACCGATTCGGCGCCAGCGCTCCCGGGCCTGTAGCCATGAAAAACCTCGGCTTCACCGTGGAAAACGTGGTGAAAACCGCGAAAGAAAGCCTTAAAAACCTTTAAATTAAAATACCCTTGGAAATTGTGAAATAAAAAACCAACAATTTCTCTTTTTTCTCATTATTTAACAAGAAAAATCGCTTTTTTATAAAAATTTGAACCCCTTCAAAATTCCCGAGGTAAAATAGGTTCGAAATTAAAATAAATACAGCTTGGTAGGATTTTTTCAGGCGAAGGAACCCCCCTCATTTACAATTTTAAAAAAATATTATTTTTTTTAGGTGAAGCGGGTTTTACCCTCATTGAATTAATGATTGTGGTTGCCATCATTGGAATTCTCGCCGCCATCGCCATTCCCCGCTTCGCCCAAATGCTTGAAAAGTCCAGGGAAGGATCCACCAAAGGAAACCTTGGAAGCCTAAAATCCGCTGCGTCCATTTATTATGGAGATACCGAGGGTAAATGGCCCACAACCCTTCAATCCGCGACTAATTTCGCGTTTAGCCGATATATGGATAATATTCCCCTCGTGAAGGTAACAGGAGCATTTGTGGCGGGTGCTCCAAGCCCCGCGGGTTCCAATTTGGCCATGACGGCGGCAACGGGTGTCCCCACCACGGGGACAACCGGTTGGCTTTATGACAGTACGATGGGCAATGTTTTTGTAAACAGCACCGTTTCTGATTCCAAGTCCATTCCTTATTCGTTTTACGGGTTTGAATAAAAAAGTTCGTTTAACCTCTCTCCTATTTGTCCCCGTTCCCTAAAATTTATTCCTGTGGGACAATACCGGAATGATTACCACTACTCACGCCATCCTCAATTGCGCTGTTCTGGGCCAAAAAGAAAAACCTTCTTATTATTTGCCGGTAATTTTAGGGGCCGTCATCCCCGACCTCCCCATGTTTCTTTACTTCGGCTTTTACTTGTTGAACCACAACCATATTCGAATTACCCCGAAGTATCTTGATGAATACCATTTCCGGCAATTGTGGGTGGATTGGGGTCACTCCATTCCCCTGGCTTTGGGATTAGCCCTCTTTTTTTTCCTGGTTAGGTTTCAAAGCGGGCTTTTCTTTTCTCTGAGCGTTTTTTTACACAGTCTGGAGGATCTGCCCGTTCATTCCGAATACGCCCATCGCCATTTTCTCCCGTTCAGCGATTGGCGTTTTTTCAGCCCCCTCTCCTATTGGAACCCTAAATACCACGCGGCTATCGTCGCCCCGATTGAATGGGCGGTTGTTCTTGTTTGCATCACCATTCTTTGGCGCCGGGGCTTGGCGCCTTCCGCGCAGGTTTTTCTTCTTTTTATCGTAATTAGTCAGGGCCTTTTCCTTGTTTATAACTTCGGGGGGATTCATTGGTGATTTTTTTCCGGTGGAAAATTTCACTTGCTGTTGAGTTTTGATCTGATTTAATCAATTTTTTTGGACGTATAAAAATTTTGGAAGGCCAATGACCCCTTTTCCACGCGAATTTTCCCATAAACTCCGGAACCTGAAGGTCCCATGGCTTTGTTTTTTCATTTTAGTTACCTCCAATGGGCTTCTGTCCTACCTTCCCCAACCGCCGGAAACGCGGATTTGGATTGGTTTGTTGGGGTTTTTTATTCCTTTTTCCATCGCCTCTTTTTTCTTGGGTCGAACGCCTTTTAAAGAAAATTCATTCCGTTTTTCAGAAACCATTTCCACCATTCCCATTCTTTTTTGGGGCCTACTTTTGCCTTTATCCGTTTTTTTAAGGTTTTATAGGCTTACGACCTTCACGGGATGGCCGATGGTTGACGAGTCTCTTTTTTCTTATTTCAGCCTGGAATTCGCCAAAACCGGGGTCATTCAACCCTTCTATTTCGTAAGCCAGGTCCCCCCCTTTTATGTTTTGGCCCTGGGTGGAGCTTTTAATTTTTTGGGGGGGTCACTGTTCACTCTCTGGCTGGTTCCGGCCGTTTTTTCTTCTTTAACCCTTCCCTTCGTGTTCTTTTCCACAAGAAATTTGTTTGGGACCTCCTTCGCCGGAATATTTACTTTTTTATGGGCCTTTAATTTCTGGGCCATGGCGGAGGGCCGTTTTAGCCTTCAATATCCCTTGCTTGTTTTTTGGATGTGGGTGGTTTTTTATTTATTATCCGTTTTTCTCAAAACCCTTGAAAACGGCGGAAAAAAATCCAGGCTCGTTTTTTTAGCCGCCGGTACGGGAATTGGTTTTTACATCACCATTTCCTGGGTGATTATTGCCGGGGTGGCAACGGTGGTATTGTTTTGGAAAACACGCCAAGAACGGAAATGGTTTTGGATTTTTTGCCTTTTGACCTTTTTCTCGGTCCTTCCCCTTCTCCAAATGGGCTATTCCCATCACTTTGGCGGTTATATCCAAAGTCTTTGGACATTTAAAAACGGGTTTCTTTGGAAACCCTATCTTTTGAATGTTTTCCATTATTTTGCGGGCGTTTTCTGGGGATCCCCGCGGCATCTCGCTGTAATGGCCTATGGCCCGCATTGGGGCGGGTTCCTCAACCCGATTTTAGTCAGCTTTTTCCAATTGGGCGCCATTCAAATTTGGCGTTCACCCAATAAAACACGCATGAATTTCTTTATTGCCGTTTTTTTCCTTTGTTTTCTGCCGGTTTTTTTAACCAGAAACCTGGAGTATTTCAGGATCGTTCAAATACTTCCCTTCCTTTTATTTATGGTCGGGGGAGGGGTTCAATTTTTGGCGGCGGATAAATCTTTCCCGGGAACCCGCGGTCTGGTGGCCGGCTTGCTTTTATTTTCAATGAGTTTGGATATTTTTCACCTTTTAGGTCCAACCCAAAAGGCGGTATCGGAAATTTCCCCCTTGGCCATGAAATCACGTGAACTCGCAGGCGCTTACCAAATTCTTGAGGAAAGGAAAATCCTCCAGGAACCATTTATCCTTTTTGACAAGTTTTTTGAAAATCCGGCTGATTCAAGTTTGTGGCTGGCCGCCTATTCCGGGAATTCCGCCGCTGAGCCGGGGCTTCCGGTCAAACCGCCACGGTGGATGGCCGTCATAACCAACGTTAATTACCAGCCTTTTTTATCCAAAATTTTCCCCGGAAGCAAAAATTTTTGGCTCTCGAAAAACGCTCCCCCGCCGGATGGCGGTTTGATGCTTTTGTTGGCCCCCGTCACGGAAGGGGACAAACAACTGTTGACCCGATGGAAAAAGGCGGATTTGGCATGGAACCAATTTAGGAAAAAAGTTCTGGGGTGGGGCCCCCAGGAAACAATAGGCGCGAAGGAAAGGGACCTGGCGGAGGTTTTTTCGTCCCTGGAAGGGGATCCTTTTTTAACCTCGGTTTATTGGGGGGAAATGGCCGATCTTCGAATCAGGGAGGCCCTTTCCAAAACCTTTAAGGCCACTTATGGAAACGAGGCCTGGGAAATTCCAAGCGGAAACCTTGCGTTGGCAAGGGGCCAGGAAGTGTTTTTTGACGAATCCATCCAGGCACTGAAAACAGGGCTTCAAAACGGATACCGTTCCGCCAACCTTTATTATCGATTGGGTTTTTTATATTCCCTTACCCAAAAAAATGACCTTGCCCGGGGGAATTTCCTTCGGGCCTTAAAATCCCCTCTTAATTTCACCGACGCCGCCCGATGCGTAAAATAAATTTTTTCAGGTCAGGGGCTCCCGGCGCGATCCGGCTGAATGGAATAAAATTTTATTTCTTTTTGAGAAGGGATGCCGCCGCCGCGTCCATCGCGAAGATCAATTTGCCATCCGTCGGGCGAAGATACTGAACGGGAAAACGCGGAGGGTCCGAAACTCCTTCTAAAACCTCTTTCACCTTTTCTGCCTTCTTTTGGCCTTCCATCAGAACCAACAAAATCCGTGAAGCGTTCAGAACTGGAAAAGTAAGGGAAACCCTTTCCTTTCTTGGTTCATCAACGTAATAGCCAACCACCCAACGGTCCAGCTCGTTCACCTGCCGAAAGCCGGGGAACAGGCTGGCGGTGTGGCCATCATCCCCCATTCCCATCAAGCTCAGGTCAAAACGTGGTAACGCCCCAGCGCCAAAAAACTTGCCCAGTTTGATCTCATGAAGCGACGCGGCTTTTTCCACGGGTAAGCTTCCATCGGTCATGGGAAAGATATTGGTTTTCGGGATGGGGGCCTTGGAAAGAAGAAATTCCTGGGCCATGCGGTAATTGCTCGTGGGGTCGGTCAAAGGAACGTGGCGTTCATCCACAAAAAACACGAACATTTTGTCCCAAGGCATGAGGGAAAGATAAGGTTCCTCGGTTAATTGTTGGAATAGACCCTTGGGGGTGGTTCCGCCCGAAAGGGCTACCACGAAACGGCCTCTCGCGTCCGCCGCCGCCCTCGCCGCCTTCATGATAAAAGGGGCTGTTTCCTCGAAAAGCAAAGCGGGGGTCGGGTAAATTTTAATTTCGGGATTGAAGGAAACAACTTTTGGTTTTCCGGAACCGGTTATTTTATTTTTTGGGACAATCGGATTTTTTTTCTTAACGGAACCCTTCGGTTTTTTTGCGGGACTTTTCTTTTTCGCTGGGCTCATGGTTTCCCTCTTCGACAAGGGGAGCAAGTGTAAACCCTTCGGTCTTTTGCCCCAAAAAACACCGAAAGTTTCGCGGCGACAACCGTGATAAACAAATTCTAACAACCAATCCTTCTTAAAGCCAACCCCAGGGAAACATTTTCCCCACAAAATACATGAAAGTCACAAAGTTTTGAGGGAAGGTTTAAAATTCTTTAAATTAAAGGATTTACTTCGTGACCTTCGTGTACTTTGTGGTGAATATTTTTTGTTACTTTTGTTCCAAGGGGGTTAAATCCGGCTTCTCCATGACGGTTCCCATCAAATGAAGGGTTTTCCTCCAAACAGCGTCCGGTTCCAGATGCTTTAACCCGACATCCAAAAGCTGGTTGGAGTGAAGATGTTCAAATGAAACCACGCGGGAAAAGGAAACCTTTTGATTAAACTCCGAGCGGGCCGTCACGCTATGGGGATCCTCATCCCGAACCACCGTAAACATGCCGGAATTCCCTCCCCCCGTGGTAAGACCCACGGCGAAGATCCGGTCCCTTTTCGCGTCCTTAACCGGAACCGGTTTTAGAATCACCTCGACTTTGCCATTGGGCCCCTCAAAATCAAGTTTTTCGGGAAACTCGGAAATTCGGTTGCCTTTGTAAACCCAACCCAATTGAGCCGCCAGCCAACAGGCAAGGAAAAAACTGCGGGTGGGCTGGGAACCCTCCCCAAAAGCCACGCTGATCCGGTTCACGTCTTTCAGGTGTTTCGCCCACTCGCCGTCAAATAACTCGGCGATGAGGGATCTCCAACGCTGAATCCGTATCCAGTTCAAATCCCCTAAAAGGGTATGGGGATAACGGCTGTGCCAAAAGGCCGATAACCTCGCCAAGGATTGCAGTGGATCCTTGAATTTGGAGGAATCCACCCAAACTCGGTTGGCCTGTCCCGCCATTTTGTCGAAGAAAACGTTCTGATAAGGAAGGTTCCCCGGCCACCAAAATTCGACCGGAAGGTCCGGCATAAGAAGGGAGAATGTGAACCCGTAAAGATTCTCGATGACCTCCCTTTGCGCCACCAGCTTGATCAAATCGCAACAGACCTTCTTTTCCTTGCCCCCAAAGAAACAATGGCCGGAAACATAATGCCTCAGGGGGGTTTCGGTAGAATCCGCGGCGGGACGGATGAGGATATAACGGCCGGGGTGTTTTTCGGCCAGGTCATTCAGGATCTGCTCAACCCGGAAGCCTTCCTCATGATCGGCGGCGTAGGCCACAAGGTTGGTGGTGTAAACCCTCTGGAGGCCAAGATTCTTGGTCTTGTCCTCGGGGGAGGATTTCCAAAGATCGGTCAGGTCTTTTTCGATGTTTTGGGCTGTTGTTGCCATCGGAATCCTAGGAATATTTTAAATGGTACGGGCGAACCTTGTGTTCGCCCAGGGCGATCGTAAAGATCGCCCCTACAATCCAATTTTACAGCCTTCTCCACTTGCGCCATGGTTTCTCCAGCAAATTATCCGCCTCGGCGGGACCCCAGGTGCCGGCCTCATAGTTTGGAAAATCATTTTCCGGTTCGGTGGTCTCCCAGTTGTTCAGGACAGGCATCAGGGCGTCCCAGGCAGCCTCCACCTCGTCGCCCCGGATAAAAAGGGTGGCATCCCCCAACATGCAGTCCAAAAGCAAACGCTCATAAGCCTCGGAAGTTCCCTCGGCGAAACTGGTTCCGTAGCGGAAATCCATATTGACGGTTCGAACCTCCATCGTCATCCCGGGAACCTTGGTCTCGAACTTGATGGTAATGCCTTCATCCGGCTGAATGCGGATGACCAATACGTTGGGCGCCAGGTCGCTGACATTGTTCTTGAAAAGAAGATTGGGTGGCTCTTTGAATTGAATGGCGACTTCCGTGGTTCGCTTGGGGAGGCGCTTGCCGGATCGCAGAAGGAAAGGAACCCCGTGCCAGCGCCAGGTATCGAGGAAAATCTTGAGAGCGGCGAAAGAAGCCGTGTTCGATTGGGGGTTTACCCCTTCTTCCTGCCGGTAACCGGGAACCTTCTCTCCCGCCAGAAAGCCCGGACCGTATTGGCCCCGAACCGCCCATTGATAAACGGTATGTTCATTAAAAGGGCGGATGGATTTCAAAATTTTGAGTTTCTCGTCGCGGATCGCGTTTGCCTCGAATGCCACCGGCGGTTCCATGGCCACCAGGCTCATGACCTGGAAAAGATGGTTCTGGAACATGTCCCGAAGAATACCCGACGACTCGTAGTATCCGGCCCTGCCTCCCACTCCGAGGTCTTCGGAGGCGGTAATCTGAATATGGTCGACATAACGCCGGTCCCAGATGGGTTCAAAAATGGAATTGGCGAATCGCATGACGAGAAGATTCTGTACCGTTTCCTTGCCCAGGTAATGGTCGATGCGGTAGATCTGCCGTTCCTTAAAGACTTCCTTTACCTTGCGGTTGAGATCCTGCGCGGATTCCAGATCGTGTCCAAAGGGTTTCTCAATGACGACACGGGAAAATCCCTTTTCTTCCTTGGCGAGGCCCGCGGCGCCAAGGTTTGAAATGATGTTTTCGAAAACGTTGGGAGGCGTGGAAAGATAAAAGATCCGGTTTCCGGCCGTACCGTTTTCCTGATCCACCTTGTCCAGCATGACCGAGAGGGCCTGATAAGCCTTGAAATCGTCGTACCCGCCGGCGATGTAATGAAAATTTTGGGAGAAGCTGTTCCAAAGCGAATCGGACAATTGCGGTTCGCTTTGCTTCAGGGCTTCCTTCAAACCCTTTTTGAAATCATCGTCGCTGATTTTGGAACGGGAAATCCCGATGAGGCTGAAGGAAGCGGGTAAAAGGTGTTTTTCATAGAGATCAAAAAGGGCGGGGACAAGTTTGCGGTGGGTCAGGTCGCCGGAGGCTCCGTAAATCACCAGACTGCAGGGAGCGGGAACGCGGTCCGCGAAAAGACCTTGCCTAAGGGGATTTTCCAAAAGGATCGGAGCGGCCATGGGTAACCTCCTTAACGGCAATTATGAATTTTGAATTGATTTCCCCATATTTTACTAATTTATTCGGGCGGAGGCTTGTATTTCTTTAAAGTTGCTTCCAAACCATTGAAAAACTAGGGCCGGTTTAAGCTGACACCTTAAATTCCCCGGGGTTTTATCAACAAGGGATTTTGAATCAAAAAGGAAAACAGGCTTGTCGAAAATATTGTGGACCAATTAGGCTTGCCTAAAAACTAGAACCTAATGCTTTTGACTTTTTCAATTACCTGGGACAAAAAAGAATCCGGCAACGGCACAAAAGACAGGTCGCTCTCGAGCTTTTGCCCGTCGGAAAATATCCAGTTTAGAAAATCCACCAGGGCCTTGCTTCGATCATGATTATGCGTGGCGCGATAGGAATCCTCGTAAACCAAAAGCCATGAAAAGGTGCAGAGGGGATAAGCCTCGGGTGATCGGGACCGCCCCAGGCTCACGTTGAAATTTTCAGGGAGATTTACCCAATCTCCCGCCCCTGCCGCGAGGGAAGCGGGGGTTGGCGCCGCAAAATGATCCGACGCGTTTTTAATCTCCGCCATCGGAAGGTGATTTTGCGTCCCGTAGGTAAAATCAACCGCCGCGATGACGCCCGGCCATTTTCGGAGTTTCTCCATCACCTTTTCATTACCCCTGACGTTCTTTCCAACCGGCCATTTCAAATTCTTATCCTTTTCGTGTTTCAGGATCCATTTGGGGTCCTGCCTCGCGAGAAAACTCGGAAAAAGGTCGTGCATGGAGCTTTCCTCTTCCCGATGGATCACCTGAATATCCATGTCGGGAAAGATGGTCCCGTTGTTGATTTCCCTGATTCCCGGGTCATTCCATTTTTTTATCGTTCCGATGAATATTTTCGAAAGAAGGGCGGGGGTTAATTTAATGCCGCTCGGAACCCCGGGAAGGTTATAGGTAATGACTACCGCCTGGAGGGCGACGGGCAGATGAAAGACGGTTCGGCCGATGGTTTTCTTTTCCTCGGCGCTGGTGAACGGGGTATCGGTTACGGCGAAATCCGACCCACGGCCTAAAAATTGATTGATGGCGTCCGTGGGATTTTTTACCTCGTATTTCAACCTCATGCCCGGGTGGGTCGCCTGGTATTCCGACGTGAATTTTAAAAAAAGCGGCGCGGCCAGGGTGGACCCGGAGCCTTTGAGGGCGACTCCGGCGTGAACCGGAACCCCAAGAAGGGTGAAGGTTAAAAGGGTGAAAGTGGGAAGGTGTAAATGCCTCAAGGCGATCCTTTTATTTTGCCGCCAACGCTCGATCAGTGTTCGAGATTGCCATGGGAAATTCCCGTCGTCAACGGTAAAACCCTTTTAATCCCCCGCGTTTACAGGCTCCTTCCTTGTCTTTAAATCCCCGCCACCTTATGATGGAAAAAACCTGGGGATTTTTCGAGAAGCAGGGAAGCCATGAAAACCTACGATTACGAAAAACTAAATCGGGAATTCGAAACCAAACCCGCCGAGGACATCATCCGCTGGGCCGTCAAGGAATTCAGTCCGGACCTGGCCATGTCCACCTCTTTTGGGGCTGAAAGCGCTGTTCTGCTCCACCTCGCCACCCAAATTCATCCTTCCCTAACGGTCCTGTTCACCAATACCGGTTTTCATTTCAAGGAAACCCTTGAACACCGCGACAACCTGGTAAAGCGTCTTAAATTAAACGTTCGGGAATTGAAACCGGAAATTCCAAACGCGGAGTTCCTGGCGAAAAATGGAAGGCTTTACGAGCGCGATCCCGACGCCTGTTGCGCGGTCAACAAAATCGCCCCTTTCGAAAAGGGTCTCAAGAACTATAAAGCCTGGATCACGGGTATCCGGCGAAACCAGGCCGACACCCGAAAATCATCCCAGTTTGTGGAGAATTACCGGAACGAGCTTGTGAAGGTAAATCCCCTTTTGACTTGGACCAGCAGGATGTTTTGGGATTACGCGAAGAAATACGATCTTCCCTACCATCCCCTTTGGGAAAAGGGCTACCTTTCCATCGGTTGTTCCCCGGAAAACTGCACCAGGCCCGTCAAACTGGGTGAGGACCCCAGGGCCGGCCGCTGGTCCGGAACGGGCAAGGTGGAGTGCGGGATCCATACCTTTTTAAAAATGGAGGAAAATAACCCTTCCTCCGCTCCAAAATAACCCGGTTCGTTTCTGTTTTTTCTCAACTTTTTTCCGATTTCGTCCGTCCAATATTAAATAAACAAGGAGGCGTTTTATGAAAGCAGTTATTTTGGGGTTCTTAATTCCCGCTTTATTCATTGTGGCGTTTCCAAATATTTCCCGGGCCCAGAACACGCCCGCCTCCGGGGGGACAAACGCCGCCCAGGTTTCAAATTTGAAATCAAATGCTCAGGACGACGAGGGCTCCAAACCCTTTAAACCCCATTGGAGCTTCATGATCGGCCTTAATTCCTCCGGAACACCCGGTGATAAGGGCGGGGGACAAAATGCGAACGACCTCTCCTTTACGGTCACCCGGGACCTGTCTGAATCCGGTGATTTTATTTCCCTGGGACTTATGGGAGGGCAGCAAAAGGTGGAGGGATCCCAGGCCAAATATGGAAGTCTTATGATGGATGGCGGGGTGGCCCTGGGTATTTTCTCACCTTCCCTTTCCCTGACGGTTCAAACCGGGGAATCGAGTTTCTCAACGAGCGGAGGACTTAACCTTGGTTTCCAATTCTTTAATGACATTAGTCTTGGGCTTAATTTCACCGGGGGGATTTCCTCCCGTCAGGCGCCCTCGCTTCAATTGGACAGCAGGAACTTCGGCGGAGGACTTTCAGTTATTTGGGCGACCTCTGATATTTTCAGCCTTTCCCTGAGCGGCCAAACGAGCGCGGAAATCGCCTCTCAATTAAAAATTAAGCTCCCCAACCAGACCATCACCCTGCCTCTCAACAACCAAAACCCCGTGGTTATCCCCTCAAGTTCAATCGGTTTTAATTGGGCCTTTATAAAGGATTTCTCACTGAGCGGATCATTTCAAAGGTCAATGGAAATACAGCCTACCGGTCCGAGCTACAGCCCTTCCCTCGGCGAAGCCATCAACAATACCGAACCGACAATTCTTTATTTCACGGGTTATACGGTCGGTTTGACCTTCAGCTTCCAGTAGAAAAACAGTCGGCAGGCAATCCAAAATTCTTAAGCCGTCGACTGCGGACTGTCGACTTTCTTTTTAGAAGTTGAAGGCATAGGCGAGCCCAATCCCGTCCCGCCGAGGTCCCATGGCCTGAACGCTTAAGGCGGGTTTTCCTAACAGCTCTAGTGAAAGCAGGGTGGCGGTGTGGGTTCCCAGGGCAATCCATGCCCTTTCCACCGTGTCATGGTCCGAGGCTCCCAATAACGTCACAACGGGATAAACCGTCTTGGCGATCCCCGCCAGGTTCACGAAAAAAAGACCTGTCACCCTTCCCTCATAATCACGGGTCGCCAGGGTAATGGCCCACCCTAATCCATCCACACCCGCGGTCGACCAGCCGAACACTTCCGCGTGGTCCCGAAAAATTTCGGTGTAAGCCCAACCATAATAGTCGGCCAAAATAACCGGTACGGTTATCCATTCATTTTTGGCGGACGCTTGGCCCGTTGAAAACCCAAAAAAGACAAGACATAAACAGAGAACCAGCCGGGGCTTTTTCACTCATCCTCGCTTTCGGGTAAAGGGGTTGGAGTGGGGGTAAAAGTAGGTGTGGGTATCGGCTTGGGTGTCGGTGTGGGAACTGGCGTTGGATAAAACCAAACAAAGTTAACCGGCAGGGGGGTTTTGGGAAATAGATAAATAAAAACCAGATTGAACCCGGGTGGCTGGCAATCGGTTCCCTCAAAATAACGGTAAAGAGGGATGGTGACGGTATAACAATCCGTGGTCATTTCATCGGGCATGGGTTTTGACTTCTCGCAGGTATTATTTGTCGCGATCACGATAAAATAAACCATCTGCTGTTCCCAGTTGACGAGGGGCTGCTGGGAAAGGGAAGCCGTTGAAATCTTGTCATTTGGAATCGCCGTAACATAACCCCAATACTTGTCAAAATCACGCTGGTTGTTGATCATCTGGGGTCCCACCTGGGCCAGGGGGGATGAACTTCCTGTTTGGCCCAAAATAAGACGGTGGGGATAAACATGGGAGGGGCATTTATCCAGGCCGATTCTCGAGTAAGGGTCCACCTGGCCAGGCGCCAGAACCTGGACCCGGGCGTCATTAATGTCCACGCAACCTGAAGCCGCCAAAACCAACAAAACGATTAGCCCGCAAATCAACGCGAATTTTCGCGAATGATAAAAAAATTCCATCAATCGGATCATTTAATTTTTCTTTCTTTTTTAACGGTCAAAAAAGGATTTTTCAGGACTAAATTTAAATGCCTTTTCGCAAATTCGCGGCTATGTTTTTTCGCCGCGGACCGGCCTTCCATCCAGCACATAAACTTTCCCTTCCGATAAAACCCATTCCACTTCGGTGAATTGTTTCCACCGTGACGCCAAACGACGCGTGAGAGTGACGATATCAAAAAGCTCAAATCCTCTCAAAGGGAAGGATGGGGGGAAATAATTCCAGGGCGTGTCCAGCCATCCCTTGAAAAGGGTTTTATTGGGGGTCAAACGCAGGATCAGTTCATCCCCCCGCGGAAGCGAGGTTATCCGGATCTCAACATCCGTCAATTGGAAATTTTTCGGGGGAAAAGACCGGCAAACCCCCACCGCGGAAACCTTGAGGGCTTTTTGGGCGATAAAAAACCGCTTGGTTCCCGTGGTGAATACCGTCCGTATAACCTGCTCGAACGACAAGGGCTTCAAAGCCATCAGTGTATTTCGCTTGGAACCGGAAATTTCCGAAGGCCTCAACCAAAAGGGCCCCTCGCCGATATCCCGTAACGCCTGCCGCAGCGGTTCCTCCCCGCGGACGCGGGGTACGTTTCCACAAATCAAGCCGGGGGATATTTCCGCACCCAGCGGCAAAAGTTCACTTAACCTCCCCGCCAATTTCCCGTAATTATCCCCGTGGCCTTCCGTGAGATTTAAAAGCCAAACCCTTGGCGGGTGCAGGGAACGCCGGAAGGCTCCCGCCAGAATTTCCAAATGGGGAGCCAGCCAGGCGCTGATTCCCGCCAAAACCCCTCCGCTGATAAGATCCGGGAAATAATGAAAACCCAAAAGAAGGGTTGAAAACCAAATGCCGATGGTAAGAGGAATTCCCCAAAACAGTGAACGACGGTCGTGGGCCATTTGCCAGAAAAGAAGATAGGCGGAAATGGCTCCGTGAAGACTGGGGAAAACATCAAATTTGGCCCCCAGCTGGTCAATCACGAAACCCGCCAGGCGGAAAAAAAATCCCCCTTGAAGCCAGGCCCATTCCTCCGGGTAGGCGAAGCGGGGACCAATGGCGGGATAAATCAGGTAGCCCATGAACCCGCCGATATAAAGGAGAATCAACCCCAGCATGAATCTCTGGTAAAGGGCCCTGCGTAAATAACTGTGGTAAACCAAAAGGCCCACCAGCCATAGAAAAAGAACCAGGTATAAAATACTGAAAAAATCGGTCAGGTGAGGATGCCCCATGAGGCCGGTCTGCCAAACTGAGGGGCCTTTTCCCCAAAGGTGGTAATCAGCGTTCCTCAAGTCCGAGTCAAAAAGCTGGGGATGAAGGACCGGAACCAGGGGTTTCATCAGGCTGTAACATAAAACCAGGCCAAGCCAGGGACCGAGCCCCCGAATAAGCCCCAGCCAGCCGAAAGGGGGAGGACGGCGCAAGGCCACGAAATACATCCAACCTGTCCAGATAAGCGTGAAGAAGGCCGTCAAAAGAAACGCGTTGTCCGCGCCAGGCTTTTCGGCGAAACAGGCGCCCATGGCGAGAAAGAAAAAAAGGGCGAAAAGAAAGGATGTTAACAGCTCCGAAGGGGAAAAAACCCAGAGATTTTTTCGGAAGGTTTTGGGAAAGGATGAAAACACGAAAAACTCCTTCAAGAGTTCAGGCGGAGGTTATTTTAGCATAAACCATTTGAATTCCTGACGAAGAGTTCCCGCCTGTGGTTTCCCTCCGTGCCTTGACATTTGAACCGGGAGTTCCCAATATAAACACCGGTCAGGCCGGGTTCATATCACCCATCTTGACGCCCAGAGCCTCCGCAAGGAGTCGTGGGATTCGTTTAATTTTTGAGGAGGAACCGCATGGGTCTTTTAACCCAGGATCAACCAGTACCATCCAGCGTTGTTTCGGAGGATTCCGCGACACAATTGTCATTCATTCAAAAGGTTTATTCCCTTTTTCTTTTGGGTCTCGTCACCGCGACCATGGGGGCGGTTCTAACCATTTCCAACCGGGATTTCGCGGTGGCCGTTTTATCCCATTATTGGATTGGTTTAATTGTTTATTTTGGCGTTTTCTTCGCCTGTATGGCTCTGAGAAAAACACCCGGCATCAACATTGTGGTTTTGCTCGGGTTTACCTTCGTCAGCGGAATTTTTCTTTCTCCAGCCCTGATGGTGGCCGCGATGAGAACCGGCGGATCATTTGATGTTGTTTATCAAGCCGCCGGCATTACCGGTTCGATTTTTATCGGATTAACCGCCTTCACTTTCATCAGCAAAAAAGATTTCTCATTTCTCGGCGGCGTGGTAACCGTTGGATTATTCGCCGTCATCGGAATCATGCTCGTCAACCTTTTCGTCCAAAGCAGCGCCGCGAGCCTCGCGATCGCCTGGATATCTTCCGTTCTCTTTTCATTGTTCATTCTCTACGACACTTCGCGAATCATGCGGACCCACGAAAGCGACGAGTATGTCAGCGGCGCCCTTTCCCTTTACCTGGATTTCATCAACCTGTTCCTGGCGATACTGAGAATTCTTTCCAGCCGCCGCAATTAAGGAAACCGGTTAACACAGGCCGCGCTTGAATCGAGCGCGGCTTTTTTATTTTCGCTTCCTTCGTTCCTCGCTTTTATTTCCCATTTCCATTAATCTCTCTCCGTCATCTAAAACCAATTGGGGAAATTCCTTTGAAACGTTTATGGTTTTTGACTTTTATCCTGCTTTTGCCTTTGGAGTTTTATACCGGGTGCGGCGGCAACTCCACTCCCTCCTCTCCCAACAATCCAAACCCTCCGGCCCCTACCAATACCTTCACCATTTCCCCTACCGCCTCTTTTACAACCACCTCCAGCCCCACCCCCAGCGCGACGCCATCCCCGACGAACTCGGCCACAAATACCCCTGTCTCAACTTCTACCCTGACGGAAACCAAAACCGCGACTCCTTCTCCCTCAAACACGGCTTCCTCAAGCCCAACGAACACTTTTCCCAACACTCCCACCAACTCCGCCACGAAAACACCCACCTTCACGCCAACGGTTACTCCCTCCATTACCTCAACCGCCACCAACAGCCCCTCATCTTCACCGACCCTAACACCAACTTCCACACCCACCTCAAGCCCGACATCTTCGCCTACATTAACTTCAACTCAATCCCCTACCTTTACACCCACTTCCACCCCGTCCCCAACACCCACCCCAGGATCGCCCACCCCAACCGATACGCCGGCTTGCATAAGCCCTTCCACTTTCGGTAACAACAACACCTACGCGAGCTATTCCATTCCCAGCGCCTACACCTATTTCCAAAAGGCCGTTGCTTCAGGTCCCGGCACCATCATGAGTCTTTCCGTCTTCAACGGCGGTTACACGGGTTTGATTCAGGTCGGCCTCTATTCCGACAACGCCGGCCAGCCGGACACTTTACTTTCCTCCTCCAGCCCCTCCTGGATAACCCTTGGCGGCGCTTGGCGCACCGTGGATATTCCGGACGTTGTCATTCCGGGCGCGGGTACCTATTGGCTGGCCTTTGAAAGCGCCAACTCCCCCAACTGGGTCAACATCTCCAACACTCCTCTTCTTTCCGGAACCCATTACCGCAAGGTGAACACTTTCGGCACCCTGCCGGCTTCCATCACCAGCCCTGAGGTTTGGCTGAGTGACTGGTCCATTTACGCCAACTACTGCCGTCCCGCCGGCGCCCTGACCGACACCCCCACCGTCACGCCTTCCCCGACACCCACCCCCACTTTAACTTTTACAGGAACCCCAACCGATACGCCGGCTTGCATAAGCCCTTCCACTTTCGGTAACAACAACACCTACGCGAGCTATTCCATTCCCAGCGCCTACACCTATTTCCAAAAGGCCGTTGCTTCAGGTCCCGGCACCATCATGAGTCTTTCCGTCTTCAACGGCGGTTACACGGGTTTGATTCAGGTCGGCCTCTATTCCGACAACGCCGGCCAGCCGGACACTTTACTTTCCTCCTCCAGCCCCTCCTGGATAACCCTTGGCGGCGCTTGGCGCACCGTGGATATTCCGGACGTTGTCATTCCGGGCGCGGGTACCTATTGGCTGGCCTTTGAAAGCGCCAACTCCCCCAACTGGGTCAACATCTCCAACACTCCTCTTCTTTCCGGAACCCATTACCGCAAGGTGAACACTTTCGGCACCCTGCCGGCTTCCATCACCAGCCCCGAGGTTTGGCTGAGTGACTGGTCCATTTACGCCAACACTTGTCCCTAAAATAAAAAAACCGGGCCCCCTCGCGGGAACCCGGCTTAAAAACGAAATGGCAGGTTACTTTTTCTTTTCCACCTTCTTGTCCTCTTTCTTCTTGATTACTCCGCAGGCGATTCTCGACCCCGCGTTTCCAGTGGGCTGGGTCTTGTAATCATCCACCTTCTCGTGGACGATGACGGATTTTCCCATGATGTTGTTGTCCCCGCTCAAATGTATGGTGGAGTCGGACCTTTCGTAATCCGCGACACCCTTGTCATTGGCGTTCAGGTTCCCCAAATCCCCCGCGTGGCGTTCCTTGGCCGAAGGCCCCCCGTGGTTATGCTTTCCAGGGTTGAAATGTCCCTTGGCGGAACTTCCATCAGGCGCCGAGCAATCCCCGCATTCGTGGATATGAAACCCGTGTTTGCCAGGGGTCAGGCCTTTTACGTGAGCCCGAATCATGACGGAATTCTTCTTTTGAATGAAAATAATGGTCCCCTCGACCTTGTTTCCTTTGGTGGCCTTCAACTCACAAAGAGCCTTCAAGGATTTCGCCTCCTCGGCTGATAACAGACTGGCGCCCGCCAAAAAAGCCGCGGCCAGAACACCCATTCCCAAAAACCTTTTCATTCCATCCTCCTTATTTAATTTTTACCGGTTCTCGTTTCTCTCCAAACCAAGGACCGATATTGAAAACAACGCGATTCCCTACCCGGAGCTTCCCGTCTTCGGCGACAACAAATAGGAAAATTCCAGAAGATTTCCGTCAGGATCCGACACCAGGCAAAAATATCCCCGCATATGACCGCCGTAAATGGCGGGTTCCACCAGACAGTTGTCGTTCTTCGCCTTCGCGCTGATTTCCTCCACGGGTTTCAGGTCCGGCAGGCGGAAACAAAAGGACTGGAGGCTGGCCGGGGCCGGCGCGGAGGCCTTTTTGACATGCGCGTCCTCCATCAGGACAAACATGGGGGCGTAGGGATTCTCGGAAAAACGGAGCCAGACCCAGCGGTTTCCCTCGGCGTCCCTCTGGTCCTTGACGGCTCCCATGCCCAGGTATTCGCTGTAAAAGCGGATGGAGTTATCGGCGTCCTGAACTTTAAAGAGAACATGATGCCATTCGGGAAAATTGGAAACGAATTCTAAGGACAAGGATTCAACCCCTTTGGAATTTTAAATTTTGAATTCTTAATTTTTAATTGGAGTCTGAAAATTCAACATTAAAAATTAAGAATTCAAAATTATTTTATGGGACTATTTTCCACACCTCGTCCACAAACTTGACCCTGGAGGCCGGTTGATTTAAGCAGGTTTGGATCAACCGGGCAAGGGGTGTTTCAACCGTCACGCCGGCTTTTTCGAGGATAATCGGAAGGGTTCGGACTCCTTCGGGCACCACCCCGCCCAGCTGGGCGACTGCTTTTTCATATTCCATTCCTTGTGCCAGATATTCACCCAGTTTCCGGTTGTGGGAATCGGGGGAAAACCCGGTGGTCACCAGGTCCCCTAGACCCGCAAGCCCCTCCAGGGTTTTTTCCTGGGCGCCCATTTGAACCGTAATATCCTTCATTTCCTTGAGCGCCATCGTGACAAAAGCCGCTTTCAGGTTGGGGCTTCCGTGTTTTAACCCATCCAGCAAACCGAAACCCAGGGCGTAAATATTTTTGACGACGCCTCCCAATTCAACACCGATCAAATCCTCGGAGGTTTCCACGCGGAAATAGGGATTCGCCAAAACCTGAACCGCCTTGTGAAGGGCGGAATGATTGGAACAGGCCAAAACCACCGCGGTTGGTTTTTTTCGGGCGAAATCATTCGCGATGGAAGGGCCGGACAAGGCCACGTAATGATCGGGAGCCTGAAGCGAGGCTTCGGCGTAGACCTGGCTCATCCTCAAGCCCGTGCCGGCCTCCAAACCTTTGGAAGCGCCCACGACTACCGCCTGGGACATCGCGAAAGGGGAAAACTCCTTTACAACATGGCGGAAAAAAACCGAGGGAACCGAAACAAAAATAATCTGGGCCTCGCGAACCACATGATTTAAAAGAAGGTCCGCGGTGACGCTGGAAGGAAGGGTGATTCCCGGCAGGAACTGGGTGTTCTGGTGGCGTTTTCGGATATCCTCCACCACCTCGGGAATATGGTCCCAGCAAACCACCGAATGGCCGTTGTCCGCCAAAAGATGGGCCAGGGCCGTTCCCATGTTCCCCGCTCCAATGATTGCCGCTTTCATGATTACCCCTTAAAATTCTTAACAGCAAAAAAATATTTGCCGCCGATCAAACCCGATAACCAAACGCCGATAAATAATTTCCCCTTTAACCAATCGATGTTTTATCGGCCGTTGTCGGCGGTTAAAAGACATTTTTTATTATAGATCAATCACCGGAATGGAATGGATAGGTGAATTTATCTTTTTTGAAACTGTTTCTCTTCCCTACCCAAAACCCTGAGAATTTCCCTCGCGATTCTTTCCGCTGATTTACCCCCGCTTTCCACTGTAATATCGGCGTATCGTTTGAAAAGGGGCGCCCTCTCCTTGTACAAGGAGGAGAGGCTGTTCCCTCCCCGGCACACGACTCCCCGGTTGGACCAGTCCGGAAGACGCTTTTTGAGTTCCGGCAGGGAGACTTTGAGAAAAACCCTGGGCCCCAGGGTTTTAAGAAGGCGCATTCCTTTTGGGTAATAAACCGCGCTCCCTCCGGGGGAAATGACGCAATGCCAGTTTCGAAGCGCCAGAATGGTTTCATCCTCCATCTTCATGAACTTTTTCATGCCCAGGTCATCCAGCACCCGTTGGAGGGGCTTTTTGAATTTTCGTTCAATAAGATGGTCCACATCCACGAAGGTATAGCGCAATTTTTCCGCGATCATTTTTCCAACCGTGCTTTTACCGCTTCCAAACATTCCGATAAGCACGATGTTCTCCGGAAATTCCTTTGGTTTGATTATCTTTTTCAAATTAAATACCTCTTATTCATTTTCATTAAATGGATTAAAAAGAAAAAGCCGTCGATATTCCCAATCGATTTTGAACCAACGACAAGGGTCCTGGCACGGTCCCCAATTTAACCTGTCCCTGCAATTCCAATTCCCACGAAGGAGCAAAACCCCAGGAGGCCTTGGGCCAAAATAGGAATGGGCCGCCCTCAAAACCCTTGACCAGCGCGGGGGAAATCTTCCAATCACCCTGAAAAGTCTTTTCCATGGAAGTATATAAATAGGTCGCGTTGGGTGCTCCCGCCGAAACACCCCCCAGAATGGTTCCGGTTTCATCCCGAAGAATCTCGAGAGTATAAGCGATTGATTTTCGAACAGTAGAGATCCCAATAGTCCATTCAGCCTTGGCTGAACCATCGTTAAAAAACCAGTCGACTCCCTCGGCCCTTAATTGGAAGTCGGGGAAGGTTCCGGAAAGTTCCAGACCCATCGCGTTTTTATTCAGCAAACGCGCGAAACTGGGGGTCGCGGTAATTCCGATGCCCTTATTCACCAGTTTGAGGACCCATTCGCTGTTCCAGTCTTCCAGCCAACGAACGGCGCCTTCCAGGGACAAATCATCAAATAAAAAACTTTTGGCGTCGAGGCCCTCGCTTCCCTGGAAAATTTCCATGTTCCATTGGAGCGGCTGGAGGGGATAAAAATAATCAGTGGGTTTATAGAAGCGGGAGGAACCCCAGGAGGGTTTGAAAAGACCCGCCGTGAATTCCACGGGACCCTGGGCGAATTTTAAACTGGCCTGATAAAGTTCCATGGAAAAGAACCCGCCATTTTCATCCTTCACTTCAAACGGAAGGATGTTTTCCACGCCAAAGTCATGATCCGGCGGGTTCATGAGAATGGAGGAGGTCTGCCATTCCGCCTGCCCCTCGAAGCCGTAGGAAAGGCTGGTTATGAGGTCCTGGTGGCTTTCCAATTCAAAGCGGGAAAACTGATAAACCCCCGTCTGGCAATCCGAACCCTGGAATATTCCCGGCTCAACGCTGATTTCCCCGGAAAAGGCCTTCCCTTCCTCTTCTCCCCAACAGGGCGAAAAAGAAAGACAAGTACCCATGCCGGTTAAAATTAGGGGAAACCAAAAATTTCTCATTTGAATTTTTAAAGCCTTCGTTTTTTAAATTCCGGTTATTTTAAAGCTGGGGTGGTCAACCCGACCACCAAAACAGCAATACTCAACATTACAAATTAAAACCGACAACTTTCATGGCCGAATGGGTATCCGCCGCCCTGACCTGCAATTCAACATTGCCTTCCGGCTCTTCGTCCGGTGGAAGACCCGGAGGAATGGTCCTTTCATCGACAATACGGCTCTCGATTCCATGTTCCCGCAACCTTTCGCTTCCCGCCTCGGCACTTGCCCTTTCGTAGTAAATCGCGACAGTAACCCAATCCTCCATGGTCATGGGAGGATTGGGCTTGTTTTCTTCCGAAGGAGCTTTTGTTTCGTCCTGAAGCGCCTTTAAACAATCCGGTTTGCTGCAAAAATAAAATTCACGGCCTTCGTTTAAACATTTCGAGCAGAAATACCCCTGGCAATGATGGCAAAGACTGAGAGCCTTTTCATTAAAATGATTTTGGCAAACATTAGGCTGAGTCATTGGCTAACAGTTTCTCCCGCAATAATTCTAACGCCGGGCCCGCATGGGAACGAACGGAAAGGGTTACCAATCCGGACAAGGGGGTTTCCTCGGGGTTTATTTCAATGACGAGTTTTCCCTTTTGAATGGCCGTTTCCGGCAGGGAGGCGGCGGGGTGAACCAGGGCAGAGGTCCCAATTACGAAAAACACATCACATTCCAGCGCGGCTTTTTCGGCCTCAGCCCAGGCTTCCCCCGGGAGGCCTTCCCCAAACCAAACCACCCCCGGGCGGACCAGAGCCCCGCAATGGGGACATTGGGGAGGGAGGTTCACCAACTCATGGCGGTCTTCCCATTCACCGCAAGAAGGGATTCCGGCACAACGCGCCATCCAAATGCTTCCATGAAGCTCGATGGGATTCCGGCTCCCTGCTTTTTGGTGAAGACGGTCAACGTTTTGGGTGATCAGGGTAAATTTTGGAAAAAATTCTTCCATTCCCGCGATCACGTCGTGGCCCATATTGGGTTTGGCTTCCCTTAACTGGCGCCTTCTGGCCTCGTACCATTCCCAAACATATTTGGGATCCTTCGCGAAGGCCTCTGGAGTGGCAAGTTTCATGGGGTCAACTTTGTCCCATTGGCCGCCCGTTCCCCGGAAAGTGGAGATTCCCGACTCGGCCGAAATCCCCGCGCCGGTAAGCACAACCGCTTTTTGGGCTTTAATAAGTTTTTCAATAATTTCTTTCGGGTACAAAAAAACTCCTTAAAGAAAAACTCTTTTTCCCCTCATCCTACCCTCTCCCGCCAGGGGCGGGGTAAGACGAAAAATGGCCTGAGATGTTCCCACTCTCC
>JAHFCG010000165.1 GCA_023249615.1 candidate division FCPU426 bacterium | reverse complement strand
TTTCGCAGGATAGATGGCCAAAACAGTCCGATGGTTGATGGCCTTTCCCGTTACGGGGTCGATCTCGGATATCTTCTCAACCTCGTCCCCAAAGAACTCAATACGGAAGGGGTTTTCGCCATAAGCCGGAAATATCTCAATGACATCGCCCTTGACCCGGAATTTTCCCCGGGTGAAATCAATGTCGTTGCGAGCATATTGGATTTCCACCAGGCCCTTGAGGAAACCATCCCTTTGAACCTCCTGCCCTTCCCTAACCACCAAATGCATCTTCTGGTAATTCTCAGGAGAGCCCAAGCCATAAATGCAGGAAACCGAGGCCACAATAATGACGTCTTGTCTTTCCTGGAGTAGAGCTGTCGCTTCCAGGCGGAGCCGATCCAGTTCCATGTTGATGGAGGCGTCTTTTTCAATAAAGGTGTCCGTGTGGGGAATATAGGCTTCCGGCTGGTAATAATCGTAATAACTCACAAAGTAAGCCACGGCGTTTTTGGGGAAAAATTCCTTGAACTCGCTGTAAAGCTGGGCCGCCAAGGTCTTGTTGTGGGAAAGGATCAGGGCTGGTCTCTGGGCCTTTTCAATGACATGGGCCATGCTAAAAGTTTTTCCCGAGCCGGTCACGCCGAGAAGCGTTTGATGGGGCGTTCCCCTCTTCAGGTTTTCGGTGAGTTTCGCGATGGCCTGTGGCTGGTCCCCGGTGGGTTTAAAGTCGGAGACGATCTCAAATTTCATGCCGGCCTTCCTTTTGAACCCTTTTGAAGAAGGTTGGCCTGGTGCCAATTTTCATTATTTTAATCGAATTCGGGAAATCCCCTCGCCCCTTCGGGGAGAGGTTTAGGGTGAGGGGTGTGGCGGATGAAAAATCACCCTCACCCCGGCCCTCTCCCCTCCAGGTAGAGGGGGAAAAACATGAAAAATCATTTTTGCCAAAATCAAATAGTTTATTCTCAAAAGTGAATGGAGGCATGGGTCATTGTGGGACACGAAAAGGCCTATTTCAAGCCGTATAAAAACAAAAAAGCCCGTCCCTTAACGGGGCGGGCTTGGTTATAAACCTAAATCAACCCATCAAAAGAATGTAATGTCGTCCACCGAAAAGTCATAGGCTCCCGCGGCGCTGATCTGCCATTGAATGCCAATGGAATTGGCCGCGTCAAAAGTGGCCTGGGGATTAAAGCTGTTCCAGGAAGGCTTGATCATGCTGGTGAAGGCGACGGTGTACTGGGCCCAAGCCGTACCAACCGCTACGGTTACGACGTGATTGGCGTTACAAATACTTTGACCCCCCGTGCCGCCGGTCGCGCAAGTGGGAGCCGCGATATTTGGATCCGTACCCGCGTCCGCTCCCATGACCGCGATGTTTCCAGCCGTGGCGAATTTCGCGTAAAACTTAAATGAGGTGTAAGGACCGCCAGGAGCGGTGTTGATGTTGTAAATTTGGTCCTTGCCCGCACCGTCCGAGGGAAGGAAATGGACTCCCATACCGGGATAACCACCCGATCCCATCGTACCGGTCATCCTCGCGCAATAGAGCGGGCTGATCAAATCCCCAGGGGTATGCATGATGAAGGCTGATCCTGAGGTGGGACAAATGGTATCAGCCGCGGGATTATCGAATGTAAACCAGGGCCCGCCCCTTCCTTGATTCAAAAGGCAGTTGTTAACACCCTGTTCACAATCATCGATCAGCGATTGAGCCCAACCGCTCGATCCCGGAAGGGGGTTCGAGGGAGTACCTGGTCCACCGGATACAAATTGAACGTTATCCACCGTTACATCATAAGTGGCTCCGGGATAGGTCACCTGCCATTGCAGATTTGAAACGCTGGCCGTGTCAAGCGCGTGGTTTTGTGAAACCCCTCCCGATCTTCCCGTGGTCAACATTTGATTAAAATAAACAACCACATGGGTAACCGCGCCGGAGTTCAAGGTTAAATTTATCCCATTGGCATCCGCGCTTGCCAGCGTGGTTCCATCCACCATTTGAAACCTGACGTAGGGCTGAATACAGGGTCCGGTAAAGGAAGCCTTAATGTCAAAGGCAACACCGGTGTATCCGCCCGGAATGGAATAGGAACCAACCGTAACGAAATTCGCCTGCATCGAGGCGAAGGGATAATTGCTACCGGACGGCGTTCCCAAAACACCCGTGATTCTCGCCGCAAAACTTGAGGCGTTTAACCCCGGGGACAAACCAAAAACAGTTGTTCCCGAGGATGTTCCAACCGTGGTTCCGAGTCCAAGCCCGTCTTCGGCGGTGGACCAATAACCGTTTCTTCCTGCCTGAACCAGGATCTGGGCGTCATTATCCTCCAGGTCGTCAATAACCGCGGGGTCCGGTGTGGCGGTTGGTGTTGGGGTGGGAGGCGGTGTGGCGGTGGTAAATTGGATGTCATCCACCCAAAAATCAAAGTTCAGGCTGGGGTCAGTCACTTTCCACTGAAGAGCGATCGAGTTTACAAGGTCCAAAACATGGCCGGGTGAACTCCAACCCTGTGTCTGCATTTGGTTGAAAAAGACCGTGACAGGAGCCCATGAGCCGGTGAAATTAACCGTCATTCCATTGGTATCACTGCTCACGTCGGTGGTGGTATCCGAAATGCTGAACCAAAGGGAAGTTGAATATCCGCCCGAAACATTTCCCATCACATAAAAAACAACCCCCGTATAGGCGGGATTGGCGGCGGTAATGTCATAAGGCCCTTTGGGGTTCACCAAATTCACCCCCAGATAAGCGTACGGACTGGTAGCTCCTAAATTTCCCGTCACCCTGGCGGCGAAAGTTCCAGAGTTCCCGGGTGTTTGAGGGGCAAATGTGGTGGAGTTCGATGGAACAATGTTGCTGGCCCCATCCGAACCGGTATACCAATAGCCGGTTCTTCCCTGGGAGGGGGATAGTTGATTGTCGTTATCCTCAAGATCATCAATGGTTCCAGGATTGGGAGGTGTTGGAGAAGGAGTAAAGGTAAGAGTCTGGGTAAGGGTATCGGTTGGGGTAAGGGTTGGGCTTGAAGGCGTTGGGGAAGACGTAAAAGTGAATGTCATGACGGGGGTTACCGTCGGTGTTTGAGTGGGGGAATTTGTCGGGGTATTTGAAATGGTGTTTGTAAAGGTTGGGGTTGAACTTAACGAAGGGGAAATGGGTACGGCCAGCTGCCTGGTACAACCTATTATCAAAGCCAAACCGGTTAAACCGGTTAAAAAAACAAAACCGCTTTTCCGTCCCCAAGAAATCATCAGGCTTCTCCCCAAAAAAATGATAAATTAAAATTTAATTTAAAGACGATTCAAATTAACACAATTTATTTTTTATTGAGATTAATAATATATTTTGGAAGCGGTTGCGAAAAAGATTGACACCAATTGAACGTGAAAATGAACACGTTTTTTATTTTTTGAGGGAGAAATGAAAGTTTTTTTGAACGGCGGGTCTCGACGGGTTTAAATTCCCTTGAGCCTTAAAATGTCGCGAAGTTTTTCCCTGACATCCTCGTTATGGGGTTCTTCATTTAGGATTCGTTCATAAATTTTAAGGGCCTCAAGATATAAACCCTGTTTTGAATAGATATCCGCGAGGGTTTGCCGGATAAAAGGATCCTCCAAAACTTCCGGGGAGGATTGGACGCTTGGTGGCGCCGGGGTCTCAATCGAATCAATTCGGAGGGGTTCGGGAACTTTTTGAACCATATGCGGTGTTTTACTTTCTTTTTCCTTTTCAAGACGGAGCCGTTCCATCCCCTGGTGAATTTCCTGGTTTATTTTGGCTCTCGCGGCTTCCTGGTCGCGCTTTTGGGAGTCGTATTGCCGCCTCTCGTCGTCTTCCCTCCTCCGTTGCTCCTCCTCCTGTTGGAGGGCGGCCCGTAATTGTGTTTCCTTTTCCAGTTTTTCCTTCATCTCCCGTTCGACCTGTTCGCGGATTCTTTGTTCAAGGGATATTTTGGTTTCCTCCAACTCGGCCTTCAATCGGTTAAAGGAGTCGTTTTTATCCCGATCCAGCAGTTCCCGCTCCATCGCCAGCTGCCTTTGTTTCTCCTCATATTCACGGGCCAATTGAAGACGTATTTCCCCCTCTTTCGACTTTTGAACTTGCTCCAAAAGTTTGGATTCCAATTCCTGTTTCAACTGCATTTGATCCAATTCACGTTTCACTTCCAGTTCACGCTGTCTTTCCTGGCTAACCCTGGCCTGCTCATCCAGTTCACGCCTCATTTGCTCCCGCAATTCCTTTTCCAACTCGGTTTTGATTTCTTCGGGCGAGGGATATTTTTCGGCAGGTTCCATGGATCGGGCCACCAGGGCGTAGACCTGCTGGAGCCGGATTCGGATATCCGGCAAATCCGGCCAACGTTTCAACATATCCAGGTAAATATCGATGGCCTGTTCATAAAATCCCTTTTCCGTAAAGGCCTGGGCTTGAACCAGGAAAGCCTGCTGTTGTTCGACTTCCATTCGGGCGATTTCCTCGGCCGTCGGCCCCATGGCCGCCGTCGGTGCCCCCTCCACCTCGAGACTCACCAGGTGCGGATCAAGCGCGTAGCCCTTCACCGGTTCATTTTGTGGATCAAGTTCCAAAATGGTTTGACGAACCTCGCGCGCCTCATCCAGCAGGTTTTCCTGGAAATAAACATCAAGAATTTTCATGTAAATCTGAACCGCGTCCGCGGTTTGGTTTAACCGCAAAAATGTCAGGGCGAGGTATTTCAGGGCCCCGACGTGGGAATCCTGTTGTTTTAGAAATTTCTCGAAAGCCGACCGGCCCTCGGAATATTTTTGCTGGTTAAAATAGATGACTCCCAGGTGATAAAAGGTATTTTGGTCCCCCAAATCTATGGTTTTCTGGGCCGCCTCTTCCGCCTTGCCGAGCTCATTTTTGCTGATAAAAATCTCGATAAGATCCTGAAGGCTTTTGATCGCCGAGGGTATTTGGCGGGCCTTGATGAAAAGCTCCACAAGTTTTTCCCTGGCCTCGATGTTGAGGGGATCCAGTTCGGTAACCGATTGGAGAACTTCGGCCAGCCGGCCGGTTTGGGTTTCCGGGTCAAGGTTTGAGGCGAGCGTCATCAGGGTTTCCACCGCCTCAAACTTTTGTCCCTTCTTCATTAAAAGGCGGGCGTACCGGAGATTGGCGTCCATACGATTGGGTTCAGCTTTGAGGACGGATCGGTAAATTTCACCCGCTTTTTCAACATCCTGCTCTTCCATCTGGGCGGCACGGGTTAAATATTTGTCGATGAGGTTTTTGACGGCATTGAGCAAATCGGGGTCATTGGGCACAAGTTTCAACATGCGTTTGTAAACCTGGAGGACCTTGTCGACCTGGTTTTTCTGGTCAAACCCCTGGGCGACAAGGTCATATTGCTGGAGGGCTTCCTTGGCGTCGCCCTTCTTGGCGTAGATATCGGCCAGCATGTTATGGACGTTTAAGTCCCTGGGATCCAGATCGGCGAGTTTGTGGTACTCTTCGATCGCTCGGTCCCAATCACCTTTTTGGTAGTAGGAATAGGCGGTTTTAATGAGGACAGCTTTATCTTCGGACACCGCGGGAAGACTCCTTCAGCGGAAAACTTGCGACAAAGACCTGTGAAATTCCTAAAGAAAAGTGGGAAAACAATTTAACACAGCCCTTTTCATAGGCCAAGGCCCTTTGTCCCCTGGAGCGTTTTTCCTGTGTCTCCGGAAAAAACCTGTTATTTGAC
>JAHFCG010000050.1 GCA_023249615.1 candidate division FCPU426 bacterium | reverse complement strand
CAAAAACCCGCCCGGAAGTGAAAAGGGCCATCTCATCCTGGCCGCGTAGGAAATGAGAATCAGGAAGGTCGGGAGAATACCGATTAACGGGTTGGCAAAGATTTGGAAAATAAAATCCATCGCGATGAAGGTGACGGCAATTCCGGCGAGGGCGCAAAGCAAGGCGGCGCGCGGGGTGTTTCTTCTGAGCCAATCCCCGACAAAAGCCCCGCCCACTTCCATCAGGCCGTTCAGGAAACAGGCGAAAAGCCCCGCCTGCCAGGCTAGTTTGAAATTTCCTGTTTCACGAAAAACGGGCGCCATGATGAGAACGATGAAGGCAATCAGGCTGGGCGTGTTAATCCCGAAAGGAAGGGCTGTAATGTCATTGCGTTTGGTTTTAATGGCCAAGCGTCTGGCCTGCCAGGCGTAGAAAAGATTTCCCAGAAGAATGGACAAGGCCGCGCCGGGAAGGATTTGCCCGGTGATGAACTCAGCCGGAAAACCGCAGGCAACCTTGCAAAGAAAACCAATCAGCATGAGTTGAAGGAGATTGTCCACAAAAAGCCCGAAAAAGCCGTCCAAATCCCCGCGGGTAAACCAGGGAAGGGGATGGGCCTGCATTTCGGCGGCTTGGCGGAGAAGGGGGCGAGGGCTCAAGGACTCGAAGAGCTTTGGCATGACCAAAGACTAAACGCCTTGAAAGGGATGGTCAAGCGATTTTATCCCCCCGAATCCCCCATCAAAAAATAAGGATCCACGGCGAAGCGTAAAGCAAAGCCGGGTCATAGGTGCCACGGGCGGCTGTCTGGCGGCCTGTGGGGCTCCATTTATCGATTGAAATGAGGCCGGTCTTTTCATTAATCTATTTTTGCCGGACAAAACCTGCCGGGGGCTTCCTTTGGACAGTAACCTAGAAATCATCGATAAATTAACCTCGGTCATCCAGGCCAATGTCGACCATCATTTTGGCTATATGAGGCCGACTGAAAAGGGGCTTGAAACGGTCCGAAAATACGCCCAGGAACAGCTCGATCTTTACCTGAAAAAAATGATCGCCGAATCCGAGGAACTCCAGAAACGCTGGAGGGGAGGGCATCCCCTGATGATTATTTCCCGCGTCAGCCGGAAAACCACCGCCTATGAAATCGTGATCACCACCAAGGACAACCCCAAGGGCCTTTAGTGATTTTTTAAAATAATGATCCCCTTCTCCCTTGAGGGGAGAAGGATGGGATGAGGGTGGAAAAGCCTTGTTAAGTCATCCCTCGCCCGGTCCTTCCCCTCGAGGTGAGAGGGTTTTTTGAGAAAGTTTCGAGACCCAGGAGCCAACTATGATTAGGGAAGTCGACAACTCCGACCTTAACGAGGATTTTTTGGAGGAAAGGCTCGCGGTCCTGGAAAAGGCCAGGGATTGGAGTCCCCGCGTTATTTCAAAGCTGGAGGCCCTCATCCGCGTTCCGGATGACTTCCTTCTTTTCCGTGTCAACCCCATTCAATTTTCAAAAGAGAAGGGCGTTTCCGAGCAGGAATCAATCGATCTTTTTCTCCACGCCACCAAGCTGGGCCTGTTCAAGATGGAATGGCAGGTGCTTTGCCCCTCCTGCGGGGACACGGTGGAAAGTTTTGGGGCCCTCAGCAGTGTTCATCCCGATTATTTCTGCAACCTCTGCCACCTAGAGAGTCAGGCGCGCCTGGACGATTACATCCAGATCAGCTTCACCATCTCCCCCCAGATCCGGGAAATTAGGTACCATTATCCGGAAAACCTGAACGTCGAGGATTTTTACTTCAAATACCATTTCAACCAAACTGCTCGTTTTCCGGGGGGGCCGACCTTCCTGGAAGCGGGAGCCCAATTATGCAAAGGGGTTTCCTATCTCGCGCCGGGGGAATCGAAAGACATGGAAGTGGACGCGCCCGAGGGGTTCTTTATAGTCCACGACCTTATTTGCAACGCTGGCTTCATGCTCCCCCTCAAGGGCGGCCCCCAGGCTGATCCCCAAACGGTTCTCGTGAGGCTTAAGGACGGGAAATTCGAGGTGGCGCCCAACGAGGCCGCTCCGGGCAGGATTGTTTTCCAGGTTGAAAACCAGATGTCGACCAAGGAATCGATCCTCATTTTATTGATGCCTCCGGACAAACAAACCATTTTGCTCGAGTTCGAGCCCTTTCTTTCCGGAAACAAGCTTTTAACCTCCCAGACCTTCCGTACCTTGTTCCGCTCCGAAACCGTGGAAGGGAACGAGGGTATCGGCGTCCGCGACCTGACCCTTCTGTTTACGGATTTAAAAGGTTCCACCGCCATGTACGAGAGAATTGGGGATTTAAAAGCTTTCTCGCTCGTTCAACAGCATTTTGACCGCCTGGGGAAAGCCATTCAGGGAAACCACGGGGCCATCGTTAAAACCATCGGCGACGCGGTTATGGCTTCCTTTGAAAAACCGGTGGATGCGGTAAGGGCTTCCCTGCAAATGTTGAAGGAGATCGAGGCCTTTAACGAGGAGCACGGGGGAAAGGAAATCATCCTGAAGGTGGGAATCCACCGGGGGGCTTCCATCGCCGTGACCTTGAATGAGAGGCTGGATTATTTCGGCCAGACGGTCAATATCGCCGCAAGAGTCCAGGGGCTGGCGGACGCGGAGGAAATTTACATTACCGAGGAGGTTTTTAAATCCGCGGGAGTCGGGGAACTGCTGAAGGAATTTACCGTCACGCCGGAGACGGCCAATTTAAAGGGTATTCAGAAAACGATGAAGGTTGTCCGAATAACCCATCCTGGAAGCGTTCTCCGGAAAGCGGCGGCTCACCCGCCCGTTGAGGCGGGCCAAGGAAGGCCCCGGTTCAACATCGGCAAGGCGCTGGTCTTCGCGGCCGCGGCCCTGGTTTTGCTGGGCGGCAGCTTTTATGGCCTGATTTATTTGCCCGACCAGGAGGCCAAACAGCGCCAAATACAGGCGGAAAAGCTGAAGGAGGAAAAACGCCAACAGGAGGCCCAGCTCGCGGCGCACCGGGCGGTGGTTCCGGCCCTGCCTGCCTGTCCCCTGATTTTACCCCTGACGGACAAGTACGTGGATGTCACTCCCCTTGGAAGTTACCTGAGCTATTTGGCCATGAAAAGGGCTTCCAATCTTCCGCTTCCCGCTTTCCAGACCCCGAATCTCTGGGATGTTTTCAATAACGAAAAGCTTTTTGCCGCGAAACTAAGGGAAGTTCCCAAGTTCTACCGGAAGGACCTCGCGCCATTTTTTCCCACCCCGGACAGGGGAGAAGGGCAATATCTCAAGGTCAGGGGGGGCACCAAAATCACCCTGCGCTTTTGGGGTTCACGGAAGGAAAAAATCTACTCCAAGACCTTCAGGAAAAAGAAACTTCACCTGGCGCCGGAGTGGATGGCTTCCTGCCTCCACAACTGGATGGGGTTCAGCCCCAACCTGGAGCAGTCGGTTTACCTGTCGAAACCCCTTTTCACCAGCGATGAGGATTTAAAGAGGGGACCGAGGGTTGAAGCGGCCCTCCACGCGACTGAGGTTTTGGCGAAGACGAATTAAAAGCCAAAACGCTTTTACCACAAAGGCACCAAGTTCACCAAGAAGGCAAACAAAAAAGAGAGTAGAAGAGTGAAAAATATTTAGAATTATTCCGCGAACATCTTTCGGTTTTCTTGGTGAACTTGGCGCCCTTGGTGGTTCAATCCGTCTTTGATTTTTCTGGGGTAGTGCGCGCGGGTTTCCAGGATTCGGCGCGTTTTTTGGCCTCATCAATGTCCCTGCCGTTCATCCGCTTTTCCAGCCACTCAATGTTGTCCCTTAATTCCGCGATCTTACCCTCATCGACGGGATTTTGCCCCAGGGCAAGCGAAAACCACTTATGGGATTCAATGAAATCCTTCGGCCCGCCCTCGCCCAGGGAATACATGATGGCCAGGTTGATTTGGGCCTCAAGTTCGTTTTGTTCGGCGGCCTTTCGGAACCAGAAAAAGGCCTTCTCGTAATCCTTTTTGATTCCCTTTCCCCCGCCGTACAACAGGCCTAGGTTTTCCTGGGCGGAGGCCAATCCCTGGTCGGCGGCTTTTTGAAACCAATTAAGGGCCTCAACCCCGCTTTGTTTAACCCCTTTTCCCTTTAAATAAAGAAAGCCAAGGTTGTTCTGGGCTGAGGCGTCGTTTTTTCTCGCGCCCCTTTGAAGCCATTTGACGGCCTCTCCGTAATCCTTCGGTGTTCCGCGTCCGCGTTCATAAAGCAGCCCCAGGACGCCCATGGCCTCGGCGTCCCCGCGTTTGGCGGCGTTGAAGCAGGAATTAAAAAGGGCCTTGTCTTTTTTTCCCTGGGGGGAGAGTTCGCTGTCGGTTTTTAACAGGTCGGCCTGGGACAAAGAAAAGGAGAAAAGGTTTAAAAAAATGAAGGATAAGAGAAATTTATTTTTGTTGTTTATTTTCATGCTGGTTTGAACCCGCTTCAAAACCTAAAAAGCAAAGATTTTTTACCGCAGAGGCGCTGAGGCGCGGAGAAAAAAATATTTCTATCCTGGTTTTTCAACAGGGCTTTTCCTTCGCGTCTCCGCGTCTTTGCCGTAAAAGGGGGTCTGCACATTAAAAATCGTGCTGGGCGGCCTGCTCCCGGTTTTTTTTGCGCTTTTGCATCATGCCCATGAAGCTGTTTTTGATGACATCCCGCCACTGGCCTGAAACGGATTTGGTGCTCTGGTGGTAACAGCCGGCGAGGATGACAAGGATCACCACCACGATGGCCCAACTTCCGAAACTCCACTCCGTGTAACGGGCGAGAATCGGCGCGATGATGACCGAGACCAGGTTGACCACCTTGATCATGGGGTTCAAAGCGGGACCCGCGGTATCCTTCAACGGGTCCCCGACGGTATCACCCACGACGCTGGCCTTGTGGCGCTCCGAACCCTTGCCCAAATTATGCTTGGGGTCCCTGGGCTCATCCTCGATGGATTTTTTCGCGTTGTCCCAGGCGCCGCCAGCGTTGGCCATGAAAACGGCGAGAAGCTGGCCGGAAAGAATGGCTCCCGCGAGGAACCCTCCCAAGGCTTCCACTTGAAGGAGAATACCCACCACGATGGGGGCCAGGACCACCAATATCGCCATGGGCAAAAGTTCCCTCTGGGCCGCGACGGTGCAAAGGTGAACCACTTTATAGTAATCGGGTTTAATTTTTCCGCTCAAAGCCCCCGCCTTGAACTGACGGCGGACTTCATCCACGATTTTGGCCGCCGCGCGTCCGACCGCCTTCAGGGCAAAGGAGGAAAACAGAAAGGGGATCAGGCCGCCCAAAAGCATTCCCACCAAGACCTTGGGGATGGAAATTCGGATGCCAAGCGTCACGAGTTGTTCGGCCAAGGGAAGGTTCAGGGATTTTTGGACGTTGCTCACATCCACGATGTAGGTTCCGAAAAGGGAAACCGCCGCAACGACCGCGGACCCGATGGCCACGCCCTTGGTGATGGCCTTGGTGGTGTTTCCCGCCTCATCGAGGCTGTTCATGATGCGGCGCGCGTCAACGGTGACCTGGTCTTTTTTGCCGCTCCAGGCCATTTCGCCGATGCCGTTGGCGTTGTCCGAGATGGGCCCGAAGGAATCCATCGCCAGGTTGTCGCCGGTTAAGGTCATCATGCCAACGCCGGTTAGGGCGATGCCGTAGAGGGTGTAGATCAGGCGGTCGGCCAGGGGAATGGAAGCCAGGGTTCCAAAAATGGCGTAGGAAATCACGAGAATAAACGCCACCACCAGAAGCGACCAGGCCGCGGATTCAAACCCGACCGAGAGTCCCGTGATGATGGTGGTCGCGGGACCGGTACGGGTGGATTCCTTGATGTCGTTCACCGGGTGGGCGGAAACTTCCGTGAAATACCTCGTCAAAACAAACAGTACGACCACCAACACCACGCCGAGGGAAACGCAAAAGAACGGCCTCCACCAACCGCCGGGGCTGTTCGTCAGGTAATTCGCCGCGACGATGCCGGAAAGAATTATGGAACCCACCGCGGAAATGACGAACCCCTTGACGACCGGAATCAGGGCGTTTTCCTTGTGCGCCTTTTTTCCCTTGGCCCTCACCATGATGCCTCCCAGAACGGAGGTAAAAACACCCGAGGCCAGAACGATCAGGGGATAAAGGATCCACTCCATTTGGTGGGTTTCCTGAAACAAGGCGATGCCCAGCATCATCACGGAAATAATCGTGACACCGTAGGATTCGAAGATATCGGCGGCCATTCCTGCGCAGTCACCCACGTTGTCGCCCACCAGGTCCGCGATGACGGCGGGGTTGCGGGGATCATCCTCGGGAATGCCGGCTTCCACCTTGCCCACAAGGTCGGCTCCGACATCGGCCGCCTTGGTGTAAATGCCTCCTCCCACCCTCATAAAGAGGGCTACGACGGTGCCCCCAAAAGCAAAACCCAACAGGGCGTCCGGAGCGGCGGTACCCATGATGATAAAAATAACAGTGGGTCCCAAAAGACCCAAGCCGATGGTCAGCATCCCCGTGACGGCTCCGGCGCGGTGGGCCACGTGAAAGGCCTCGGAAAAACCGGTTCGGGCGGCCTGGGTCACGCGGACGTTCGCCTTGACGGCGATGCGCATCCCCAGCTGGCCCACGGAGAGGGAGAACATGGATCCCATGGCGAAGGCGATGACGCGCGCGATGCCGATGATGAATTTAACGGTGTCGGGAGAAAGACCGGAAAAACGGACCAGGGATTCCGGGGAAGGGGGAATGACATAAACGGAAAAAAACAGGGCCAGGGCCAGGAAGGCCATGATGGGGTGCATTTTTCTCAATTGCTGGCTCAGGTAGGCCTTGGCGCCGTCGCTGATGGCCAGCCAGATCTTTTGCATTTCCTTGTCGCCGGTGGGCTCCCTCAAAACCAGGAACCGAAGGTAAAAGGCATAGGCGACGGCTCCCAGGGAAATAAGGCAAATGGCCCAAAGGGCGTTTTGTTCAAACGGCGAAAGACCCTGCATCATGGTGAAAACCTTTCAAATTCATTTTTAAAATCAAAAACTTCTGAAGACCGGCGTATTTTAAGGTAATTCGCCCAGGTCCAGGTAGTTTAAATCGGTTAAATGAATGAAAAGATTTTTTGGGTTTGGGTTAGAAATTACGTAGGGGCAGGCCCCTGCGCCTGCCCTTTTTGGACGCCCCTACAACATCACCATGCGGCACAACCCAGGGACGTTAGAAATTCATGTGTTGCAGGGGCGGGTCTAAGACCCGCCCCTACGAAGTTCTTGGTTTTATTTTGACAAATCGGTTAAGGCGGGCCTCTTAAAATTTTAAAAATTTCACGGAGGCCTTTAGAACCATTTCCCCAACGCATATTTTGGGCCAGTTCCCGGGAGGTGCGTTTAACCCTGTCTTTGCCTTGAAAATGGCCAATGACAAAAACCTTCCCGGCTTCGGGGCGGGGGATTAAAATAATCCCAAGTAAGAAGCTTTACGCCGCCTACCTTTTCCCCGGCCGGAAAAAGAATTTTCCGGCAAAAAATATACTCAATCATTCTCTGAACCGTTTGGCCGCCAACGCGCTTTTTAATTTCGGCTGATTTCTTTTGGGAGGTGCCCATGGAAGTAGTTCAAAAAGTGAAGATTCTCAACAAGCTTGGGTTGCACTTGAGGGCCGCGGCCCAGCTGGTGAAAACCACGAGCAAGTTTAAATGCCGTGTGCTGGTGAAAAACCACAACGGCCATGTGGATGGAAAAAGCCTGATGAATCTTTTAACACTGGCGGCCAGCTACGGGTCCGAGCTGACCATCATTTTTCAGGGCGATGACGCCAGTGACGCCTCCAAGGCCATTCAAACCCTGTTCATGACCAACTTCGGTGAAAAAGAATAACTTTAGGTTACGGCTCACAGTTAACGGTTCACAGGGAAACCTTTTTGGACAAAGCTGTCAACTGTGACCTGTCAGCTGTGAACTTGTTTTAGGGATCTTTGGTGAAGACAATCGGTTTCGCCGGTTTGGGAATGATCTGCATGGCCCAGGGATGGGTAATGATCTGGGCGGTCACCGCTCCCGGCGCGGGGGAATCCACCCGATAATGAATCACCAGTTGATCCGCTTTTTCCTCCAGCCGCGAGACAAGAATGGAATAACCCGCCGTTGGTTTTTCTCCCGCCATAAGCACCACCACCGCTTCCTTCGCGAAATCAACCGCCGGTAAAACCTCAGCTGGGTGGGAAACCCTCCAATATTTTTGGAATGTTTCCACATCAGTTACCAATTCCCCCTGTTCCGCCGTCACGGGACCGTTGTTCCCGTTCCAGGATTGGACTTCCTGTTCCCGGGAATAGGTCAGGGATTTAACCGATTGATCCATACTTTCAACCGCGGGGGCTGGTTGGGGCGGCGGCGCGGATGGGGCGGAGGCTGCCGCTAACGCGGCTTTTTTGTTTTTGGCCGAGCGGGCCATTCGGGGCGCGGAACTTGTTTCAGCCGGAGGCGCCTCATTCGCTAATCCCAGGGTTTCATTTGTGTCGGCGGATTTGCTTCCTAAAACCCCCGCGGAGATCCCTCGATTCTTTTGGATCTCCTCTGATTTGTTATCCGACATAGACTTTTTAAAATTGAGGCCGGCATTGGCATCCTTATTTTTGTCTTGCTCGTTGTAATAACCCGAGGCCGCTTTCACGGGAGCCTTTTTCGCGTTCGTGGCCGTAAAGGTATTGGTCGAGGTTTGGGGGCCGGCAACAGGCGCGTTGGGCTGGGGGGCGAATTCATCCTTCACCACCTTGGGTTTTTGAACCTTGGCGGTATCCCTCCAACTGGGGAACTGGTTCAAAAAGATAAAGACAAACACGGCGGCCGCGGAAAGGGCCCAGGTGGCGGGACCCCAAAAGCCCCGGTGGGGGTGAAGAGGCCTGACGTTTCCACCAAGCCGGCCCATGATTTTGGCGTGTAGATCCGATGGAACCCGCGGTTCCGGCATTTTCCGCATTCCCTCGATCAGGCGGCGCAGGGATTCCAGTTCCTGGCGCGCGGTTTCGCAGGCGCCCAGGTGTTTTTCCACCTGAGTTTTCTCGGCGGAAGAAAGCTGTTCTTCCATATAGAAGGACAACAGCGGGTGAATTTTTTTGCAATCTTTCATAACGGCCACCATATATCCAAGGGCTTTGAAGTATTAAAAAAATCACCCTCACCCCGGCCCTCTCCCCTCCAGGGAGAGGGGGGATGAACGCGTGAAAAATTCAGTTTCCCTCGCCCCTTGCGGGAGAGGGCAGGGTGAGGGGTGGTGTTTAAAAGTACTTTATTCTTTTTCATAACCAATCCTTTAATCTTTCCCTCAGCATGGCCCTGCCCCGCGCGATGCGGGATTTGACGGTTCCCAAACTCGTCTTCAGCGCCTCGGCGATGGCCTCGTAATCCATGTCTTCCATATCCCTCAAGATGACGGCTTCCCGGTAATCGGGATGAATTTCCAGAAGAGCTTCTTGTATGGCGTCATGAAGCTCTTTGCTTTCCATCTTTCGCGAAGAACTGACAGCTCCCTTGTCCTCGGCCCTTTCCCAAAAACCCCTGTCGCTGGGGTCCTTTTCCTTGGGCGCCAGCACCTGCGATTTTTCCCGATTCTTTTTTGAACGAATCGCGTTCCGGCTCAAGTTGGCCGTGATGGCGTAGATCCAGGTGGAAAGGGAACTATCACCCCGGAAATTGGGAAGCGCCTTGTGAATTCTTAAAAAAACATCCTGAGCCACGTCGGAAGCGTCCGTGGGGTTTCCCAAAAAGCGGAATGCCACGCGGTACACCAGTTGTTCGTAGGATCGCACCAGTTTCTCGAAACCCGGATCCCCCGACAGGGCGTTCTTAATCAGAAGACTGTCTTCCTCCCGGGTCGCGGTATTTCCCGATGTGGACGCGAAAAAAACCAGGACCTGCCCTACCAGGTAAGACACCCGCTGGGACCAAAGGTTCCAGGTGTTTTCAAAAGGATTGAGGGGAAAATTCAGGGTAAACATGGGGCTAGTTTAACAAAGGAAGGACAAGCAAAACGAAAGGAAAACCAAGATCCAGCTCCAAGACGCCAAGACACCAAGTAAATCAATGGGTAAACCAGAAAACTTTTGAAAAACCGGAAGAAAAGGACAATTTTGATTGTTTAAGCGAAATCCCTTGGAATTTCTTGGTGTCTTGGCGTCTTGGAGCTGGCTTCGGTTTAGTTGGAACCTTTTTGTCTCTCCTGTGTCTTAACCCAAGAAGGTCATCAACCCAGGAGGAATGAAAATGGAAGCGATCTTGAAGAGGATTGAGTTTGCCGTGGCGGCGTGGCTGGTGGTTTTTTTGCTGTTTTTGTTTTTTGTGCCGAGGGTTTTCGCGGATACAACCGCCTCGACCCTGCCGATGCAGGTCACGGTGTTTCCCGACAGCGCAAGGGTGGTGAGGGAGGGTTCCCTGATCCTAAAAGTGGGACCGCAACACATCCTGTTTCCGGATCTGCCCGCCTCCCTCATTGAGTCCTCCCTGAGACTGACGGTGGAGGGACCGAGCGGCACCAAATTGTTCGGGGTGGGAATGAAAAAGGAATTTACTCCCGAAGTGGTGGAGGCCCGTACCCGCAAATTAAAGGAACGTCTTCAATTGTTGGAGGACCAAAAGACGGATCTCGTGGACCGGATGGAGGCCCGTAAGACCGAAATTGAGATCCTGAAGGGTTTGGCCAAGCAAGGCACCGACACGGCCGCCAAAGAGGGCGCGACCCACACCGGAACTATCATCGATTTCACCCATTCCGCCGGGGCTGTGGGAAGGCGCGTCGCCAAATTGCTGGCGGCTTCCCGGTTGGATGAAAGGGGAATCCGCAATCTGGATTTGAAGATCGCCGCTTTGAACAACCAACTCAATGAGGGAAGTTCCTCAGCCCGCGAGAAACGAACCGCCGAGGCGGATATTGAATTACCCAAAGCCGGAACCGCTCGCTTCACGCTGACTTATCAGGTATCGGGAGCCTCCTGGTCGCCTCTCTATGATTTGCGCTTGGAAACCGAAGGCGTAAACCCCAGCCTCGACATGGCCTTTAACGCGGGTATCCGCCAGAATACGGGAGAGGATTGGAAGAATGTCATGCTCACGCTTTCCACTTCCCGCCCGACGGAAGGAACCCAGGTGCCTGATCCAACGAATTGGTGGCTTGATTTTATTAATCGCCAGGTCTTAAAGGCTAAAAGGGCTTTTGGGATGTCCTACAGCCTACCGAGGTCAAAAAACGCCGAATTAAATAACCAAATTTTTTCGGATGATAAAGATGTGGAAGAGGGACCAATCCCCGCGGAGGTGGTGACTGCCCAAACGGTCCGGTCCGAATACGCGATGTCTTTTAACATCCCTACCCGCCGGGATATTCCTTCAGATGGATCAGATCATCGGGTGGGCGTGTCGCAAAAATCCCACCCGGTTGAAATAAACCTTGTGAGTGTTCCGCGACTCTCCCAAGCGGCTTATCTGGAGGCCAAAATTATCTATGACGGTGAACAAACCCTTTTACCGGGTTTGGTTCAGCTTTTCCGGGACGGGGACTATGTAGGCACAACCGGGTTGGAAGCGAAGGCTCCCGGTGAGTCCTTTGACCTTGGATTCGGCCAGGATGACCAAATCCATGTGGAAAGAAAAGCCATGAAGAATGAGGAAGGGGACGCCAGGGGATTATTTGATGTTAATAAAGGGGAACGCCGTTATCACTGGGTCACCACCATCGCCAATTACCACACGGGTGCCCGCTCGGTGGAAGTGAGGGAGCAATTACCGCGCTCCCGCCAGGAGAAAATCGAGGTTTCGGCGGGGGATATGAAGCCCAAACCAGCGGTGGAAGACGCCGGCAAGCCCGGCCTAACGGTTTGGAAACTGGTCCTGGGCCCGAAGGAAAAGACGAAGGTGGACTTCGCCTACAATGTTAAGTTTCCGTCGGGAACACAGGTTGTCGGGTTGGAATAATAAAAAACCCCTCGCCCCTTGTGGGAGAGGGTAGGGTGAGGGGTAGTCATAACTGCAAAAACCACCCTCATCCCATCCTTCTCCCCTCAAGGGAGAAGGGGATAAATTGAAGGCCGGGAACCCTTGGGGTTCTTGGCCTTTTTTTGTGGTGTTGAAGTTTATTTGATACCCCCCCTTTCTAAAGGGGGGAAGGGGGGATTTAGGGGAATGCGTCTTGGCTAAAACCCCCTTAGTCCCCCTTTTTCCAAGGGGGAAATTTTTCGTGATAAATAGCAATCCTGTTGGGGGCAGGCCGCCGCTTGTCGGGCATAGCCTTGGCGAAGCAGGAAAACTGCCCTTTCTTGGGCGCCCACAGGGGGGGGCGCCCCTACAATGTCTCAAATCAAAACTTTACCGCCTTTTTGTTTTCCAGAACCGAATTTCGCCTGGTGGTTATTTTCGTTAAAATAGCCAAATGAATGAAACCGAAACTTTAACAGGGGACGCCATTCCACCCTCCCAAAATCCCTTGTCCAGGAGGGAACGTTTTTTGGCGGCGTTTCCTCCCCTCTTCACGGGATTGAATTTTCTCCTCGTATTATTTTTGAAGGGGCCCCTGTTTCTTGAAAAAGACCTTTGCGCCTTGCTGCAAATCGAGTTTCTGGTCCTGCACTCATTCCCCTTTCTGGGCGTCTGCGCCCTGATGAAATGGGCAGGGAAACCCAAGGAGTCCACAAACGGGGTGAGCGAAAAATTTTCATTCTGGGGTTTTTGTTTTTGGGGACTCTTGATAGTTTATATTTCCGCTTCCTTCACTCTGGGTTGGAGAGGCCCGATTTTTTTTCTCGTTGCCACACTCGCCACCTATACCGGGTTTTGGTTAAAGCGCCTTGAGCCATTCGCCGTCCTTCATTTGGGGTTAAGGTGGTTTTTTAGCCTCATGATTTATATGATTTCTATCTCCACTTTTAAACTTTCGACAAATGTCGACAATTGGGGCGTGGAGGGAAGTACCTTTAAAGCGGGTTTGATGTATTTTCTTTGCCTTGGTTTTCTGGAATATTCCGGGGTTTACGATATCATCGAGCTGTTTTTGAGAAAAAACATGAATAAGGGTTCTCGGGGGGATAATTAGGTGAAAAAATTATGGACCTTTTTGATTTTTCTTTTTCTGGAACCATCCAGCCTTGTGACAGCCGAGGATTTGACCGGCCTGGATTCCCAAACTCCCCTGATAAGAAAACCAAGCCCGCGGTTCCAGCCGATTCCCACCTACCAACACCAGAACCGCCCGGCGTTTAAGTTAAATACCGCCAAGAAAAAAACGGGATCGGAAAAGCCCAAGGGCCAATTTTTCCCCCTCACGCCTCTTCCCACGGTTCCCGTTACTAAGGTGATCCTGAAGGACAAACAGGGAAAGCCGGTTACCCTTTTTCCGAATCTGAAAGCCAAAAACTACTCCACGATTTTTCAGGACCAACACCCCTAACCTTCGGCCTGCGGAAAACCAAACTTTTCCCAAATCCAACCGCCGATAAAGGCCGATGGACGCCGATAAAACAAAGAATAATTTTGGGTATTGTCGTTATCGGCGGCAAAAAGGATTTGGTTAAATGGTTTGGTTTGGGAAGGGGCGCGGTTAGTTGGCCACCACGACCTTGAAGTATTTGGTACCAAGTTTAGAACTATTTCCCGCCCGGAAGCGGATAAAGTAAACCCCGTTCGCCGCCGGCTGTCCTGACTCGTCCTTTAAATCCCAGCTAATGGTTGTTTTTCCGCTAACGGAAAAGTTTTCCTGCCGGATTTTTCTGCCGACCGCCACGGTAAAGACCGACATTTCAACCTGCCAAATTCCTCCTACTTGGACGTCCCAAAAAACGGGACTACCAAAGTTAGGGTTGGGGTAGGAAATGGAGATGTTAAGGAAAGGAGAAATTGGTGTAAAAGTGTAAAAGTTTGAAGGTGTAAAGGTAACGGCAACAGTTTGGGTTGGTGAGGGAGAATTCGTCGGGGTTGAGGTTGGTGAAGCCAAGGGCGTGGCCGTGAGCGTGGTCGAATTTGTTGGGGTGTTGGTCGGGGTCAAGCTGGGTGATAAGGTTGGTGTTTGGGTTGCCGTCAAGGTGGAACTATTGGTAGGGGATTCTGTCGGGGTGAAGGATGGGGTTGGAGTGGGGGAGTTGGTAAATGTATTGGTGGGAGTTCTTGTTCCGGTTAAGGTTTCGGTGGGAGTGTCCGTTGGCGAGCAGGAGGGTGTTTTCGTGGGGGTGGTGGTGGGAGATTGTGTTGGGGAATCGGTTGGGGATGGGGTTGGGCTGGGGGTCGTCGTGGGACTGTCGGTTGGCGAAGATGAGGGTGTTTCCGTGGCAGTGGAGGTTGACGTGTGGGTGGGGGAGAGGGAGGGGCTATTCGTGGGTGAAGGTGAAGGAGACTCGGTGGGTGTGGAAGTCGGCGTTTGGGTCGGGCTTTTGGTCGCGGTGGGGGTGGGGGTCTGAGTGGGAGTGGCCGAAGGAGTCGGACTGGGAGTTCGGGTGGGGGTGGCGGTTGAACTATTCGTTGGGGTAGGGGTCGGTGTTTTGGTCGGTGTACGGGTTTTGGTGACGGTGGGTGTCCGGGTGGCCGTGCGTGTCAAGGTGGGGGTGGGAGGAGTGGGAACATAAGTCACGGCCGCCGAAAGAGCCTTGGACAAATCCAAAAGACCGTTGCCAAACGACGAGTCCCAACCGGCCGGGCCCAGGTCCGTGGCGGTTTGGGTAAGAATGTTGGATATGTCGCTGTTAAATAATGAGGGGTTTGCCGACCAGATCAAGGCCGCCCCGCCTGTGACAAAAGGGGCCGCGGCGGAGGTCCCGGCCGCCGAACCGTAGTTGCTGTCGCAGGGATCAAGGTTGAAGCCGTTGGCGGCCGCGGTTCCGGGCGAGGGGCAGTTGAGAATGGTCCCGAAAATATCATTGGCGGGATCAAAACCGGCGCTGGCGGCGCCGCCAGGCGCCACGAGGCTCAAACCCGTCCTGCCGTTGGAATAATAGGCGACGGTTTTATTGACGGTGGTGGCGCCCACCGAAATCACGCCTGTGTATCCAGCCGGAAAATCCAAGGGGCGTCTGGGGGATGGGGGACTGTTGCTTTCGTTACCCGAGGAGGCAATGACCAGGCATCCGGCCGCGAGGGCGGACTGGATTGCCTGTTGTTCCAGGGCGTCCGGCCCGGTGGAACCCAAGGAAAAATTTAAAATCCTCGCCCCATTAGCCACGGCGAAATTGGTGCCGTCGATAATATTTTGGGTCGTGCCGGAACCGGTATTATCCAAAACCTTTACGGGCATCAATTTGACCATTCCAGGATAACCCGCCACCCCGGCCATTCCGCCGTTGAAATTTCCGGCGGGAACCGTCCCGCTGGTACAAACGTTGGCTCCGCCGGAATTGTTCCATTGGGCCGCGATGATGCCGGCCACCCAGGTGCCGTGGCCAAAATCATCCGTGGTATCGGTGGTGCCGGTGAGCACATTCATTCCAGAAACGAATAGTGAGGCGGGAAGATCGGGGTGGCGGGTTGTTGAAACGCTGGAAGCCACTCCGGAGTCAAGGATGGCGACGGTAACGGGGTTGGAAGCGGGACAGGGAAGAGGCAGGGCCGCCCAGGCCTGGGGAGCGTTAATCTGAATGAAGGGCCAATTGGAATTGATCAGGTTGGTTCCGCAACCCCGGGTCAAGGTGACCGCCGTGTAATAGGGATCGGTCAGGGAGGTCGGGGCGGCGCATGCGTGGGCGTAATAAAGGTAATTGGGTTGGGCCCATATTACCGCCGGATCCTTCAGGGCCAGCCGGACGGCGTCACCCACTTTCAATCCGGCGAGGATTTTTCCATGGGACAAATCATGACGGGAATGAAGTTTTTGGAAGCTTCCCACGGCCGACCCGACACGGGCTTGATCCCCGGGTGAGGCGTTGGGGTTCCATTGCACCAGGATTTCACCCGGGACAAAAGCGGGCCTGTCGGCCGAAACGGCGGGGCCGGCCAAGGAGGGACCCTGGAAAAAAAGGCCGAAAAAAGCGGACAGCCACCACCGCGGGATTAAAAAACGGCGAAACATGGTTTGAGGCCTTTCATCATAAAAAAAAGGATTGGCGGTCGTGGAGCGGAACCCGCCAAGAATGAACTTATGAGGGTGGTAAGATACAGGCGATTTTGGGACGTTTAAACCCCCATTGGGCCGGAATTTAATCCGGTTTGTTCTACCGTTAAAAGTCCAAAGGGAAACGGCTTCCCATTTGGCCCCAAAAGACAAAAAGGCCCGCTCTTTCCAGAAAGGAACCGGTGAATTAACATAGCCTCAGAAATGTCAGGGAGTGGGGGAGCCATGGAAAACCCGAAAATCGTCACGCAATTGAAAGCCGTTATACAGGCGGACGTTCTTAAAAGTTTTGGCCGGGGCGAAGTGAGTAACCGTGGCCTGGAGTCGGTGCGAAAGTACGCGCAACAGCAGTTGGACGGGTATTTGAAGGAAGTCATCAAGCAATCCCCCGATTTACAGAAGGTTTGGGCGATGGACCACCCCTTCAAGGCCGTCGCGCGATTGAACCTGAATACCCGGAATTATGAAATCGACATTACCACCAAGGATAGTCCCGGAATTAAGCCGGAAGAAAAAATCTGATCCCGCAAAAGCACCTTAAAAGCTATTTAACCGCCGATACCGACCGATGAGGCCGATGTCCCTCAACTTAAAATAAATTTAATAAATGATTGGTGGGACTATCCCGTTTTTCACTGATAACAATAAAGAGAAAAGGGATGACGGTAAAAGGCGTTAAAAAATGAATTTATCGGCGTGTATCCGCCTTCGCTATAAGCTTTGGCGGACAGGTCGGACTTGATCGGCGGTTTCGGAATTTGATTTTTTGAATCACGGTTAAAAGATTCCACAAAAGAGGTTTGAATGTCCCCCGCCCGTAAGTCAACCCGGAAACCGAAAACCAAATCCCCCAAAGCCCTTGGGTTTATTTCCTTCTGGCATTGTTCCCCCCTGGTTTCCGAAACCTACTACCAGCAAAACCTGACCGGCGTTATCGACGGAATTACCCGTTCGGAATACCCGTTGCTGCTGAAAAATATCGAAGGGGTCCTTGCAGGGAAAAACGCCCCCTTCAAGTTTTTATACGAAAGCCCCCTGGCGGGTGTGGTCGTCATGGCTCCCCGGATGAAAAAAGAGGACTTGAAAATCCTCAAACAGGTAAAAATTCCAGTCGTGCTGCTTTACCACCAGACCGAGGGAAAGGATTTTTCCTGGGTGGACCTGAACAACCGTGAGGGGGGAAGACTGGCGATGGAACACCTGCTGGAGCTCGGCCACCAACGAATCGGGTACATCGGCGGGGAACTGGAACTTTCCAGTAACGCGAGGGACCGGTTTGACGCCTACCAAAAGGCCCTGAAAACCGCGGGGCTTCCTTTTGATTCCCGGTTGGCGCGGAATGGATTTTTTCACTGGATTTCGGGGTGGAAAGCGCGCGGGAATTGCTTTCCCTTCCCGTCACCCAGAGGCCGACCGCGATTTTTTGCGCCACCGACATGATCGCTTTTGGCGCCATCCAGACCGCCCGAAAAATGGGAATCAAAATTCCGGAACATCTTTCCATCGTGGGTTTTGACAATTACGATCAGGCGGCTTATTTCAGCCCGCCCCTGACCACCATCGACCAGCCCTTCTATGAAATGGGGCGCATCGCCGTTGAACTGCTCGAATCCATCGTGGAGGATCCCCAAAGGGAAACCCAGCAGGTGTTGATCGAACCCAAACTGATCGTACGGGGTTCCGCCGCGCCGCCGTCCGCCCCTCCTCCAGGCCATAAGACCTCGAGCTTTTATGAAAAACTCAGCGGATGACAAGAATCTTTTTAATTTTTCTTTCAAAAAGATTATTTTTCTGAATTAAATAAATCCCACTCGCGCAGAAATCCCCATGTTTGTTGGTGCCGTCCCAAAGATAAGAGCCGTAAAAGGAGCCGGTCACGGGACGTTCATCCAGGGTTCGGATATGTTCCCCCGCCGAGTTATAAATTTTCAAGGAATAGGGCCCCCTATAGTCACTGCAGAACACCACATAAATGGAAACCGGACCCTGACTGGGCGAGAAATAATTATTTGAAATTTTAAAAGCCCCGCAATCCGTTGGAAAGGTAGAGGTATTGGTGGGGGTGTAAGTGATGGTGGGCGTAAAAGTAATGGTGGGGGTAGGAGTGACGGTGGGGCTGTTGGTGGCGGTAGGGGTGGGTGTTCGGGTGGGGGTTTGAGTGGGCGTCATGGAAGGGGTTTTTGTGGGTGAAAGGGTTGGGGTTTTGGTGGCGGAAGAGGTCGGAGTAATCGTGGGACTGTTTGTGGGGGTTCGGGAGGGGGTGGCGGTGGGCGAAGGGGTTGCTGTGGGGCTTGGTGT
>JAHFCG010000049.1 GCA_023249615.1 candidate division FCPU426 bacterium | reverse complement strand
CTTGTTTCCTATGAATTGGGGTTCCGAACCAATCCTTCCAGGGAAACCTGCCTCGATTTCGCGGCGTTTTTCAATCACTACGAACAATTGGTCTGGTTCGGTTATCCCCAGGCGGATACCCCCACACCGGCGGGAGGGTTTTTCACGAACAGTTTCGGCCTCCCCTTCTATCAACAGCAAAACGCTGGTACAGGCGACATTTATGGGGCGGAAGTCTGCGCCAAATGGGATCCCGCCTCGAATGTTCATCTGCTCCTGGGCTATACCTTCCAGGATTATGACCAGAACATGGTCAAAGCCTCCAATGAGGAATTGGGCGCGGTTCCCCCGCACCACCTCCTAAACGCCAGGGTGACGGTTGAACCAGCGGGGGGTTGGGAAATAAACACAGCCCTTTATCTTACGGATGTTACCTATCTCCATGACCCGAACACCATCGTCCCGGTGACGAAGGCCCATGGCCGCTGGGATTTGGGGACAACCTGGAAGGCCACGGATAACCTGGAAATCGCCGTCTGGGGACAGGATCTGGAGGGGACCTATTCCGAAACGCTTCGATCCTACGGGGTGCCGGCCGTCAATATCCCGCCAAGTTTTTACGGCCAGTTAACCGTCCGTTATTAATTTTGATTGGTTTTTAAAGGAAAGTCATGAAACGGATTAAACCCTACGCGGTCCTTCTCGCCTTGGCCTGTTTTTTACCTGCAAGAGGCGCGGGCATTTCCGAATACAGCGTAAAATCCGCCTACCTGTTTAACTTCGCCAAATTCGTCGGATGGCCCGCCAATGCCTTCGAAAACGAAAAGTCCCCCTTGAATATCGGGGTCCTGGGTGAGGATCCTTTCGGCGAGGCCCTCGATGAGGTGGTGGAGGGAAAAATCGTCGGGCAACACCCCATTACGGTGCTTCGTTTCGACCGGTTTGAAACGGGCCAGGCCGAACGTTTAAGAAAATGCCAGATTCTTTTCATCGCTTATTCCGAAAAGCCCCGGGCGCTTCAAATCCTCTCCTCTCTCCAGGGCTCCAGCGTTCTCACCGTTTCTGAAATTGAGAAATTTCCCCTCCTGGGAGGCATGATTATGTTCAACCAGGCGGGAAAAAGAATCGGGTTGGTGGTCAATGTGAAGGCCGCGAAAAAAGCCAAACTTGAAATAAGCGCGAAACTGCTTCAGGTCTCCAAAATTTTCAAACCGGAACGCCAACCATGAAAATTGATTTCAAAAATTTGAGGTTAAAACAAAAGATCATCCTCATCGCGGTGGCTTCCGCCTCCATCGCCCTGCTTCCGGCTTGTTTGATGTTTATTTTGTATGAGAGGGAAACCTTCCCCAAAATCATGCTGAAAAACCTTTCCAATTTGGCCCAGCTGGTGGGGGACAACAGCAACGCGGCCTTAAGTTTCAACGACCCGAAAACGGCGCAGGATATCCTCAACACCCTTAAAACCAACCCCCATATTCTTTCAGCCTGCCTCTATGACGCCCAGGGAAAAGTCTTCGCCCGTTTTCCCGACAATCAGCGGGAAATTCAGGCCCTTGGGCCGGCCGAAAGGGTGGAGAAAAACGAGATTACTCCCCTATCCGCGAAACTTTATCATGTAATCCTGTCGGGCAGGGAAACCGCCGGCGTCCTTTTCCTGGAATCCGACATGAAGGAGATGGATTCACGGGTTTCCAGCTATACCACCATGACCATCCTGGTTTGGGTTTTTTCGTTCCTGGTTTCCTTTCTCGTCGCCTCCCGGCTTCAAAAGTATGTTTCCGAACCCCTCCGCCAGGTCGTGGACCGCATGAAGGATATCGCCAGGGGCGAGGGGGATTTGACGAAACGGTTACAAGTGCACGGGACGGATGAAATTGGGGAGGTTTCCGAATCCTTCAATACATTCGTCGGTAAATTGCAAAACGTGGATGAGATGAAATTGGGCCTCATTTCAGTGGTTTCCCACCAATTGAAAACCCCTGTGGCCGAAATCAACGGTTACATTGAAAATATGCTGGAAGGGGTGGCGGGGGAGTTGACCCCGAGGCAAAAGAAATACCTCGAAAGCATGAAGGGGATCGGCCAGGACAATTACCGGCTGATCTCCGACCTTTTAAGCGCCTCGAAAATCGAAAGGGGGGTCATCGCCGTGGATTTGAAACCCGTTTCCATCAAACAAGTGGTGGAAATTTCCGTCCGGGATTACGAAGCCTCGATCCGCCGAAAGGGTTTAAGTTTGCGGTTGGAAGGAATGGACAGTGATTTTATGATCATGGCGGACAAGGACAAGACGGTGGAAACCCTGCGCAATGTCCTCAATAACGCCCTCAAGTGCACCGATAAAGGCACCATTTCCATCCGGGTGGAAAATGAACCGGAAAAGGGCGTGATCGAGGTTGAGGATACCGGGATCGGAATGTCGGATGAGACGATGGAAAAACTTTTCACCAAGAGCCGGATGTTGGGGAAGGAAGCGGGCCGGGCGGGAGCAGGCCTGGGTCTTTATATCGCGAGAAGTTTTATGAAGCTTCAAAAGGGAGACATTGTGGTCAGGTCCCAAATCGGAAAAGGAAGCTGTTTTCGTTTGGAACTGCCAAAATTGATTGAGGGAGAAGGAGCCCAGGCATGAGTCAAAAAGGAACGGTTTTAATCGTGGAGGACCAGGAGGGATTCCGGAATGTTTACGAGGATGTCCTCGTGAGCGACGGTTACTCGGTGATTTTGGCGGTTGACGGGGAGGAAGGCTGGGAACTGGCCCGGACCAAAAAACCAAACCTGATTTTGCTGGATTTGGGATTGCCCAAGCTGGATGGTTTTGAGGTTCTGCGGTTGATCCGGGAAACCGACGCCACCAAGGACATACCCGTCATTATTTTTTCCGTCATGGGGGAACAAAAGGACATCAAAAAAGCCCTGGAAATGGGGGCCAACGATTACACGGTCAAGGGGTTTTACACCCCCCGGCAAATCTTAAGCAAGATCAAGGGTTTGGTGACCCAATTGGATGTCAAGGGGCCGGTCGTTTCCTATAAGCTCCAGGTTAAGGAAGACAAATTGGACGCCGTGAAGTTGAGGGAGGAGGTGGGTTTGCCCAAAGGATATCTTTGTCCCGATTGCAAGGTTGAATTGGTTTTGGAAATGTTTCCCGATTATGTCCGGCAGGGCGGGCATTGGTACTCCAGCCGGTTGTCTTGCCCGAACTGCGCGAAGGCTTTTTAAAAGAACAGGCGAAAAACTATTTAGCCGCCGATAACTGCCGATAAAACATGGATGGGTTGAAGAAAAAATTCTTTATCGGCGTTTGGTTATCGGATTTTATCGGCGGTTGCCTCAAATTTAAGGTTTTAAAAAGTTTCCTGTTTGGTAGTCATAAAAGGCCTGTTTGACCTCGCCCATGGTGTTCATCACGAAGGGCCCGCCCCGGGCGACAGGCTCATTTATTTTTTGGGCCGAAGCAAAGAGCAGATGAGTCTTTTCATTTCCCCCGTTTTTTATTAGAACCGTTTCTCCCTCCCCCCAAACGCCCAAAAAACCGTTTTTAACTTCCCTAAAATTCGTTTCGGGTCCGGTTTCGACCTTTCCCTTGATAACATAAATAAAAGCATTTTGGTCGGGAGGGGCGGGTAGGAAAATAAACGTTCCGGGATCAAGTTGAACATCAAGGTAGGTAAAAGGGATAAAGGATTTGCCCGGGCTTTGGACCCCCCCGTATTCACCCGCCAAAACCTTAACCCTTATCCCGGTTTTTTCCACGACGGGCAAAGTTTCCGACGCCAGGTCCTGGTATTGGGGTTCCATCATTTTTAACTTTTTGGGAAGGTTCAGCCAAAGCTGGTAACCCCAGGCGAGCCCGTCGGTTTGTTCCGGCATCTCGCTATGGATAATGCCCTTTCCCGCGGTCATCCATTGGACGGATCCGGAGGTTAAATGGCCCTCGTTGCCCCGGGAGTCCCGGTGGGTGAAGGCGCCCGCCATCATGTAGGTGATAGTTTCAAAGCCCCGGTGGGGATGGTCGGGAAATCCCGCCGCGTAGTCGTCCGGGTTGTCATTTTTGAACTCATCCAGAAGCAAAAAGGGATCCAGCTGGTTTAATTCCCCCGTGCCGATGATTCTTTTAATTTTAACTCCGGCCCCGTCCGAGGTGTTTTGGCCCTTGATGATCCGCGTAATTTGACGAATGGTTTCTTTTGCCATTTTTTTCCTTTGTCTAAAACATAAGTAATAAAGAAATCAATGTCCAGATGGAGAAGAATTTTTTAGTTTTTCCATGGGCGTGATTGAAAATAGGGGTTTGTTTTTAGATCCGACCCATAATTTAAGTCATTAAACCCTTCGTTGGATCGGTCCTAAATAGGTTTGAAAAGGAGCCGAATGGGGGATTTTTGGCATAAAAGCTTGCTTTTGGGTTAAACCAGGGGTAAATTTAACTAAAATGTTTTAACTTTAAAACACCATGTTTTAAGCCGTTTTTGTCAAGACGGCCATTTTAGGTTTTCGTTTAACCTACATCCCAGTTTCCCTGACCTGCCAGTCGGCTTTTCACCCAACTAAAACTTCCTTGGAGCTGTCATGACTGGTGACAATAAAACTGAAAATAAATACCTTTTTTTGAAAAACCTTCGGCGGAACTCGATAGAGGTTTTCCTTTTGTTTTGGGGAACCCTTTTTCTTTTCCATGGGTTCGATTCGGTGTCGGAAAACCGGAAATTTTTCGACCATGGGTATTTCTTCGCATTGACTCATTTTTTTCTGGGGACAAGTCTTTGGTTCGCGCTGCCAAGAAATTTCTCATTTTATTTTCGTGAAGGCCGGGGAAGAGTTTTGGCTTCGAAGGTGTTTGCCTGGGGCGCCATTTTGATAGGTTCATTTATTTTGCCTTTGAGCGAAGCCCATTATTTTTTAAACTTTTCTTTGAATAAAACCATTTTGGACCTCGGGCCGGAAAAAGTTTTGCCGGCGGGCCCAATGGGTTTACGAGTCGCTTTTAATTTGGTGTTGCTTGGGTTTGGGATGCTTTTATTCAACGAGAAACAAAACATTTGGATTTCCATCCGTCATTTTCTTTTTGCCCTGGTTTTTGCCTTTAATTTTTACACATTGTCCTGCTGGATTTATGGGGCGCATGACATTTTCGGTTTACCTTTCGAATCCACGAAACTCCATGTCCATTCTTTATTTTGTCTTTTCCTTGCCCTGGGAGCCCTGCTCTCCAAGCCGGAGGAGGGGTTCCTGAGGGAATTTCTACCTATCCGGGAAGGGGCGGAAATGGGCCGGCGTTTATTAAAGATCGTGTTCGCGATGCCGATTATCCTGGGTTGGCTGAAATTGAAGGGGTTGGAATCCGGCTGGTTCGGCTTGCCTGAGGGAACCGCTATTACGATCGTAATCGGAACCGCCATTGGTTTTATCGCCGTTTGGAGCCAGACCCGATTGCTCAACCAACGGTCGGAGGAAAAAAAGAAAGCGGAGAATCAGTTTTTGGAATTGCTGGAAACGGTGCCTGACGCGGTGGTTCTATTGAGCCGTGATAATAAAATAAGGCTGGTTAACGGGGAATTTGAAAATCTATTCGGACTAAAGCGTTTCGATCTTTTGGGAAAAAGCATTGGGGATTTTATACAAAAAAATAAAAAAGCGGGACCCGCGGAATTGGGGGAAGGAACCCTTGGTGATCCCCGGGTGAAGTTGTTGGGGGCGGACCTGGACTGGTGGGGGACCCATAAAAGCGGCAACCGATTCCCCGTGGAAATGACTTTGGGGACGGTCAATGTCAACCGTGAAACTTTGGTTCTCGCCTCAATTCGGGATATCAGCGAACGACTTAAAGCCGAGGAAATCCGTTCCCAATTGTCCACCATCGTCGAGAGCTGCGGGGACGCGGTCATAAACGTGACCCTGGAAGGGATCATTTCGGGGTGGAACTCGGGCGCTGAAAAAATATTCGGATATGCGGCAATTGAGGCGGTGGGAGAACCCTTGAACCTGATCATCGACCCGGAACGGGGCCGCGAGATAAGCCATGCCCTGGAAAAGGGGAAAAGGGGCGAGCCGGTTTATAACTACGAGGTGGTGCGCCTGAAAAGGGTTTCAGGGCATCTTTACGTGACACTGACGGTTTCTCCCGTGATGGACCCCTCCGGAAAAATTCTCCGGCTGGTGGTTATCGCGAGGGACGTCACAGCCCGGAAAAAAATTGAACAGGCCCTCTTGGAAAGCGAGGATAGGTACAAGCGGCTGGTGGAGGAATCCACTGACGCGATTTTCGTGGTTTCGGAAAATGAACAAATTCTTTTTGCCAACGGGGCTCTGGGTCGTTTATTAGGAGGCGACCACTCCGAAATCCTGGGCCGTTCCATCGGGGACATTCTTGACTGCCGGGATTTTTCAAACACATTGGCCTTGATTCAGGCGTGTTTAAGGAATGTTTTAAAAGGTCAAAATCTGGAGGGGATTATCCGCCGCCCGGATGGGACCCAGGTTGACGTGGAGGTCATGTGCGTCCCCATTACCTTTATGGGACGTTCCGCCGCCATGATGGTGGCCCGGGACGTTACGGAACGGAAAAAAGTTGAAAAGGCCGCGGCTTTTCTCGTGGCGATGGTGAAATCCGCGAATGACGGAATTATTGGTTTCACGAACGAGGGGATCATCATGAATTGGAACAAAGGCGCCGAGATAATTTTCGGCTTTTCCGCCGAGGAAATGATCGGCCAACCTTTCCGGAAATATGTCAGGTCTGTCGTTCCGGAGGAGCTTCAAAAAGAGACGGGGAAGAGGTTCAATAGTTTGAGGAATAAAACGGAGATTTTGAAGATTGAAACCGAGCGGTGCAATAAAAAGGGGGAAAGGATATTTGTTTCCATGACTCTCACGCCCATCTACGACGCCAAGGGGGAAGTCATCGGGCAGGGGGGGGTAATCCAGGATATTTCCGAGCGGAAAAAAGCCGAAAAGGCCGCGGGGTTCCTGGCGGCCATCGTGAATTCCTCCGATGATGCCATTATCGGCTTCACGAATGAAGGCTCCGTCACCAGTTGGAACAAGGGGGCGGAAAACATTTTCGGATTCTCCCCGGAGGAAATGATTGGAAAAACCTTCGTCCAATTTGTCGAAACCCTCGTTCCGGAGGGAATGCGGCAAGAATCGATGGATCGATACGAACAAATGCAAAAGGGAAGTTCGATTATTCAATTTGAAACTGTCCGGCTTCATAAAAAAGGACATGAGATAAATGTTTCCTTAACTTTGACCCCTATACGCGACGCGAAAGGGGTGGTTATCGGAAAGGGCGGGATCCTCCGGGACATCACGGAACAGAAAAAAGCCGAGGATGCCTACCGCCAGAAGGAGGCGCAATTGCGTGTGGCCCAAAAAATGGAGGCTATCGGGCGCCTGGCGGGCAGCGTGGCGCATGATTTCAACAATCTTTTAAGCGTTGTTAAGGGAAACAGCGAATTTCTTCTTGATAAAATACCGGAAAAGGATCCCGCTCGGGGTGAACTGGAGGAAATTCAGGAAGCGGTTCAACGGGGAACGGATTTAATCCATCAACTTTTGGTCTTTGGAAAAAAACAGGTTTCCAACCCTGTTTCCCTCAATTTAAAAGAGGTGTCCTCCCGGATGAACAACATGTTGAGGCGGTTGGTTTACGATCATATTGAACTGCTGATGTTCCATGACAAGGAACTAAAGGACATCCAAGCCGACCAGGTTCAGCTGGAGCAGGTCATCTTGAACCTGGTTTTGAACGCCAGGGACGCCATGCCCCATGGGGGGAAACTGGTGATCGAAACCCAAAATGTGGAAGTTGCTATCCAGGAAAACGGGGCGAAGGTTCCCCCCGGAAACTATGTCCGGCTTTCGGTAAGGGACACGGGGACCGGCATGACTGAGGAGATTAAAAAACACATCTTTGAGCCATTTTTCACCACGAAAGGGGAAATGGGTACAGGACTGGGATTGGCCACGGTTTATGGCATCGTCAAACATTTTAAAGGGCATATCGTCCTGAGCACCGCCCCTGATTTTGGGACCCAGGTCGCGGTGTATTTTCCGGCGGTGGAACGGTCCTTTCCGAAACCCGTCATCGAGGCGGTTTCACCTGACCTCAAAGGAAAGGAAACCGTTCTGGTGGCGGAGGACGAGGAAGCGGTTCGGAGAATCATCGTCAAAACCCTCGCGGGGAAAGGTTACCGGATTTTGGAGGCCGCGAATGGAAAAGATGCCCTGGAAAAAGCCGAAAACTTTAAAGAACCCATAGACCTGTTGTTGACCGACATGGTGATGCCCAAAATGAGCGGGAAGGAACTGGCCGACCGTTTAAAAATAATCAAACCCGGGATGCGGGTCCTTTTTATTTCCGGATATCCCTACGAGATACTATCCCGCCAGGGAGAGCTTTCCTCCATAACGAGTTTACTGGAAAAGCCTTTTTCATCCCAGGTGCTAACCCAAAAAATACGGGAGACGCTTGATCGGTAGGCCTTTGTCATTATTTTCTCATTTCCCTGTTTAATTTTGACGATTCTTTTAAGGCGGGGGACCAACTGCGCCATCCAGAAACCGGAAAAATGATTTGGCTGCGGTTGGAAAAGGGCCTATTCCATGCGGTGAACAAATTAATTAAACTCAGATTATTGTTAAACCAAGTTTGAGTAATTTTTACCCATGGGCCCCTGAACACTTAAAAAAACGCACTTTAAATGACCCTCATATTTCCTAACGGAATTTTTCCCCGATAAATTTCAGCCTGGTTCAGATGGATGTTAAAATAGGGACCCATAAGAGATCTCAAACAACCGTTCGTTTCTGTGGCGGTGGCTCGGATCCTGAAACGAATCGAAAAAATATTTTCATGGACCATTCCCCTATTTTCAACTTTAAACACCTGAAACCGAAAGGTTTTCCCCATGGTTAAGAAAACCGCACGAATTTTGATCGTTGAGGAGAACACCGATGATTACCTGGTTCTCAAAGTCATGCTTTCGGGGCTCCGCGGAAACCCTTTTAAATTTGAACGTGTTTCTACTTACGAACAGGGAATGGAAAGGATCCTGAAGGGGGATTACGACGTTTGTCTCCTGGGGTACCGCTTGAATGGCAAGGGCGGTTCGGATTTTATGTGGGAAGCAAGTCAAAAAGGCAGTTCAACGCCCTTTGTTTTACTTGGCGGGCCAGGCGACGAGGGGGCGGAGGAGGAAGCGGCAAAACAGGGAGCCGCTGATTTTCTTTGGAAAAACAAATTGGAACCCCCGCTGTTGGAACGTTCCATTCTTCACGCGGCCGAGAATAAAAAGTCCAATGAACTTCTGCGCCGGCGTGAGGAATTCTTTCGCGCGGTCCTTGAAAACGCCCTGGACGGGGTCGCCATTTTTGAAACCGACGGGAACATTCATTATTCCAGCCCTTCCGTAAAAAGGATTCTGGGGTATGAACCCGGGGACAAAATCAATACCAGTGTCTTTGATTTGATCCACCCTGAGGATATTTACCGGATTAAAAAATTATTTGAAAAGCTGGTAAAAAATCCGGGCCTTGTATTGGCGGATGAGTTCCAGGCCCGGCACAAGGATGGGTCCTGGAAGGTGGTTGAGGCTTCGGGTAAAAGCCATCTTTTCCAGAATCCTGATTTTCATGGCATTGTGGTCAATTACCGCGATGTGACCGAAAGAAAAAACGCCGAAAGAACCAACCTGCGCCTCGCTTCCATCGTGGAATCCTCCAATGACGCCATTTATACCGTGGGTTTTGACGGGGCGATTTTAAGCTGGAACCCGGGCGCCATGCGAATTTACGGTTTTGAGGCGCATGAAATCGGCGGCCGCCATATTAACCTGATTATCCCCCCCAAGGACCGGGTGGAATTTAATGATCTTTTGGAAAAGGCCAGAAATGGCCACCCGGTTTCCCACATTGTGACGACTCACAAAAATAAAAACGACCAGCCCATTATTATTTCCTTGAGCTTGTCCCCGATCAAGGACGCCCAAGGACAGGTGGTCCGGGCATCCGTCATCGCCAGGGATATCAGCGAAAGGGAAAAATCCAAGGCCGTCAAGACCATGCTTCAGGATGAAAGAGACCAGCTGTTGGAAAGGCTTCAGCTTCAAATGGCAAACATGCCCATCGCGTGCGTCCTGATGGACCAGAATTTTCTTTTTACCTATTGGAACCCCGCCGCGGAAAAAATGTTCGGGTACAGCTTCAAAGAAGTGGAGGGAAAATCGCCCGGGTTCCTTTTTGCCGATTCTGAAGCGGATGAAATAAATAAAAACATGAAAAAAATTAAGGATGGTTTTGAGGTTCCCAAAAAAACGGTCCGCGAGAACCGCGGAAAGAAAAGATCAATTCTTGTTTGTGAATGGTACAACACCAAACTTCTTGACGCGGAAGGCCGTTTTCAGGGAATGATGGCCATGGCGGTTGATATTACGGATAGGCGAAAATCCGAAGAAATCCAAAACCAATTCGCGACCATTTTGGAGCAAACACCCGACGCGGTTATTTCCGGGGACATGGAGGGAATGGTGGTCAGCTGGAACCGGGGCGCGGAAAAATTATTCGGTTATACCGCGGATGAAATAATTGGAAAATCCTTTAAAAAATTAACCCCGGAGGACAAACTCCAGGAAATTGCCGAAATGCAGGAAAAGGGTCTGTTAGGGGAAAGCCTTACCAATTTTGAGACGGTGCGGGTTAAAAAAAATGGGGAAAGGGTGGACGTTTCCGTCGCCTTGTTTGCCACCAAGGACGCCTCCGGGAAAAAAACAGGCGTGTCGGCGATCGTTCGTGATATTTCCGAGCGCAAAAAGGCGGAGGATTCCCTCAAAAAACATGAGGAAAAAATGCGCTTGGTGGAAAAAATGAACGCCATCGGCCGTTTGGCGGGAGGCGTGGCCCACGATTTCAACAATCTTTTGAGTGTTATCGGGGGGAATTCGGAATTTTTATTGGGAAGCCTGGAAAGGGAAAGCCCGCACCGAGATGAAGTGGAAGAAATTCAAAAGGCCGTGAAACGAGGCGCTGAATTGACCAAACAGCTCCTGGTTTTCGGGCAAAAACAAGTGGTAAACCCCCTGCCGATTAATTTAAACGACCTTACCGGCGAGATGAGCAAAATGTTGAAACGTTTAATCGACGCCAATGTGGAGTTGAAGATAATCCAGCACAAGGAAATTCTACCCATTCTGGCGGACACCGGCCAAATCCAGCAGGTCATTTTAAACCTGGTGTTGAACGCCAGGGATGCCATGCCGGACGGCGGCCACTTGATCCTTGAGACGAAAAATATCGGGATGGACGCGTTGGAATTGGAGGAAAAACCGACCCTTCCCAAGGGTACTTATGTCCGGCTCAACGTGACGGATACGGGTCATGGGATGGGCCCTGAAATTCAAAAACATATCTTTGAGCCATTTTTCACCACAAAGGCCGGCAAAGGGACCGGGCTGGGCCTGGCTTCGGTTTATGGAATCGTCACGAAATGGAGCGGCCATATTTTTGTTCATAGTAAGCCCGGTATGGGAACGACTTTTGCCATATATTTCCCCGCCATGGTGTCCGTGGAAGGGTTTGCCGTAAAACCCAAACAGATATCCCTCATCCCCCAGGGAACTGAAACTATTTTGGTGGTGGAGGATGAGGATCCAGTCCGCAAAATTTTGGTCAGGACCCTTGGAAGTTACGGGTACAAAATTTTGGAGGCGGCCAACGGGATCGAGGCTGTTAAAAAGGCCTGGGAAGTGAAGGAGAAAATTGACCTTTTACTGACGGATACGGTCATGCCCAAAATGAACGGCAAGGAATTGGCGGATGAACTTCATAAAACCAGGCCGAAAATGAAGACCCTGTTTGTTTCGGGTTATCCGAAGGAAATTTTATCCCAGCATGGAATTCTGGGGGCCAACATCAACCTGATTCAAAAGCCCTTCGAACTGGAACAGTTGGGAAGGGAAATCAGGAAAATCCTCGACGAAAAATAATTTTTAAAGGAAGTTAATTAAGAGTTCAAAACTCAAAATTAAGAATTAGTTTTTTAACCACAGCCTCATCTCTACCCGATGCCCCTCCACCAACAAAGCGCAAGAATTTTCCGGCGTTTTCTCCGGCCAATCCATTGGAACCGACAGAAAAGGGTTGATGGGCCCGATTTGAAAAGAGTCCGGTTTCCAGAATTCGTGGAAAAGGTAAAGGCCATAAAGGGAAACCAGCTCGTCGAAAATCTCCGGTTCGGAATATTGTTCCGGGGAGGTTTCCTCCCTCTGTTTTTGAATCCAAATGGTGAAATTTCGGGAGCTTCTCAGGACAAGGGTTCCCACCAGGCTGCCCGACAAAAGAACCATTCTTTCCATGGGGAGATAGGTCTTTTTGGAGAGATCCAATTCTAAGAGTTGAATCTTTTCAGCTCCCCAGGACCGAATAATTTTCTCAAAGGGGGCACCGAGGTCGACAGGATGGGTGGTTTTTGGGCTGGGTTGAAACATGGTTTTCACTCCTGAATACTTTATTCCTGTCCTTGCCAGGGGGCTGGAATCGAGGTTCATGACTAATCCACCCACAGTCTTATTTCGACACGGTGGCCATCCACCAAAACCGCGCAGGAGGATTGTGTTTTTTCCATTGGGTTCTTCCCTGATCCGCGGGACGTCAGGGGGCCCATTTTGAAAACCTCCCGCCCCCAAAAACGGTCCACCAGTTGAACACAAAAGGTTGACGGGATTTCGTCCATGAGATCCATTTCCGCCAGGGGGCCCTTCGCGCGGCTCTCCATCCGGTTCAGGAGCCAAAACTGGAATTTCCGCGAGAACCGGAAGGAAACGGTTCCCTGGAAGGAACCATTCCACTTGATGGTTTTTTCGACCGAAAGGGCGGGGTCGTAGTCGGCCGCGGACCCCAAATATTCCACCCTTGGTTCGGACCAATAGCCCAGGAGTTTTTCGAAAATTTTCGCCATGTCCATGAAGCGGGGGAAGACGGTGGCCGGCATTTCAGGCGCAGAGAGTTGGTAAAACATAAGTCCTCCTTGAATTTAAATACCAAACCAGGCGGTTAATCCAGCCACAAACGAATCTCGACCGGGTTGTTGGCGACCAGGATTCCGCAGGTGGAATCGGGTTCCCGGCGGGGCCAATCACCCGTGGAAGAGGCGCGGGGAAACAAAAGCCCCAATTCGGAGGCTTCGGAGATCCAAAAATGCTGGATCAGGAAAACGCAGTAAAGGGAGCCCATTTCGTGGAAAATTTCCTTTCCCGTGCAAAGGTTCAGGGGTTTGTAATCCCGGCTTTCCATGAGCCATTTCAGGAAATCGCCATAGGCGCGGATGACCAGGGTGCCGGCAACGGCGCCCTTCCAACGGATGGTCATTTCGACGGGCATTTCCACAGGCCCGTCCGGGGCCTGGCCCAGGTATTCCACTTCCATTCCCGCCCAATGTTTGATGAATTTTTGAAAGTACTGGGCCAGATCCATGGAACAGGGAATAACCGGGAGGTGAAGTTCGGAGGATAAGAGTTCTTTTAACATGGTGCCCCTCGCGGTTGGGTGTTAACGACACCATGACTTAAAGCAAGGGTGATGCCAGAAAGCAGGCAGTGAATTAAAGGGGTTTTGGGAATAAAGACTGATGGGAAAAGGGATTATTTGCCCCGTGGGTAGTTATTACCCAGAGGCAATTTTGAATTTTAAATTCTCCCCCATGCATTACCTGGATAAATAAATGAGCATGGGGACGTCCCCATTTTTCATTACTTTTTCAAATGGATGAAATGGGGGTAATTTTTTATTACCGGCTTGGGGAGGCTGGTGGTTTTGACGATGGCGGTCAAGAGCTTGACCAACTCATGTGAGAATTTTAAGGTTTCGTTCAGGTTGGGTTTTGACCAACCAGAGGCTTCTAAAAGCTCTAGCCAATAAAGGGTTTCGCGCGCTTCCTTGGCTGCCACGGACATTTTGTGAAGGAAATCCTTACGGCTTTGAGCGGCAAGGGCCTCTTGAACGTTTGCTCCGATACTTGTTCCAGCTCGGAGGAGTTGCTTGGAAAGAACATATTCCTGTTGGGAGGTCAACTCTTTATCAAGGGACAGCTCTCCCTCGATATTTATTTAATCCTGTCGGAACAAATTTAACAGACTGCATTTTCTTCCCGAGTACTTGGACCGAGCTGCCACCCTGGCCGGGGCATGACCCCGGCCAGGGTACACGGCTAAGCCCCTGGCATAGCCCGGGGCTTTGGCAGCCGGTAAAGCTTCATGACGTGCAAAGAAAATTCGAAACTCTTGGTTTTGACGGTATTTTCGGCCATGAACTTTGGACGATTTGGACGGTCTTTTTGTTTAATTAAAATTAAGAATTAAGCATTAAGAATTAAAAATTACTCTAAGTTGTATTTTTTCATCTTATTGAACAGGGTCTTGCGGGTGACACCCAGGATTTTGGCGGCTTTGGATTTGTTGTCCTTGGTTTCCATGAGGGCGCGCTTGATATTTTCCAGCTCAGCCTCATTTCGGCTCAAAACGGCCTTGCCGGCGGGGGGCGCGGCCTTGGCTTCCCGGATTTCCTTCGGCAGGTCCTTGGCCGACAGGGTATTTCCCTTGGCGGTGATGACCAGGCGTTCAATGACGTGCTTTAATTCGCGGACATTGCCCGGCCAGGAATAGTTTTTCAAAAGAACCAGCATATCGTCGGGTAAAAGCGCCAGTTTTTTGTTAAACCCCTTGCAGGATTCCTGGAGAAAGAAATTAGCCAACTGGACAATGTCATTGGGTCTTTCCCGAAGAGCCGGAATATTCAACGGAATCACGTTCAGGCGGTAGAAAAGGTCGGCGCGGAATCGGCCGTCCTTGACCTCTTTTTCCAGGTCCCTGTGGGTGGCGGTAATGATCCGGACATCGAGCGGGATTTCACGGTTGCCCCCCAGGCGCCTTATCGTTTTTTGTTCCAAAACCTTTAAAAGTTTCATTTGAACCGACGCGGTTAACTCACCGATTTCATCCAGAAAAACGCTTCCTCCCTGGGCTTCCTCAAACAGGCCCTGTTTCTGCCGTTTCGCGTCGGTAAAGGCCCCCGGCTCATAGCCGAATAATTCCGATTCCAGGATGGATTCCGGCAGGGAACCGCAATGTAGTTCCACGAAGGGTTTTCCGGAACGGGGGGAAAGGGTGTGAATAAGGCGCGCCACATGCTCCTTGCCGGTCCCGGTTTCGCCCAGGATGATCACCGTCACCTTTTCCTGGCCCGCCACCTGCTCCACCTCGGAATAAAGTTTTTGCATTTCCGGGTCGGTAAGGAACAAATAATCCTTGCGGTACATGTCCCGTTGTTGCTGCTTGAGGGTAGCGACCTCTTTTTTCAAACCGCGTTTTTCCGCGATTTTGGTCATGGCGATTTTCAGCTTTTCCATGTCAATGGGTTTTTCAAGGAAATCCTCGGCGCCCATTTGAATGGCCTTGACGGCGGCGTCAACGGAGCCCTCGCCCGTGATGACGATGACGGAAGCCGATTGAAAACTTTCATTGAGTTTGGCAAGAACCTCCATCCCCCCCATATCCGGAAGGTGAAGATCCAAAAGAACGACATCGGGTTTTAGAAGGGTTGTTTTTTCAATGCCTTCGGCGGCCGTGTGGGCGGGGAAAGCCTCATGGCCGGTGTGCTCCAGAAATTTCGAGAGGATTTTTACCAGGGAAGGTTCGTCATCGATGATCAGGATTCGCATGGTTATGTTCCGTTGGTTTTGTTTTCGACGCTGTTATCTTATCAAAGTTTTAGCGTGCAATAACCACCCATAAAACGCTTTCTTTTTCGGCAGTCAACAATAGGGCTGTTTTTATAAGAGTTCGAATAATACCGAAAAAAGCGTTACCGGGATAATTACGGTTTGTTAAAGGGAACATTCCATTTGGGTCTTTTCCAGCTGTGGCGGAATTCTCCCATCCCGGTAAACTCGGCCCGGTTCGTTTTCTCGTCCCCGTCAATGAAAACCACCAGGTCGGATTGCTGATCGGGGGTTTCGAACTGCTGGTCGAATTGCCCCACCATGGCGTTGGGGGACGAAAAGTAGTTTCCGAGCATTTCCTGTAATGGAAATTTCATCCCCTTGTATTTGCTTTCGGGCTGGTAGCTTCGGTAGAGAACCTCGGACCCCGCGATGGCGCTATCAGACTCATAATCGAAATTAAAATCGTAAGGTTTTCCCAAATAGCGAAAGGCTTGGAACAGGGCCATCGCCTTGTTCCCCTTTGTGACCAAGGGACGCAGGACGCAAAGGGAATCGGCCTGGGCGAAATGTTCGACGGAGCTGAACAGAACTCCCTCGGGGACCGCCTCAATGACCCGCGGGGGATGGCCTTTTCCATCGGGAACCAGGCAAGGTGGATATTTTTCCTTGTATTCCTCCTTCAGCAAATTCTCAAAATCGCTTTTCTTGCCCCTGGATTTCACGAAATCAGCCACCTCGGGAGTGTCAAAAAAAGTTTTTCGGGAGGCCTCGTCCCCAATATAGAGGGCCGCGTGGGACCAATAGCCGGGCAAACCCACCGAGGGAAAGTGCCAATCCTGCCGGGAAAACAAAATGTCCCCGGGTTCCAGTTTTTTTAGAAGAAACTCCACCTGAGAGGTGGAAATAAAAGACCGTCCCGGCCGCCACAGGGTTGTTTTACCGTTCCAAGGGGAAATTTTTCCGGCGAAGGGAAACCAGGGTTTAAAAGGGGTATTGGAGATTTTTTCCGGAGCTTCCATGGCCGGCAGGTTCTGCCTCGCGGCGGGGGTCATTTTTAAAATGGCGTTTTTGTCGTCCCTGATTTGGGAAGCCCGCTTGGAAACCGCGTCCTGGGTTCCTAACGAAAAATAAATTCTATCCCTGAGGACCATTTCGCGGGTCCTGTTCTCGCCTTCCACCATGGATTTGAACTCCGAAAAGGAACCCCAGGGAAGGCCCAGTTCGGGAATGGGTTCATTTAGAATCGCCGGGGCGCCGGGGGTTCCTTCCAGGGCTTTTATCAATTCTTTCCCGAAACGGAATTCGGCCAGGAAAATCCAATAAGAGGTGTTAAACGCCTCGCTTTCAATGTTTTTTTCCTTTGAGGCGAAAAAGGGGGAAAAAGAAGCGTTGATGGAATCCAGTGCCATGAGGTAATCCAAAAAACATATCCAGGTTTCCCGAAGATTATCCTTGAGGGCGGTTTTATTGAGGCCTTCCGGGGGGATCGCGTCCATCAGGACGTAATCGGCGATATAGGCTAATTTGGCGCGAAAGGCACCCGCGACTTCCATGTCCTCCTTTAGTTTGGATTCAAAGGGTTTGGATTCTAAATTCGGGATTTCAGCGGCGTGGACTGACGGGAGAAAAAATGGGAAAAAACAAAGGACAAGTCCAAAAATTCCCGGGAAAAGGGTTGGTGGGTTCAAAGAATTACCTCAAGAGTGGTTTAGCGTCGTGGAGACAGATTATAAATAATAGGACCGAAAATCGATAAGATTCAAACCTTATGAAATGGTGGGCCGGGTCTTTTCTTGTGCGTTTTTGTGGAAAAAATGGACTTTTTAACCTTCCGGAAAGGGTTTCGCCATGCCATCTTTGTGATTCAGGTCATGTTCCCTGAAGAATTTTTTAAAATTATTTTTGAGTCAATCTTACCCACTTGATTCCTTTTAACACGTCCCCGGGATTCCCGCTTTTTTCCAATGACCCTTTTTCCCGTTAAAAACGATTAACCGTTTCTGGCATCACAAATGCCTTACACATAGACGCGCGGTGATTTACGAAACCTGAAATTCGGCAACAAAGGTCTCGATCGCCAAAAACAAAAAAGGCGGTGTCGAAATGAAAAATCTACTCCTGATTCTGGCGGTTACGGTGGTTCTGGCGGGCTCCACGGGCTGCACCAAAAACGCGGTTCCCCTGGCCCCGATGGCTTCGACGGTCTCGGCCCCCGCTCCGGCGGTGGAAACCGCGGCCTATTCCCTGGATTGGACGGGAAACCTGTCCAACCCCGTCGGCTTGGCGGTTGATGGAAGCGGGGTCATTTACGTGGCGGATTCGGACATCAATCTGGTTTTAAAGTTTGATTCCAACGGGAATCAAACGGGTCAAATGACGGGCGCTCCCGGTAAAAATTTTAAAAATCCATTCGGGGTCGCCCTGGACGCCTCGGGCAACATTTATGTGGCGGACGCGGGGAACCACAGGGTTCAGGAACTAAACCAAAATGGCGGTCTGGTGAAGATGATCGATTCAACCTCCCTGAACAGCGACACCTTCAGCTACCCCCGGGGCGTGGCGATAGCCGCCAACGGCAGCGTCCTGGTATCGGATTTAACCCATCTGGTCTGGCAGCTGGACTTCATCACGGCCGCGGTTCCCTGGGGCAAAAACGGGAACCTGGACGGACAGTTCAACTTTCCCATCGGAATGGGAACCGACTCGAGCAACAATGTCTACGTCGCGGATTACCAGGCCAATAAGA
>JAHFCG010000048.1 GCA_023249615.1 candidate division FCPU426 bacterium | reverse complement strand
CATGAAAGGCAGACAGTTCGGCTGGAGATTATCCCGCTTGAAGTTGTTTTTTTCCCTGGTGTCGCTTCTTTTTCTCAGTACGCCCCTGTTCGCCAATCCCTTGATCTATCAACAATACACTGCCGATCCCACCGCCTGCTGGTTCAACAACCGAATGTACATCTATTGTTCCCACGACATCACCGGACAAACGAGTTATGTGATCAATAACGTCTACCTCATGTCATCCGATGATCTTGTGAATTGGACCGACGAGGGAATACCTGTCCACTCCAGCGATACCAATTGGGCAGGGTCGACCTACGCACCGGATACGATTTTTCGAAACGGTTTTTATTATATTTATTACGGCAACGGCGGCGGGAGCATCGGGGTTTTCCGTGGCACAAGCCCGACGGGCCCTTTTACGGACCCCCTGGGTCACTCCCTTGTAAGCAACAGCACGCCTGGCACCAACATCACCTATGTATTCGATCCCGCGGCCTTCGTTGACGACGACGGCCAAGCTTATCTCTACTTCGGCGGAGGCGGACCGGGGAATGCCCGGGTCATTAAATTGAACAGTGACATGATCAGCGTGAGTGGCTCGGCGGTCTCGATCAACGCCCCCCGCTATTTCGAGGCCCCCTTCATGAACAAGATCAACGGGACTTATTATTACACTTATTCGACCGATTTCTCGGCCTCGCCCGCGGCCAGCATCGATTACATGACCAGCAGCAATCCCATGACCGGGTTTACCCACCGGGGAACGGTGCTCAATAACCCCCCCAACAACTGCGGCAATAACGACCACGCCTCCATCGTTAATATTGGGAGCAACTATTACATCGCCTACCACAACCGGGCGTTGGCCCTGCAGAATGGATTGACCTGTAGCGGCAACGCGGTCTACCAGCGCAGCGTGAATCTGGACCGGGTTACCGTGAACTCGGACGGGACCCTCGCGCTCGTGACGACAACCACTGCCGGAGTGGCCGCGCTCAAGAACCAGAACCCCTTCTCAACCCTTCGGGCTGTCATGATGGCCAAGGAATCGGGCATTCAGACACAGTCCTGTTCCGAGGGCGGGATGAACATCACCGGTGTCAGCTCCAGCGCGTGGATTCAGGTGAGGAACTTGGATTTCAGTACAGGGGCCACCAGCTTCAGCGCCCGCGTCGCTGGCACGTCCAGCGGGGGAACCATCCAGATCCACCTGAACAGCACCACGGGCACAGTCATCGGCACCCTTTCGGTACCTAACACCGGCGGAAGCCAGACTTGGCAGAACGTTTCTTGTCCCATTTCCGGGGCCTCGGGCCTGCACGATATCTTCTTTACCTTCACGGGTTCCGGGTTCAATTTTGAATCTTATAGTTTCAGCCCTTCCTCGGGGGCGACTAATACTCCGACCAGAACCAATACGTCGGTGCCTCCCACGGCGACCTTTACGCGCACCAACACGGCTTTGCCCCCGAGCGCGACCTTCACCGCCACCCGTACCAACACCCCGGTGGTCTCCTCCACTTGGCGGGTGAACGCGGGCGGGCCTTCCTACACCGATTTCCTTGGCAATTTTTGGTCCGCGGATACGAACTTCAGCGGCGGCTCCACCATCGGCCAGGGCGGAACCATTTCCGGTACTTCCGACTCCACCCTCTATGACACCCAGCGTTTCGGAAGTAGTTTCAGTTATTCCTTCAACGTGCCGAACGGAACCTATCAGGCCACCCTGAAGCTGGCCGAGACCTACTCAGGGAATGCCTCCGCTGGCGCCCGTATTTTCAGCGTCTCCGTCAACGGGACCACGGTGATCTCCAACCTGGACATCTTCGCCCAGGTGGGCGCGAACGCCCAGGATGACAAGGTGATCAACAACGTCGCGGTCAGCGGGGGAGTGATCACGATCCAGTTCGCCAGCACGGGTGGTACGGACGCCAACGCGGTGGTGGAAGCCATTCAGGTCATCCCTCAGCCGGCCAACACGCCTACCTTCACCTCGACGAGGACAAATACGCCGGTGCCGCCGAGCGCAACGCCCTCCCGGACCAACACGCCTTCCTTTACACCAACCGGGACGGCGACCTTTACTCTAACGTCGACGCGGACGAGCACACCGGTGCCTCCGACCTCCACCTTCACGGCGGTACCACCCACGGCGACGTCAACCAATACTCCGGCCTCGCCAACGGCGACCTTCACGGCACAACCGCCGACGATGACATTTACGGCAGCGCCTCCTACTAATACCAGGACAAGCACACCAGTGCCGCCAACGGCAACGAACACGGCTTTTCCGCCCACAGCCACGAATACGTCTGTGCCTCCCACTAATACGAGAACTAGCACGCCGGTTCCTCCAACCGCGACGAATACGGCCTTTCCACCGACCGCCACGGCAACGAGGACCAACACACTTGTCCCGCCTACGGCGACGATGACCCGAACGAATACTCCGGTCCCGCCCACCGCGACAAGGACCAATACTCCAGCCTCCAGCGGAAGCCTCAAGGTCCAACTCTTGAGCGGGGTTACCTCGACCACCACCAACAGCCCCCACCCGCAGATCCAGGTGGTCAACACTGGTTCTTCTTCCTTGAACCTGAACAACGTGACGGTGCGCTATTGGTTCAACTGCGACTGCACCGGACAATCCTCCCAGGCCTGGATCGATTGGGCCGGCTTGATGCCGGTCGGATCAACCGCTACTGGGAACGTACAGGTCACGGTTCCGTCCACGACTTTGGGCGGCCAGACGAACTATGTCCTCTTCAGCTTCACAGGGAATATGGTCCTGCAGCCGGGTCAGGCCATTCAGGTCCAGAGCCGTTTCAACAAGAGCGACTGGGGCAACATGAGCCAGACGAACGACTGGAGCTTCGCGGCGAATTCAAGCTATGTGGACGATTCGAAGGCGACCGGATACATCAGTGCGAGTTTGGTTTGGGGCCAGGAACCAACGGCCCAAACCGCCGCCTTGACGGCGGCCAGTGTGGTGGCCTTTCCGAACCCTTCTTCGGGAAGCGGGACGAACTTGTCCCTGAACTTGTCAGGAAGCGGAACGGGGACATCAGCCAGCGCGATGGGCGGATCCGAAACAATCACGGTGGACCCGAACGCGGTCATCACGCTCAAGGCCTATTCGATGGCGGGCCGATTGATCTGGTCCACGACGGTGCCGGGGTCGACCTTTGGGACCTCGGGGAATCACACGCTCTTTTGGGATGAGAGGGACTACGCGGGAAGCTACCTGGCCAACGGCGTCTACTGGTTGGTCGTGACGGTGAATTCCAAGGGACAGGCCTCCACCACCAAAACCAAAATATTGGTCCTGAAATAAGCGGTTATCTTGTAAGAATGTGATAGTTGTAGCTTGGTTCCAACAAATTTCACAATGGCCAACCATTTAGAAAACGGTGTTTAAGTACCGGGAAAATAAAAATTTAAAATCTCCTCCCAAGTCCAGCCCATCTGGGCGAGTTTAAGCGCCCCCGTTTGACAAAGTCCAACTCCATGTCCAAGGCCATGGCCTGAGAATTTAAAAAGGTTCCCTTCCTTTTGAATCTCAAACCAGTTGCTGGGGAAAATCCGCCATCCAAAATGCTTTCCAAATTCTGAAATGAAACGAGGAACATTTTCACGGATCTCCCTCGTTTTCCTGTTGGGGAGCATAAAAATGGATCGAAGAGTTTTGTTCCGGCCATTGGTTGTTTTTGCGATTATTTCAAAAGTCTCCAGGCGGGCAAGAGGGGGGATTTGAGCCATTGTTTTTAATGTTTCCTCAACATTTTCAACCCCCGTGGAGGAAGTCCATTGATAAAACCCATCGTCCTGGCAAAGAGGTTTTCCATTCCATTCATCCGGACCAGTCCGGGCGCGGCTTTTAGGACCACCCCAAATCTGTTCCGCGGATTCCAGAATTCCCCCGCAACAACGATGAAAATAAAACGACCCCAGTTCAAAATTGTGGGAAGAAGACAAAACCCGGCTGGCGGAAATCATTTTGCTCCAGAAATCGAAATTGGGGGGCATACCCTGGTAAACCTGGCAATGGGTCAGGTCGCAAAGATCGTAATCGGGATGCCGATGGAGGTGTGAAACGGCATAAAAACCTATTACTGCGCCCAAAGCCTTCAGGTATTCGGGTTGGGTTTGATCAAAATCCGATTCGAAGGCGAGGGCGCAGGCCGCGTAATTTTCCATTGAAACCCGGTTTAAGATGAAAAGTTTTAGGCCTTCTTTTTCCTGTTTGATTTTAAGGATGATTTTGCCGGGATAAATCCGCGTTAAATTTTGAACATGTATTTTTAGGTTGGAGTCCTGTGACCCCCAAGAGGCCGTCTTTTGGGCTTTTCCGTTGACCCATAATTGGCCCCGTGATAGCTTGATTTCGTTCCAGACGCCCTTTCCCGCGGGAGATTGAATTTTCAGATCCGTGGGGTTCAACTTTTCCAACAAACGTATCGAAAGAATCCGGTTTTCCTGGGCGAAAGCCGCCCCCGACAGCCCCAAAATTATCAATATCTTTGAAAATGTTTTCGAGTTCATTTAACGCCATCTTATAGTGAATCACCGTTAAGGATAAGTGGTATGGATATGAAAAAGGCTTTCAAGGTCTGGGCCGGGTTTTCCCTCCTGCTTTTCTTTATCGCCGCGGTCACCAACTGGTCCAATCATCCGCATTTAATTTCCTTTCTCCAAAACTACAGTCTTTTCTTTTTAATTCCCGTCATGATCCTGGGCTGGCTTCTTCGGTCCAGGGTGTTCAAACTTCCCAATGACTGGGTGGATCATTTTTCTTTATCCTTCCTTTTTGGGTTTTTGGCAAAACAAGGGCATTTCAAGGTCCATTCCTATAACGAAGCCACTCGTGTCATGTGGATCGCCGCCATTCTGGCCTCCCTTTATTTGGCCATTATCCTGGGCTGGGAATATTGGGGAATTAAACTCAAAAAGGGCGGATTCCTCTCAAAAATCCCGGTGCCGGTTTACCTTTGGCTTTTCGCCGTTTTGTGCGTCGGCCTCGGGCTTTGGAAGGGTTGGGAAGGGCGCTATGTCATGGCGGTCCTTGGGTTAAGTCCGTTGGCCCGTTATTATTTCGCCAGGAAAGATCCGGAGGCCCTGAAAGCGTTCGCTCTTCTTCTTGGGACCGATGTTATTTATGGCGATTGGCCTCCCGTCAATGATCTTAAAGGGGAAGGGTGGAAGGCGGTTTTGGCCCTTCATCACCTTTTGTTGTCCGGAATCGTTTTTGTTTTTTGGGAAAAGCTGAAAGACCCCAAAATCCTCAAAGGACAAATCGCGCTTTTGGTTTTCGCCGTTCTTCCCATGCTTCCTTATTTTTATCTTGGTTACGGCAATTGGACCTGGCCATTTCAGGTGGTGATTTTGGGGGTTATTTGGGGCTGGGACCCCTGGTTGAAACCCTACAAAATGAAAGTCCCGTTTGGTTTGGCGTCACTGGCGGCCCTTTACGGTTTTTACCAAACTTCAGAGTCCTTCGAGCTTGTTATCGCCATTTTGGTTTTCACCATACTCACAAGTCAGGCGCGTTTTTATTTTCTGAAATTGCCCCAGGACTTTATCAAGGGTTTGTTTCTTTACGTGGTGGCGGCTTTCTTTTTCTATCAATATGGCCCCGACTCAGGGACGGTCGCGACCCATGGCCCCTGGTTTTTAACGGCTCATTTTTGCCTCTCGGGCCTCTTTCATCTTTTCTGGGAAAAAATCAAGGAACACAAATATCGAAACGCCAAAGCCTGGATTATAATTTATTCAGCCGCGCCCATCCCTTTCACCCTTTACTTTCACAGCGGGATTTGGCTCTTTCAAACGGTTATTTTATGGTTGGCCTGGGCCTATGACTCCTTTGGGTCCTCGAAAATGGTTCAGGGAAAAATTCCAAATTTCAGCGATAAGCTGGAAATTCTTCTGGAAAAACCTTTTTTTAAAAAACTTTCCAATTTTGTCCTGAAAAAAGGGGAGGCATCAGGGGAGGGTTTGAGCAAACTTGCCAAACAACCCAAGGTTCGAAAGGCAGTTTTGGTTCTACTGGTTCTGGGGTCCGTCTGGATTGTTTTCAACGTCCTTTACAACACCTTCACTACCCACATCGTCAGTTTTACCCCGCGGGGAATGCTCACCTCCCCCAACACGGTGATCCGGGCCAAATTCTCCGGCGATGTTTCCGTTTCAGGGTCCCTGGATTCGGCTTTTCAAATTGATCCCCCCCTTCCCGGATCGACCAGGTTGGAAGATTCCACCACACTGGTCTTTACCCCCGCCGCCGCCCTAAAGCCGGCCACGACCTATAGGGTTCGTTTAGATACCGGGGGATTAAAGTCAAAACAACTTTTTCTCCAGGGGAGCGCCAAATCGGTTTTTAACACCGAACCATTAAAAGTGGTTTCCAGCAGGCTTTTCTATACCTATGACATGGTGAAGGGGACCGAAAAGGAATTGGTGGGGGAACTGGAATTCAATTACCCCATGGACATGAATCAACTCAAAAGGAACCTCTCAGTATTCCGCGAAAGCAACGCTCTTTCATTCGAGGTGGAACAAGGGACCCTTGCCACCCGGTTTTTCTTCAAGGCGGGCGGTTTTGAGAGGGATAAAGAAAACCAGATTTTGAAGGTGGTTATCGCGCCCGATCTTTCCTGTCTGGATTGCGGTAAACCCCTGGGGGATAAATTCGAGAAAACCATTACCCTTCCCGCCAAACCCAAACTTTATGTCACCGACATCAAACTACACCATACTCCAGGGAATTCCCTGATTTCGATTCTCTTTACCCTGCCGGTTTCCTCAACCCAGGTTAGAAACAACGTGGTGATTGAGCCGGCGGTGCCCTTCAAGGTTGATACGGAATATTGTTACGCAGTTTTGAAGGCCGAGTTTGAGCCCAATACGGATTACACGGTTCATGTCAAGGAAGGTTTAAAAGCCATTTCGGGCGAGCCCTTGGAGAAAAAATTTGACCGCACCCTTCGGCTTGAGGATATCCAGCCTTATGTTCGTTTCGCGGATGGAGGGCGACTGATTCCTGAGGAGGGGGGGAAGATCGTCGCGGTCAAGACCATGAACCTGGATGATTATAATGTGAACGTGGAGAAGGTTTTCCGGAACAACATCGTGGATTTCCTGAAAAACTGGCGCAGTTACCCGAATTATTTTTACCGCCACCGGACCATTAACAGGCGAGCTTACCGGAGAAGCCATGTGTACGCAGAACAGTCCAATGAAGGGGATGACGAAAACTATTCAAATAATTATTCCTCGGATTCCGGTTCAACCGCTGGCCTTGGCGTCCATATTTGGGGAGGCAATGTTACGGTATCAGGCGGTCAAATCAACCAGGAAACGGAATCATCCCTGGATTTCAACAAGTGGCACCAGGCTCCCTATAAGGGGCTTTTTGTGGTTACGCTCAATGGGTCCAACGGAGGCGGACAGGACTCCCGCTCCTTCCTTTGCACCGACCTGGGAATGATCCTCAAGCGTTCGGGCGAGGATATTTTGGTGCAGGCGCTCTCCATTTCAAAACTTACCCCCAAGGCGGGGGTCCATCTTCAAATGCTTTCCGATACCAACCAGGTGATCCAGGAAAAGGACACCGATACTGAAGGCAGGGCCTGGTTCAGAAATTGGAAAAACAATCCCTATAACTTCAATCCTTTCGTCATTGTGGGGGAAAGCGGGGCGGACTGGTCCTACCTACGAATGGACCAGGCTCCCATCAACCAATCCCGGTTTGACGTGGCCGGCGATCCTTTCGTTTCCTCCGGGTGGGACGGATATTTAACCTCGGACCGCGGACTTTACCGCCCCGGCGACAAGGCGAATTTCACGGCGGTGGTTCGCCACGCCAACATGGGGATTCCCGAGGACCTGCCCGTCAATTTGACGGTCCGGGACGCTTCCGGAAACCAGGTCGCCAAACTGGTTTCCAATCTTCGCGGTTTTGGCATGACCACTTTTGAACTTCCCATCAAGGCGGATATTCCCACGGGCATACTGCAGGTGGAACTTGGCCTTGAGAACGGGGTTCATATCGCCTCGACCACCATCAAGGTCGAAGAATTCATTCCCAATAAGATAAAGGTGGAAGTGAAGGCCTCCAAGAAAACCGCGGACCCGGGCGAACAATTGTCCTTTCAGGTGACAGCCCGTCAGTTATTTGGGGCTCCCGGGGTAAACTTGAAGGTCCGCGCGTCGGTGCAATTGTCCCCCCTGGAATTCACCCACAGGGATTGGAAAAGTTTTCGTTTTTCCGACTCCACCCGCTCCTTTGCAGGGGATCGTCTGAAAGTTCCCGATGGAACAACTGACGCTGCCGGTACCTATTCCGTGCAATTGCCAGTGCCTATCGCGCTGCTTCCGCCTTCCATGATCCAGGCCGAGGTTTACGCGGAGGTGCTGGACACGGGCGGAAGACCGGTGGGAGCGAACGCCGTCATCAAGGTCCACCGCTATCCTTATTATCTTGGTTTGAAATGCCTTGAGGGCAAGGAAACGGCTCCCCAGACGCCGGTTCATATTAAATATGTGGCCATTAGCTCCGATGGAAAAACCACCCAGGTTAAAAAGGTTCAGATCCTGGTCAAGCGCAAGGTCTGGTATTCCATTTTCCGAAAGAGTGGATGGTCCTCAAGAGGCTACGAATCCTCCTTCTATGAACAGGTCATTGAATCCAAGGAAATCGACATCAATGAAAAGGGCTCATTCACCTTCACGCCGGACAAGCCGGGGGAATACACGGTTTATTTGGGGAACGAAGAAACGATGAGAAGTTCCCTCATGGTGGCGGTTTCAGGGCCGGAGGAGAACGAGGAAAAAACATCAACCAACATGGAGGATCCGGAAAAACTTTCCCTGACCCTGAACCAGACCCAGTATGAAGTGGGGGATATCCCGAAACTGGAAGTTCGCGCGCCCTTCGCGGGAAGACTGGTCTTGACCGTCGAGCGGGAACAGGTCTTTTCCACCATGACCTTGTCCGTGGCGGCCGGCTTGAATGTAGTGTCCCTTCCGGTGGTTGAAACGGCCTTCCTCCCGAATGTCTATGTGGTTGGCGTATTGGTACGGAAGCCGGATGAATCCTTGCGAAAAATGCCAATGGTTTCCTTTGGCATCGCGCCTTTAAATCTCAACACCTCCGGTCATGAGATCGCGTTTAAATGGGAAGCCCCGGAATCGGTCAAGTCCAGACAAGGAATTGATGTCTCCCTGAATACGGGTACCCCCGGAACCAAAGTGGTCCTGGCCGCAGTGGATGAGGGAATCCTGGATATTATTTCCTTTGTCACCCCGGATCCCTTTAAGCACTTCTACCGCAAAAGGGGATTGACCACCTCCACCTTGAGTCTCTTCGACGATGTCTTGCCGGATCTCGACCGCAAGGACGCGGTCGGCGGTGACGAGGGCGAGGGCTTTGTCTCCCGTCATTTGAATCCGATCGCCGCCAAGCGCGTGAAATCCTTCGCCTTGTTCTCGGGGATATTGACGGCGGATAAGAATGGATTGGTGACCTACCATTTCCCGACCGATAAGTTTCACGGCGAGGTGAGGGTGATGGCTCTGGGGGTGGAGAACAACAAGTTTGGAGCCTCCGCCTATCACGTCAAGGTGGCGGACCCGGTGGTGGTGGAGCCTTCCTTCCCCCGGTTCCTGGCGCCGGGTGATCATTTCGATGTGCCGGTTTTGATCTTCAACAATACCAAAAACAAAAAGGCCATCCAGGTCGCTTTTTCAACGGAAGGTCCCGTGGCGGTAGACGGGGAGGCGAAACAGGAATTAAACCTGGAGCCTGAGGGACAAAAACAAATTCTTTTCCATGCCAAGGCTTCGATGCACGCCGGTAAGGCCAACTTCAAGGTAACGGCTACCGACGCGAGCGACGCCAGCTTTGAGGTTGAGACAGAATTGGCGGTCCGGCCGGGGAACCCTTTATCGACCGAGATAAAATTCGGGGCCTTAAGCGCCAAGGGCACCCAAACTCTATCTGTGCCTGGAGGGTTTATTCCCGAGGGCCAGCGAATCAGGCTTGCGGTTTCCTCGAGCCCCCTCTTGACCTTCCTGGGAAGTCTGGATTATTTGATCGCCTATCCTTATGGCTGCGCCGAACAAAAGACTTCCGAAGCCTTCCCCCTTCTTTACTTCAAGGATATGGGACTCCTGACGGGAAGATTTTCCGACAGGGCCAACGCGGTGGAAATGTTCGTGCAGGATGCCATCGACGATCTTAGCAAGATGCAGCTGCCTGACGGCATGTTTGCCCTGTGGCCGGGAGAAACCGAAGGCACGGAATACCTTTCGAATTACGTCGCTCATTTCCTGTTGGAGGCCCAAAAGCAAGGCTATACCGTGAATGCCGAGGTCATGAACCGGATATTGGAAAGGCTGGGGGCGATTCAGGTTAAGCAAAAAGGGGGAAGGCTTGACCGCCGCAAGAACAATGTGGAAGTTCCCGAGAGCGCCTATGTCCTTTATTTGAAGGCCCTCGCCGGAAGGAGTGATCTGGAATCCATGGCGGCGTTTAAGGCGAATGTAAAGGATCGTTCCGTGACGGATAAATGTTTTCTCTCCCTGGCTTATTCAACCCTGGGCGACCGAACCACGGCGCTTTCAATCCTTCCCCCGAAATTTCTTGCCAGTTCCATCCAAAGGGTGCTGGACGGCGACTGGTATTCCCCCAACCGTGAAAGAGCTCTTTACCTTTTGGCCTTGGCGGAAGCCAATCCACAATCTCCAGAAATTCCCAACCTTCTGGTTGAATTCGGAAGGTACCTGAAGAATGGCACTTTTGGAACAACCCAGGAGGATGCCTGGTGCTTTTTGGCCTTGGGCAGGGCCGTGAAGGTTTCAACCGCGGCTTATCCCCTGACCGCCCAGTGGAACCTCAAAGGGGGGATGCCAACGGCACTCTCAGGGGAGACGGCAGTGGTGAAGGGCGAGAAGCTTTCGGGCAAGGAAGTGGAACTGAAGAATACAGGGGACCAGGAAATTTATTACCACCTCATGGCCGAGGGGACCAAGTTAAAATCGGGAAAGGAATCCGTTTCAAATGGTTTGACGGTCAGCCGCGAATACCGCGACGAGAAGGGGAATACCATTAATCTGGGTTCCGTTTCACAGGGCCAGCTGGTGGTGGTAACTTTAAGGATAAATACCTCCAAGGCTCTGGATAATCTGGTGGTTGTGGACCTTTTACCGGCCGGGTTTGAGGTGGATAACCCCCGCCTTTCCTCAAGGGGCAATTTGCAGTTTGACCCCGAATGTTCCTTTGACCCCGCTTATCGGGATTTCCGGGATGACCGGGTATTACTCTTTTCCAAGTATGTGAACGGGGACCTGAGTTTCTCCTATAGTGTTAGAGCGGTTACTCCCGGGTCCTTCCAGGTTCCCGGTCTGACCGCGGAGGCGATGTACGATCCGGAGATTTTCGGCCGTTCCAACACGGGCGAAACCTTGAATATCGCACCCGCTAAGTACTAAGAAAATTCCCAAAAACCATGAAACCTCCGGTTTAATAAATTCATGAAGCGGTATTTTGAAAGTCCACGAAAATTCTTTATCGTTTTTTTATTTTTTTTGCCAACGATTTATTTTCTCCTCCGTTTGACACCACTTCCCATTGAAAAACTCAAAACCGATTATTCCGCCGCCTACCTGGCTTCCGACGGGAGACTGCTTCGGTTAACCCTCTCCAAAAGTGGTAAGTACCGGCTTCCGCTGAAACTGGACGAAATTTCCCCTCAGGTTATCCGGGGTTTCGTCGCTTATGAGGATCAGTGGTTTAACTGGCATTTGGGGGTGAACCCTGTAGCCTTGGTGAGAGCGGTTTTTTTGGATATTACCCACCGTAAAATCGTGTCAGGTGCTTCTACCATCACCATGCAGGTAGCCAAACTCATGAATCGGCGTCCCCGAACCTTTAAGGCCAAGGTCATTGAGGTTTTTCGAGCGATGCAACTGGAAGCCCGTTATTCCAAGAAACAAATTCTCGAGTTTTATCTCAACAGCGTTCCCATGGGTGGAAATATTGAGGGGGTTGGCGCGGCGTCCCTCCTTTATTTCGGCAAGCCGGCCAAATCCCTTTCTTGGGGGGAAACGGCTCTTTTGATTAGCCTTCCCCGGTCCCCCGCGGCGAGGCGGCCGGACAGGTTTCCCGAAAAAGCCAAGGAGGGCAGGAATAAAGTTTTAACCCAAATTCTACCTTTGCTGAAAACCTCCCCCAAAGAAGCGGAGGCAGCTTTTCATTCCCTCCTTCCCAAAGGCCGATTTAAGAATCCTGACCCGGCGCCGCATCTGGTGAACCGCGCCGCTTCCTTATCCGGTCAAGCCTCCGGGGTTTTGACCCTTACGGTTCGTCCCAATCTGCAGGGATTGGCCCAGCAAATGTTAAGCGGGACCGTTTCAACCCTTCGAAGCCAGGGGGTTTACAACGGCGCGGTCATCATGGTTGATAATCACACCATGAAGGTGTTGGCTTACGTGGGAAGCCCGGATTTTCACGATGCGGAAGGCGGCCAAATCAATGGCGCGAATATTTTGCGTTCGCCCGGTTCGGCCTTGAAACCCTTCTTGTATGGAATCGCCATCGACCGGGGATTGATAACCCCCAAGCGAATATTGTTTGATATTCCACGGGATTATGGCGGTTACAAGCCTGTGAACTATGAAGGAAAATACACGGGGCCTATTTCGGCGGAAGAGGCATTAGCGACTTCCCTGAATACGCCCGCGGTTGGTTTGGAAGCGACCCTGGCTTCGGAAACGGGCGGGTTGGAAGAATGGATTAAACAGGCCGGTTGTATCGGACGCGGAAGAAGCTGCTTGAATCCCGGACTTTCGGTGGTTCTGGGCGCTTACCCCATGGCCGTTGAGGAGATGGTCCGTCTCTATGGCGCCTTGGCAAACGGCGGACGGATGAGGCCCCTGGTGTTTTTTGAGGAAGATCATGGTGTCGAACCGGTGAAGGGAAAAGAAGTTCTTTCCAAGGAATCCTGTTACCTGGTTTCGGAAATGCTATCCAAGGTTTTAAGAACCGATTTGCCGGCGTCGTGGGAATTTTCCCCGACTCGGGGCAAGGTGGCTTTTAAGACGGGAACGTCCTTTGGACACAAGGACGCCTGGTGCGTGGGTTACAATCCCGATTACACCATTGGGGTTTGGCTTGGCAACGCCAACAATCAGGGTTCGCCCGCCCTGATCGGGCATGACGCCGCGGCACCCGTGGTCATTAATCTTTTCAACCAGCTCACGCGGTCCAACGATTCCTGGTTCCAAAGACCGCCCGGGGTGAAGATCCGAAAGGTTTGCGCCCTCTCGGGTCAGCCGGCGGGGGAGGATTGCAAGAATGTCATTGAGGATGAATTTATTCCGGGCGTGAGCGATGCCCAACCCTGTCCAACGCACCGCAGGGTTTGGGTCCGCAAGAAGGACGGCAGGGAAGTCTGCCGTTATTGCATGACCGGTAAATCGGGGGAATATGATTCCAAGTTTTTTGAGGTCTGGCCCCCGGATGTAACCCGGTTCTTAAGAAGCCACGGTGGAAAATTTTCCCCCATCCCGCGCCACAATCCTGATTGCGTTTATTTCTTCTCAAGGTTCAAGCCCCGGATAACCTCCCCGAAATCCCAGGGAAAATACGAGCTGGCCGCGGGCATTTCCCCGGAAAGCCAGAAAATAACCTTATCGGTTCAGGCGGGGCCGGATGTCGACGAGGTTTATTGGTTTTTGAACGGCCAATTGATCAGCCAAGGGAAGCCGGATAAGCTTTTCTACTGGAGTCCCGAGGCTGGGAAATGGGAAGTGTCCGTGGTGGATTCCCGCGGCAGGGCGGACAAGGTGGAAGTATTGGTTTTTGGCAAAAACAGCAAGTGAACGGGGAAGGGTTACCGATGGATTCACGCTTGAACCCAGAGAGAGTGGTAAAGAACTGGTTGACGGGAATCGTCGGCGGAGTTCTTTTTTTGGGGTTGATCCTTGGGATCGTTTTTTTCGTTGAGGTTGTCTCGCCCGCAAAAGTGTTGTTGTTAAAATCAAATTCCTTCATTCGAGAAAAGCTTGGGTTGGATTCGTGGATTCCCCTGGTCGGCATTTCCCATCTGGCGGTCGAGGCGGTCATTCTGAACGAGGATGATGGTTTCTACCGGCATGAAGGTTATGAGCCTAGGGCGATTCAAAACGCCGTGAAGAATGACGTGGTTTCCCTGAGTCTTAAAAGGGGCGGCAGCACGATCACCCAGCAGGTCGTTAAAAATCTTCTTTTAAGCCGCAAAAAATCATTTCGACGAAAAATTGAGGAATTTATTCTCGCGCGCGAAGCGGAGAAATCATTGGGAAAGGAAAGGATATTGGAGATTTACCTGAACACGGCCGAATTTGGGCCAGGCCTTTATGGCATGGAATCGGCTTCCCGCTATTATTTTGATAAAAAACCATTGGATCTTACGGCGAAAGAGGGCGCGTTCCTCGCGATGCTCCTGCCAAGCCCGCTCAAGTATGGAAAGTCATTTCGGGATAAAAAATTAACCCCTTACGCTGAAAGAATTATCGGGTTTTCTTTACGGAGGATGGTGAGGGCCCGGGAATTGGATGCCCGGCAGATGGAAATCGAATGGGGAAAGCCCCTTTCTTTTGAAAAGGTTTTGGTCCCCTCTTCGAAAATGAAATTTTCGAAAAGTTTATAAAATGCTTATGGATCATAATTTAATTTTATACCCCGGCGGGGAATCTATCCCCTGGGGTTAACGCGGAAACTCACCTAACTTTCCGTTTTTTCCGCCGTAGAGCAGATAAACCTTTCCCGTCTTGTCGCCCTTTTCCGAATTGTCCGGGGCTCCCACGAGTACATCCGGGTAGCCGTCCCCATTCACATCACCGGCCTTGGCGAGGTAAGAACCAAAACGCTCGTCGGCGGTTTCACCCATCATGGTCCAGGAGGGGATTTCCGGGAGCCCCTTGGCCGATCCCAGGAATAAATAAATTTTCCCCCGGTTCTGCTGGTAGCCCGGCGCGCCTACCATGACGTCTGAAAAACCGTCATGGTTAAAATCACCCGAAGCGATGGTGTAACCAAAAAGTGAGTTGGAGCTTTCGCCCTCCATGGTCCAGGAGGCGTCCTTGGATAAACCCTCGGAAGTGCTGAAATAAACACAGACCTTTCCAATGTAATGTTTAATTTGGTTGCCGTACATATAACCCGAGACGATCAGCCCGTTATGGCCGTCGCCCTTAATATCCCCCGATGGCAGGGCGCGCCATCCGAAAAGTTCCCCTTCGGTTTCGCCGGAGGCGGTCCAGGAAGGGGTTTTGGAAAGGCCTTTTTTGGAACCGTAGTAAACGTAAACTTTTCCCACGCGTTCCATTTTGTCCTTGGGGTGCTGTTTTCCGCCGATCACAACACCGGGAAAACCGTCTCCCCTGATGTCACCGCTGGAAGCCACGCTATAACCAAACCAATCATCCTTATTTTCGCCGTAAGCTGTCCAGCCGGGAGCGGGGGACAGTCCGCCATTTTTTGCCCCGTAAAAGACATAGGCCATACCACGGAAATGGTCAAAACCGTAGGCGCCAACCACCACATCATTTAACCCATCCTGGTTGACGTCGCCGGCGGGGCCGGAACAATCGCCCAGTAACTCAAAGGCCGATTCGCCGGTTTTGGTCCAAACCGGGGTTGCGCTCAGGCCCTGGGGCGACCCTAAATAAAGGTAGGCCTTGCCAACGTCCTTCGCTTTGGAATTATCAAACCCTTGGGCGGCCGCGATGAAATCCCCAAACCCATCCCCGTTGACATCACCCACCGTACCGAAGCTATGGCCATATTGATCCCTGGGGCCTTCTCCTTGGACAGCCCAGGCGGGGGTTTTGGAAAGCCCATGGATTGAACCCAGAAAAACATAAACCTTACCGGCGGCGTTTCCGTGACCCGGCGACCAAACCGCGGCATCCGCGAAGCCATCCCCGTTCACGTCCCCGGCAGGAGCCACCTTGGTTCCGAAAGTATCGTTTGAGGCCTCACCCCAAGCGGCCCAAATGAATTTTTGACGGTTCAGAAAATGGAAAAAAATAAAAAGTAGAAAAGAGGCGCCCCAACAAAACCAAAGGATTTTTTTTCCGGCGTTGTTTTTTTTCATTTTGAAGGGAGCCTCAATGATTGTTTGGAAATTTGAAGGTTCATGTTAACCGATCGGAGGTCGTTGGTTCTTTGATTTTCCGGTTTTCGTTAAACGGTTAAACGGAATTTGGTTTCCATTTCCACGCCTGATAATACGTTTTAACCTTTGCCTCCGCCATGGGTTATTTGGGATCGATTTTGCAGGAAGCTTATATGGGGTTTTTTTAAAAGGTTTATTATTCAATTCAAGGACAAACCCGGTTCGAGGGAATGAAATTTCCTCGGGATTAACCCCCGTTTATTAAAGAGAGAACTTTCCATGCAACGGAGCGGCTTCCATAAAAAACGATTTAAGCTTTTCGCCTCGAGCCTAATTTGGGTTTTGGCGCCTTTTTTGTTTTATACGATTTCAGGTTTTTCCCCCCTTTGGGCCCAATGCGGGGCTAAAGAAGAAAATATCTGCGCGATAAATTTAAGCAAGAATGTCATCTCACCAGGCTGTCCCGCCACGGTGGATGTCCAGGTTTCGGATTGCAAGGCGGGGGCGGGGGATTTCACGATCATGATGGCCATCGCTCCCGCGGGCGTGTGCAATTTTAAATCCCCCTGGGGAGACGCCAACTTCAACCAGGGCGTCCGGAATTACGGTGATTTTCAGGACATCATCGTATCGACGAACGGCTGGGGGGTGAGGCGGCGGAGCGGAACCGATTATTATTTGCTCGCGGATGGAAGCGGTTGTAATCCCGGGGGTTGGCCGACCTTCCGCGGCTATCACTTTTGCATAGGCCCGGTGGAAACCTGCGTTACGGCCATGCTTTCCAATATCAAGACCTTTCCTTCCTGCGGAATAGGCGGAGGGCCAGGGGTTCTTACGCTTGATACCGGGGGACTCCTCTCCGGTTATCCCAACGGCAACTACAGCCTAGTGGTAGGCATCCAAAGCCATAACGACGCCACGATAGGGTGCGGCGGGGATACCCTCTTTACGGACGTCAAGTGCGTGGGGTTCACCATCAATAGTTCCTGCACTCCCCCCACCAACACCAGGACCAATACCTCCACCGTCACCCGGACTTTTACCTCCACCTCAACAGCTACCGTGACGAGGACCTTTACCGTAACTTCCACGAGTACTTCCACGGCGACATCCACCCGCACTTCCACAAGCACCTCCACTTCCACTTCAACCGCGACCGCTACCGCGACGGCGACCCGATCCGCCACGAGCACCTCGACCAGCACTTCGACTTCCACCCGGACCTCCACCAGCACGTCCACCGCGACCGGTACCAGTACCTCGACGTCAACCTCCACCAGGACCTCCACTTCCACGGCTACCTCGACGTCAACCTCCACTTCAACTTCCACCAGGACCTCGACCTCCACCTTCACGGCAACGAACACCTCAACGAGAACCAACACCTCCACGAATACCAATACCCCTGTGGTATTAACCTCGACCGTCACCGTGCCTCCCGCCAATACCTTCACCTCGACGAATACCCCTTTGAACACGAACACGATAACCAATACCCGGACCTCCACCTCAACTTCCACCTCGACCAACACCTCCACGGTTACCAGTACCTCAACTTCCACCTCGACCGTCACCTTCACCCGCACACCTACCCATACTTTCACGGTAACCCACACCTTCACCTTGACGAATACTCCCACGAATACCGCGACCAAAACAAACACCTCCACCTCCACTTCCACCTTTACCCCCAGCCCCACCAGGACTTTCACCAATACCTTTACGGTAACCAACACCCCAACGGTTACCAGTACCCCGACGGATACTTTTACTCCCACCCATACCAGGACCTTCACCAACACCTTTACATCGACCAACACCAAAACCAACACCAACACTCCAACCGAAACCTTTACCCCCACAAATAGTTTCACGCCCACCAACACCCGGACCTTTACCAACACCTTTACGGCGACCAACACCAAAACCAATACCAACACCCCCACCAATACCCTCACCCCCACTGATACTTTCACCTGGACCAACACCCGAACTTCCACGAACACTTTTACCGCGACGAATACTTCCACGAACACCAACACCCCGACGGACACCTTTACCGCAACCAACAGCTTCACGCCCACGAACACCCGGACCTTCACAAACAGTTTCACCCCTACTCATACCAGGACAAATACCAACACTCCGACCAACAGCTATACCCCAACGAATACCTTTACGGCTACGAACACCCCTACCTTCACTCCCACAAGAACCTCGACGGATACCTTCACTTCAACCTCCACACCGACGAATAGTTTTACGCCAACGCCCACCCCTACAGCGACCAACA
>JAHFCG010000164.1 GCA_023249615.1 candidate division FCPU426 bacterium | reverse complement strand
CTACTTTGTCGCAGTAGGGGGCGGGATTATCATCGGTGTTTTTATTTCAAGATTTGAATGGATGGAAGGAACCATCGGCGCCCTGACGCTGGGTCTTCAGACGCTTCCCACAATTTGTTGGCTTCCCATGGCGGTCATCTGGTTCGGTGCGAGCGAGAAGGCCATATTCTCCCTGGTGGTTCTGGGGGGAATCCTTTCGGTTATCCTTGCAACGGAGGCTGGGGTTCGCCACGTTCCGGTTGTACTCATCAGGGCCGCGAGATCCATGGGCGCGTCCGGGTTTCAACTTTACAGGCGGGTGATTATACCGGCCGCCTTTCCGGCCATCATTTCCGGGCTCAAGCAGGGTTGGGCCTTTTCCTGGCGCACGCTCATGGCCGCGGAGCTTCTTTTCGGCGACAAGGGTCTGGGATATCTTCTTCAAACAGGCCGCAAGGATAACGACACAAGCCGATTCCTGGCTGTCATCTTGGTCATGCTGGTTCTGGGCATCACGGTCGAATTGGCCGTCTTCCGCCCGCTTGAGAAAAAAGTCAGGGGAAGCTGGGGATTGAGTTGAGGCGGAAAAACGTGTAGTTTTGGAAGGTCTTTTTCCGGATATCTGGATTTACCCCGGGAAAAAACTGAATAATGGAAGATCGGTTTTTGTAGGGGCGAACCTTGTGTTCGCCCAGGGCGATGCCAAGCATCGCACCTACAATTCAGGTTCCCTTGGTTGTTGATCCCCGAAATTATAGGAAATGACAATGTCCACCGCCTCAGAACCCAAAACCCTATCGCACCTCAAGCAACTCGAAGCCGAGAGCATTTTTATCATTCGCGAGGTGGCCGCCGAATTTAAAAACCCTGTCATGCTTTACTCCGTCGGCAAGGACTCCAGCGTCATGGTCCGCCTGGCCCAAAAGGCCTTTCACCCCGGTAAAATTCCCTTTCCCTTAATGCACGTCGATACCAGTTATAAGTTTCCTGAAATGTACGAGTTCAGGGACAAGTTCATTCAGGACATCGGCGCCAAGCTTATCGTGGAACGAAACGAGGAGGCGATCGCCGGCGGGGCGAGCCCCTTTAAATTCGGGGTGCAAAAGTGCTGCGGCCTGTTAAAAACCCAGGGACTTTTGGATGCCCTGACGAAGCACGGCTTTGACGCCGCCTTCGGGGGAGCCCGACGGGAGGAAGAAAAATCCCGCGCCAAGGAAAGGGTTTATTCCTTCCGCGATTCCTTCGGCCAGTGGGACCCCAAGAACCAAAGGCCGGAACTTTGGGACCTTTACAATTCCCGCGTCAATGAGGGCGAGTCCATCCGTGTTTTCCCCCTTTCCAACTGGACGGAGCTGGATATCTGGCTTTATATCGAAATGGAAAAAATCCCGGTCGTTCCCATTTATTTCACCCACACCCGAAAGATCATCAAACGCAAAAGCCTTTTGATTCCCTGGGTTTCGCATATTCCCGTACTGCCGGGCGACGAGGTAAGGGAAATGAAGGTGCGTTTCCGTTCCCTGGGATGCATGTCCTGTACGGGGGCCATTGAATCCACCACCGAGGTTCATGATCTGAGGGGCATTATTGAGGACCTAATCTTGACCCGGAAAAGCGAGAGGGAAAACCGCATCATTGACCATGGCTCCGACAGTTCGATGGAGCAGAAGAAAAAAGAGGGATATTTCTAACGGCTGTTTGAACCGCCACGAACGCAACGGCCGCCACGAAAGACAAAACTTTTTGGGGCGCAAGTTGATAAAACTTGAGTTTGCTTTGGTTTTTCGTGGTGCTCGTGGTGTCCGTGGCGGTGAAAATTTTTGAAGGATATTGAATGTCTTTAAACGCAAAAACTTTGCTGAACTACGAGAAGATGGACTTGCTCCGGTTCTCCACTGCCGGTTCGGTGGATGACGGCAAATCGACCCTGATCGGCCGTCTTCTTTACGATTCCAAGGGCGTCTTTGAGGACCAACTGGAAGCCATCCGCCGGACCACCGAGAAAAAGGGCGGCGAGGATATTGATTTTGCACTCATTACGGATGGTTTGGCGGCCGAGAGGGAACAGGGCATTACCATTGACGTTGCTTACCGGTATTTTGCGACCTCCAAACGAAAATTCATCATCGGCGACACCCCCGGCCACGAGCAATACACCCGTAACATGGTGACGGGCGCCTCCACGGCGGATCTGGCGATCATTCTCATCGACGCCCGAAACGGGGTATTAATCCAATCCAAACGCCACGGCTATATCGCCAGGCTTTTGGGAATTCCCCATATCCTGGTGGCGGTTAACAAAATGGATTTGGTGGATTTCAAACAGGATGTTTATGAAAAAATAAAAAATGAATACGCGGCATTCTTTCGAAAATTATCCGGGGAAACTCCCGGGAAATCCCCCGAGCTGACCTTTATCCCGATTTCGGCCCTGAAAGGGGATAACGTGACGGTCAAAAGCAAGGCGACTCCCTGGTATGGGGGGAAATCACTTCTTGATCATTTGGAAACGGTCCAGATTTCCAAGGATCGCAACATGGAGGATTTCAGGTTTCCGGTCCAGTTGGTCCTGAGGCCGAATTTGGACTATCGTGGGTTTTCGGGAAAAGTCGCCTCCGGCCGCGCGCGCAAGGGGAAACAAATCGTGATTTTGCCCTCGGGGAATACGGCTAAAATTAAATCCATCGATACTTTTGACCAAGGCGATTTGGAGGATGCTTTTCCGCCCATGTGCGTTACCCTGCGTTTGTCAGAAGAGGTCGACATCTCCCGCGGGGATATGCTGGCCTATCCGGATAACCAGCCCCGATGCGACAAGAATTTTTCGGCGCATCTTTGCTGGATGGTCAAGGAACCCCTGGCCCTGAAAAAAAAGTATGTTTTGAAACTCGCGACAGGGGAAGTGAAGGCGGTGGTGGACTCCATTTCCTGGGTTCGGGACATGAAAACGCTTGAAAAGAACAGCGCCTCACAACTCGACCTGAATGATATCGGCCTGGTTTCCCTTCAAACACTGAAACCCATTTGCTTTGATCCCTACGCCCGAAACCGGGTTACGGGAAGTTTTATCCTGATTGACGAACTTAACAACAACACCGTGGCCGCCGGGATGATCGTCGAATGAAAAATACGACGTCCGCCTTTTTGGATTCTCCCCAGTCTTGGGTCTGGGGCATCCTTTCCGCCGTTTTCGCCCTCTCCCTAATCCTCTCCCTGGGTTCCCTCATTTCCCGGATTTTTTGCGGGGTTCAAATTCAACAAACCGAATGTTATATGGTTGACCGGGCCCTGTTGTTTTTTACGGGAGCCAATCTTTATCCGGATCCGTCCCAAGGCGGGCCCTATATCTTTACGGCCTACCCCCCTCTTTATTTTTTTCTCCAGGCCTTGGTCCTTAAAGCGACCGGGGGTCTTTGGCTCGCGGGCCGCCTCTTGTCCTTTTCCTCCTATCTGGGGTGCGGGTTTCTATTAATTGCCTGGGGCTGGAACCGCTGGGGCAAAACCCGGGCCCTGGCAACGGCCTGCGTCTTTTGGCTCTCGCCCACCTGGAAATTGTGGGGTTCGATCGTCCGGCCCGACACCCTTTCACTTTTGTTTCATTTCTCGGCTTTTCTTCTTTTGTATGGGGATTCGATGGAAATGAAATCCGGAAAAAGAAAAAGCGGGGTTTTAACCCTGGCCGGCGGTTTCCTGAGCGCGGCCGCCGTTTGTATCAAGCAAACCACGATAAGCCTCTGGTTCGCTTATTTACTTTTTGCCCTGATCCGGAAAGAGTGGGGAAGATTGAGGGTTTTTGTGCTGGGAGCGTGTTTGCCTGTATTTCTGTTGGTGGTTTGGGAACAGTTCAAAACGAACGGTTATTTTTTAAAACACACCACCACCTGGCTGGACACGGGCTATGATTTCACCCTTTTGAAATATTATTTCCTCCATGGGTTCCTGAAAGAGGCGGGCTGGCTTTTGCCCGCCGTGGTTTTAATCCTGGTTTTCCGGCCTCCCGGCCTTTTGCTTCGGTGTCAGCTTCTTATGGCCGGAATTCAATTGGCTTCCCTGGGGCGCAACGGCGGGGCTGAAAACTATACCCTGGAATTTTGGCTTTACGCCATTTTGCTCGCGGCTGAAGGTTGTTGGGGGGGCGGGGAAAAAGATTGGGAAAAGCTGAAATGGGTTAAATGGGCGCCTCCCTTTTTTGCCATGGCGGGTTATTTATTTTTAATCCCCATTCCAGTCGTCTCCGCCCCTCCGCGCGAAACCATTCTGGAAAAAATGGAAGCGGCTAAAATGTACGAGGCTCCGGGGTCCTATTTATGCCTGGACATGGACTTGCTTTTAATGGCCGGCAAAAGAATCGAATATCAACCGGTGGAGTTCCAGTATCTTTTTCGAAAGGGCCGGTGGGAACCCCGGCCTTTATTGAACGACATCAAAATGAAAAAGTTTAATTCGGTGGAAATTTACGACATTCCGGAACAATACCTCTTGCCGGGAATAGTAGTGGATGAGATCAAAAAGAATTACCATGTTTCCCTGCGGGAATATGGCCGTCTATGGCTTGTCCCCGACAGGTAATTCGGATAGTTTCCAAAAGTAGGCCGTTTCCCATTAAAATCTATCCCTAAACAGTCGGAGATCTTTCGAGGTACTATGCCAACCGCCTTAGTTATACATGGACATTTTTACCAGCCTCCCCGGGAAAATCCCTGGACCGGCGTCATTGACGACCAGCCCAGCGCCCAGCCTTTTCCCAACTGGAACGACAGGGTTTATTACGAATGCTACCGCCCCAACGCTTTCGCGAGGGTCTTTGACCTCAAGAGCGGCCGTATTGAAAGCATCATCAACAACTATGAGTTCCTGAGTTTTAATTTCGGGGCCACCCTCCTTTCCTGGATGGAAAAATACCACCCGGGAACCTACCAGAGGATTTTGGAAGCGGATAAAAAAAGCCTGAAGCGCAACGGGGGACATGGGAACGCCATCGCCCAGGGATACAACCACACGATTCTTCCCCTTTGCAATGACGCCGACAGGGTAACCCAGGTCAAGTGGGGTATTGCCGACTTCAAGCACCGTTTCAAGCGCCAGCCCGAGTCCTTGTGGCTCCCTGAAACGGCCTGCAATGACGCCACCATGTCGGTCCTCATCGACGAGAAACTTAAATACCTCATTCTTTCACCCGATCAGGCGGAAAAGGTGAGGCCCCTTGCGGGAGGGGACTGGACGGATGTCTCGACCGGCAGGATTGATCCCGGAATGGCCTACCGATATTTTCACCGGGACGGTTCCAAGCGATTCATCGATGTGTTTTTTTACGACATGGGAATCGCGCGCGGGATCGCGTTTGAGGGGTCCCTTATTTCCAGCCAGGCTTTTCTCGACCGTATCGCCCGGGCCGGGAAAGCCGACGGCCGTATTGTCCAGTCCGCTACCGACGGTGAATCCTACGGCCATCACACCAAGTTCGGGGACAGGAGCCTCGCCTACGCCCTGGAGGTGGAAGCAAGCCAGGGTGACTATTGGGTCACCAATTACGCCGCGTTTCTGGAAAAACACCCGCCAACCTGGGAAGTGGAAATAAAACCCGGCCCGGACGGAAACGGAACCTCCTGGAGCTGTGCCCATGGGGTTGGCCGCTGGTTCAGGGATTGTTCCTGCCAAACAGGGGGCCAAGAGGGGTGGAACCAGCAATGGCGGGGACCTCTCCGCAAAGCGTTAGATTTCTTGAGGGACAATGTCGCCGCCCATTTTGAAAAGGAACGGGGAAAACTTTTCGCCGATCCTTGGGCCGCCCGAAACGAATATATCCAGCTGGTGCTTGACCCCGATGTTTCCCGAAAGGCCTTCCTCGA
>JAHFCG010000163.1 GCA_023249615.1 candidate division FCPU426 bacterium | reverse complement strand
CAACCCTCTCCCCTCAAGGGAGAGGGGGAATAATTTTAAAAATCAAAACCGCGGGGGGTCTTTTCGCCGGAGCCCTCCTCACCTCCTCGCCCATGCTTCTTTTCACCCTGGAATGCCGCGGCGGCGAAAGCTTCAACCTTTGGGACAGCGCCGACCGGTTTTTCCATTCCTGGACTCCCTTGAATTTCATTACCCTTGTCTTCCCCTGGTTTTTCGGGAAGGAGCAGTTTGACCGAACCGGAACTGATTACTGGTGGCAATACCAATTCGTGGAGATGCAGGTGGCTTTCAGCATTGTTGGACTTTTTTTCATTCTTTTATTCCTGCTCCATAAAAATCCACAACGCCGTTGGATTGGAATCACAGCCTTGTTTGGACTTTCCTTGGCCTTTGGGAAATTCTTCTTCAATTACGCCCTGTTTCAAAAAATTCCCATCTTCTCGTTCTTCCGCGATCCCGCCCGCTACTGGTTTCTCATCACCTGGGTGGTTGGGCTGGGAGGAGCTTACGGGTGGGACGCCTGGTTCAAGGAACGGCACCCTCACCTCGACCCTCTCCCCTCAAGGGAGAGGGGGAAAGGTAAAAAAAGAAAACAACCCTCGCCCCTTGGCTTTGGTTTTTCGGGTACACAGGGGCCTTTCCCTGTGAGAGCCTTCAGGGAGATGGGCTGGGTGAGGGGTGATGAAAATATTTTTTCCTTGGGTAGAAGGCTTGCCGTTGGTTTGGTAATTTTCAGCGTTTCTTTTCTTATTGTCGGTTGGGTCTTGCTCCATCCCGGACGGCCGCTTCTGGAAGGTACAGCTTCATGGTTCGTCAGCCATTTTCTTTTGGGGGATGGAATACACACCCAACCTCTTTTCACCTACATGGCAAGGCTTCCGGAAAAATTTAACGCTCTCGCCGTTAATCTTGATCCAACCCAACCCCGGGTTTTTTTGCCGCTGTTGTTCCTCGCGGGGTTGACCCTTTGTCTTTTCAAACGCCAAAAGTGGAATCTCAATTTTCAAAAAGCCTTCCTGCTATTTTTAATCCTTGTCGACCTGATGTTCTTCCGGATGCCCCTCGGAAACACCTTCTATAATCCCTCGGAAATTCCACAGCCCGCCTATCCCGCGCCACAAAATCGGTCTCTTGTTCTTCTATCGGGGAATGTCTCGCCCTTGCCCAACCAATACGGGGAAATGGCCTTCCCCAACTGGAACTTCATTTCCAACCGTCCCAATATCGCACTAGTAGCTAATCCTCATTTGCCCCAATACAACAAGATTCTCTACGACCTGGGATGGTTCTCCTGGGTTTACAAGGACCGTGATCCGCTTGGATTCATCCGGCACATCCCACTTCTCCGCGCGCTGGGCATTGACCAGATTGTTTCCGATAAACCCCTTGCGCTCCCCGGATCTTTTAAGACGATTCAGGAAAAATACCCTTATGTCTACCGCCTTTCCTCAACCATGCCGGGAGCTTTCGTGATAAACCCCGCACTGGTCGCCGACCGGGAACTTTTGGCTATCCATCCCCACGCGCCACCACCCGCAATTTTGGATCGGAAGGAAACAAGGTTGTCCATTTTGACAAATGTCGACTCGGCCGACATGGCCAATGGCGGCGATCTATTAATACTCCAAAAAACTTTTCTCCCGGGGTGGATCCCCATGGTGAACGGCAAAAAAACAATGAAGGGCGGACCGCTTTATGGAGCTTTGATTGGGATTCCATTGGTAGAGGGAAAAAACCATGTTGAATTAATGTTTGAACCTGTCAGCCTGCGTCTTGGTTTTTTCCTCTTTTTCCTTTTTTTCACGCTCTTTACCTTCTCCTTTTTGCGCCGTCTGGTTGCTTGAGTCCAATTCCCAATAGCACTACAATGCCAATTCATTTTCAGTGAATGAATGTCATTGTAGGGGCGAACCTCGTGTTCGCCCTTGGGCGATCGCAAGGATCGCCCGTACCATTTTTAAAAAGGGAATTCCATGAAAAACAAAATGAAACACCGCTCCTCCATGATGACAGAAGGGGACAAGCGGGCCCCCAACCGGGCGATGCTCCGAGCCGTGGGCTTCAAGGACGCGGACTTCCAGAAACCCATCATTGGCGTGGCTTCCGCTTGGAGCGAAGTAACCCCGTGTAATTTCCATCTGAACGAGCTGGCGGACCGGGTCAAACGGGGTGTCGTTTCCGCCCAGGGTGTCGGCCAGATCTTCGGCACCATTACCGTTTCCGACGGCATCGCCATGGGCCATGAGGGAATGAAATTCTCCCTGGTTTCCCGCGAGGTCATCGCTGATTCCATCGAGGTGGTTTCCTCCGCCGAGCGTTTTGACGGACTGGTGGCCATCGGGGGCTGTGACAAGAACATGCCAGGGTGCCTCATGGCAATAGGCCGTTTGAACATCCCCTCCATCTTCGTCTATGGCGGCACCATCCTTCCGGGAAGGTGCGACGGCAGGGATATCGACATCGTCTCCGTCTTCGAGGCGGTGGGACAGTTCAACTCCAACAAGATCACCCGCGAGAAGCTCACCGAAATTGAAAAATGCGCCATCCCCGGTCCCGGCTCCTGCGGGGGCATGTACACGGCCAACACCATGGCTTCCGCCATCGAGGCCATGGGCATGGCCCTTCCCCATGATTCCTGCCAGCCCGCCGTGGGCGAACCCAAGCGCCTCGTCTGCGACCGTGCCGGCCAGGCGGTGGTGGAGCTTCTAAAGAAGGACATCCGCCCCAGGGACATCATGACGAAAAAAGCCTTCGAGAACGCCATCACCGTGGGCTTCGCCCTGGGCGGTTCCACGAACATTGTCCTGCACTTGATGGCCATCGCCAAATCCGTTGGGGTGAAGCTCACCCTGGAGGATTTTGACCGCATCGGCAAAAGGGTTCCGCACCTGGCGGACTTGAAACCCAGCGGCAAATACGTGGCGGCGGACCTGGACCGCATCGGCGGAATCCCGGCGGTTATGAAACTCCTCCTGGACGCCAAACTCCTGCATGGAGATTGCCTGACGGTGACAGGCCGGACCGTGAGGGAAAATCTAAAATTGGCGCAACCCCTGTCCAAGAACCAATCCATTATCAGGCCGGTGGAAAAACCTCTTTATCCCACGGCCCCCATGGTCATCCTCAAGGGCAACCTGGCTCCCGAAGGCGCCGTGGCCAAGATCTCCGGCCTCAAGGTCGTCACCCACACGGGCCCGGCCAGGGTCTTCAACGGCGAGGAAGCCGCCTTCGCGGCCATCGAAAAACGCAGGATCAAAGCGGGCGACGTGGTTGTTATCCGTTATGAGGGCCCCAAGGGCGGCCCCGGCATGAGGGAAATGCTGGCCATTACCGCGGCCTTGGTCGGTCAGGGACTGGGCGAAAAGGTGGGATTAATCACGGACGGCCGGTTCAGCGGCGGAACTCACGGCTTGGTGGTGGGCCATATCGCGCCGGAAGCGCAGGTGGGGGGACCCATCGGGCTCATCAAGGATGGCGATCAGATCACGATCGACGGCGAAAAAAAGAAATTGGAACTTCATGTGAGTTCGGCGGAGCTGAAAAAACGCAGGGCCAGGTGGAAACCCATCGCGAATCCCTATCCCAAGGGCGTCCTCGGGAAATACGTCCGCCTGGTTTCATCCGCCAGCGAAGGCGCCGTCACAGACGAGTTCAAAAACTAAACCTAAGCTCTCACCACAAAGTACACGAAGTTCACAAAGTGAGGATTGAATAATTCAGTTTGAAAAAATAAAACACTTTACTTCGTGGCCTTTGTGTCCTTCGTGGCGAGAGTTTATTTGGGTTTGGGGCAAAAAAATCGGGCAGGTTCCGAAGAACCCACCCGATTATTAGGAAGTTTCAGGCCGTTTCCAGCCTAAAACCTATAAGTACTTTACTAAATTACTTCTTGTCGGCGGCAGGAGCAGCAGCGGCCGGAGCAGCAGCGGCAGCCTTGGCTTTCTTCGCCTTCTTCGCCTTCTTCGCCTTCTTGGCTTTCGGCGCAGGAGCAGCAGCGGCAGTGTTGCCAGCAGCCGGAGCGGCGGCTTCTTCAGCCAAAACCAATCCAGTCGAGCCCAAGAACAACACGGTCATCAAAGCAACGATATAACGCTTCATTAAAACCCTCCTTGAATTAAAACAGCGGTTAAATCCGCTATTTCGCGAACAAATCAACCCAACACCGGAGTACTGGGTCAATTAAAGGCCGTATTTTAATTAGGTTTAACGGGTAATTCAACTTTTTTTATTTACCAGGGATTGCCGTTTACCTTTATTTATTGGGATTTTAGTGTTTTGGGAGGGATTGCCAAGCAAGCCTCGCGGCCCCCACCACACCCATATTGTCCCCTAATTTAGCCATTCGGAATTTGAGGCCTTTGAGGTGGGATTGGAAGCATCGGGTTTTTAGTTCCTTACGCATTGGCTTCATCAGCAAATCCCCCGCCCCCGCCACTCCTCCGCTAAAAATGACGATACCAGGATTTAGAAGATGAATGGCCGTGGTCAAGCCAACCCCCAGCATTTTCCCAGCCACTTGATAAACCCCAAGGGCTTTTTTATTTCCCGCTTCCGCCATTTTCTGGAAGCTGTAGGCTTCAAGCGGCTGTCCCGCCGGGGGTTTCAATCCCGCCTCGGTCGCCATCCGGATGATACCGGTGGCCGAACAATATTGCTCAAGAATTCCGCTGTTGCCGTAGGGTGCCCTGGGACCCCTGGGATCCACCACGATATGGCCGATATGATTGCTGACTCCCCAGGCGCCTTCGTAAATTTTCCCGTCAAGGATCAATCCCCCGCCCACGCCGGTTCCAAGCGTCAGGCATAGGACATATTTTTCGCCCTGTCCGGCGCCGATCCAGGATTCACCCAGGGCCGCGAGATTCGCGTCGTTTTCAAGCACCACTTTTTTATGAAGATTCTTCTGGAGAAAATCAACAATGCGGACATTTTTCCAATTAAGGTTCGGGGTATAAATAATGAGTCCCTTTTTGGGATTGAGGGGACCGGGAGAACCAATACCGACGGCCAGATGGGACGCCCATGACAAGCCGCTGGCTTGACTGGCCGCGCGGACGCTGTCCGCGATGCGGTTCATCACGCCGACCGCGCCAAGGGGGGCCATGGTCTTGCGTTTGTCCTTGCCCAGGACTTTTCCCTTTTCGTTCACCACGGCCGCCACGATGTTCGTGCCGCCCAGGTCCACGCCGATCACTGTTTTCACAAAAACCCCCTTGAGCCCCATGGAATAACCGTGGCTCTTAATAGTCCCCCCTTCGCTAAAGCTTCGGGGGACGTCCGCTGCTCCCGGCGAAATCCTCCGAAGCGGAAACCCATCGCTTAATTCGTTATCCAGGTTCCCGCGAAGGCGGACGAAGTGGCGTTATTGTAAGCGGACAGGTTAATGAAATCAAAAAGATTAAACCGGGGAAAACAAAGCAAAAAGCCTCCAACCAAGCCTATTTAGCCACAGATGCATGGGATTCATGGGATGACTAACAACGGCAAATCTTGCCCTTTAGTTTTAAACTTCTTTATGCATTTACGTTAAAAATGATTTTGGATTTGGTCTTTCCATCCCATGAATCCCATGCATCTGTGGCAAAAAAATGTTCGGTTAATCCTGACTTTTTTTGAAAACCCTGAAATCCATTTCAGGAAAAAGGTTGTCCTTTTCCTCCAAATCACCCAATAACCTCAGGTCGATTTGTTGATGACGGATTTGCCGCGCCAACTGGTGAAAACGGACCAGGTGGGTCTTGATCCTCTTCTCGGCGTAGGACCGGTAATTTCCCGCCTTCATCATAAAAGCCCAATCGCTGGCGTGGGCCAATAGAAGCTCGCGGGAAGCCTGGTTGAGGGCCCGGACGGTTAAACGGTCGGGCCGTGGGGCCCGGTCCACCAGCTGAACCATCTCATCAGTGGCCTTGTTGAGGTGCGGGTAAATCCAATCATTGGTTTCATTCAAC
>JAHFCG010000162.1 GCA_023249615.1 candidate division FCPU426 bacterium | reverse complement strand
TTGAGTCTCTCGTGGGGACGGCCTGGTTTTTCTCCATTTTTTTCCTGGGTGGGTTAACGGGGTCTGTTTTTTCAATGGCTTTTAGTCCCGCCTCCCAGGTTTCACTCGGGGTATCCGGGGCCCTAGTGGGGCTTCTGGCGGCGGCATTCGTTATTTCACTCCGGCTTCCGATGGGACCTTTTCGAATCATGATCCAGGAGCAAATGCTTCCGGTTTTGATCGGGTGCCTGATTCCCCACAGCTACAGTCAAGGATCCCCCACGAATTTCAATTCCCACTTTGGGGGGGCTTTTTGCGGCGCACTCCTGGGTTTGTTTTTATTTGAGGAATGGAAGGGGTTTACCCTGGCACCCCGTTTTAAGGGAGGGGCTATTTTCATCTCTTTCATGGGGCTGGTTCTTTTTATCGCGGCGGCAATTGTTCCCGCCAGGAATTTTGGGGAGGCGAGGCGGCTGATCAAGGCCGGGATACCCGCGGGCAAGATCCCTGGGTCCGAAAAGGACGTCGAGGCCTGGAACCGATTGGGGTTCATGTTCCAAAACGCCCATGGCGTTCTGAGGAACTATGCCGAGGCGATAAAATGGTACCGAAGGTCGGCGGAGTTTGGAGACGCCACAGGGCAAAAAAATCTGGGGTTAATGTATGAGAAGGGTCAGGGGGTGCCGCGGAGCAAAGCCGAGGCGGAAAAATGGTTAAAAAAGTCGGCGGTGAAAAGAAGGGCCCAATAAAAAAGGGCGGGAATTGGGTTCCCGCCCTTTTAAATCCGGACGAACTACCGATTAATTATGCTTGTCCTTGAAAATCTCTTTGGAGCGGTGGTTTTCCCGTTTCTCCAATTTGGCCCTGTCCTCATCGGTTAATTTTCCGCCGTCTTTGCGGAGATCCCGCTTGCGGGTGCGGTTAATGCGGCGCCCTTCGCGGGCAAGTTTTCGGTGTTCTTTCTTGCTGATGGACCCATTTTCCACGCCCTCGTGGATCCGGTCGTGCTGGCGTTCCAAGCGGGCCTTGGGGCTCATGGCGGGGTTGGTGCCATTGGCGTCCTGGGCGAAGGTGAAACCGACGGTGCCGGCGAGGAACAACGCAATCGAGGCTGCGATTACTTTTTTCATCCTGATTCTCCTTTTGATAAAATCAACCACAAACATCAGACGAAACAACCGCCAATAAAGTTGCGGTTTCATTATCCGGCATTAAACCCTGGGGATAAAAGAAAAATGGACGGGTTTTAAAGCCCCGTTTTTTGGCCTGTTTTAATGATTTTTTTTGGTCTTTTCCCTGAAACTTTTTTAGGGTCCAATCGTCCAATTTGACAGAAGATGTTTTCCCTGGTGGATCAGGCCTGGTCCTTTACGGGCGGTTTTTCCCCGGGGGAAATGATTTAAAACATTTCAGGAGGACGAGGATGAAAAGAATTATCGCCGCTTTGGTTTTGTCGATGTTTGTGGGAAGCATTGGGTTGGCGGTCGCCGATCCGGGGACCAAGACGCCCTTGGCCAACAAACGCATGAAGCACCAGAAGAAAAGAATTATACAAGGCGTTAAATCCGGTGAGCTGACCAAGGATGAAACCAAGGAATTGGCGAAGGACCATAGGTCCCTCCGCAAGGAAATCCGGAACGCGAAGAAAGACGGAAAGGTCACCAAGGACGAGCGGATTCAGATTCAAAAGGACGAGAATGCCGAGTCCAAGAAGATCTACGACCTGAAACACAACGATGTAAAGCGGGACGGGGCGAAGTAATTTTCAAGTTGGGGAAAAAGGCGGGTTCCGAAAGGGCCCGCCTTTTTTATTTTGAACTTTTTTATTCTTTGGTTCGTCCTAATGGTGTGATGGTTGAAAAAACAAACGGAGGGATGCCATGATTAAAAGCCTCAGGATGATTTTGGCGGGTTTTCTTGTTTTGATTTTGCTGGGTCCGGCGGGTTTATTGAAGGCGGAAGAAGGCGGGGACGCGACCAGCGTCAACAAGGCCTTGGAACTTAAGGAAAAACTGGGGCTCACGGACGATCAGGTGGCAAAATTGAAGGTGATCGCCGAGAGTGAAAAGGCCGAGTACAAACCCCTGATTCTGTCTGGGCTCGCGGATGTAAAAATTCTGGGCGACAAGTTGAAGACCGGCGCCTCTGACGCGGAACTCAACCCTGTCGTTGACCGCATCGAGGCCACCCGGAAAAGTGTTGAGGCCGCGAAGACCAAGTACATCGCCCAGGTTCGGACCGTATTAAACCCGACCCAGCAGTCCAAACTGGTGGTGGCGGTGGCGGTGGTCAAGCTTGCGGTTTTGAAGAAAATAATTGAAATGAAAAAAGGGAAGTAAGCCAGTTAAATTCAAGGTTTATTCCCAAGCCCCGTTCAAAACGAACGGGGCTTTTTTTTATCTTCCGATACTTAAAATAAACCAAGTGGTAAAATAAAGCCATCTTCCTGGTTCGGGCAAGGACATGGCATGGCAATTTTTGAGCGAAAATCCCGAATCGGTGTTCCGGTCAAGGAACTGTTCGCCTGGCATAACCGCCCCAATGTTTTTGAAAGACTCACGCCCCCCTGGGAAAAAATAAAAATTATTGAAAAAAAGGGCGGCATTAGGGATGGAAGCCGAATGGTCCTGGAAATACGCCAGGGTCCGTTCCACCGCCGATGGGTGGCTGTTCACAGCGATTACATCGAGGGCCAGCAATTTTGCGATGAACAGGTCCAGGGGCCCTTCTCGAAATGGATTCATACCCACAAATTTCTGCCGGAGTCGGAAACCACCAGTTTGCTGGAAGACCACATCGAATATAAAGCCCCCATGGGTTTTTTGGGCGGGTTAATCGCGGGGAAGTACATCGCGAAAAACCTCGAACACGTTTTCGCTTTCCGCCACGCGAGGACCCAAAATGACCTGGCCCGTTTCCACCCTTTCGCACAGCAGCGTCCCTTGAAAATTGTCATCAGTGGATCCACGGGATTGATAGGGACCGCCCTGAGAAACTTCCTTTCCTGCGCGGGCCACCGGATTCTTACCCTCGTGCGGAGGCCCCCCAATCTGGACGGGCCTGAAATTTTTTGGGATCCCACCCGGGGGGAATTGGATAAAAACTCACTGGAAAGTACGGATGTCGTGATTCATCTCGCGGGGGAAAACATCGGGGACGGCAAATGGTCCCCCAGGCGCAAGGCCGCGATCAGGGACAGCCGGATCGAGGGTACCAGGTTTTTATCCGAAATTCTGGCCTCGTTAAGGCACCCGCCCAAGGTGCTCATTTCATCCTCGGCCGTCGGGTTTTATGGAAACCGAGGGGATGAAATGTTGACCGAGGAGAGCCCCTGTGGGACGGGTTTCCTCGCCGAAACCTGCCAGGCCTGGGAAAACGCGGCGGAGCCGGCCCGGAAGGCGGGGATAAGGGTGGTTCATCCCCGTATTGGAATTGTCCTTTCGCCCGCCGGCGGGGCGCTTGGAAAAATGTTGTTCCCCTTCAAGATGGGTTTCGGCGGACCTATCGGGTCCGGAGCGCAATGGATGAGCTGGATCGCAATGGAGGATTTAATGGGAATTTTTTACCACCTTATCTTTTCCGAAAAAATTTCAGGCCCGGTTAACGTAACCTCCCCCTGGCCGGTAACCAACCGCGCCTTTACCAAAACCCTGGGCGGTGTTTTAGGCCGTCCCACCCCTTTTCCCCTTCCGGTTTTCGGGGTCCGCCTCCTGTTCGGTGAAATGGGGGAGACCCTGCTGTTGGAGGGCCAAAAGGTAAAACCCCAAAAGCTGATGGATGCCGGATTTCCCTTCCTTTATCCCGAGCTTGAATCGGCCCTGCGTTGGGAACTGGGAAAATAAGGCCTAAATTCCACTTTACCCGTGATGTGTAACCTTTCGGGTCCAGGACCCGTATTTAATTCCACGTGGATGCGGGTTTGTGAACCTTTTTTTGTTAAACGGAAATCGATTGAGGTTTAACGTTGAAAGTTTTTTTAGGTTCATTCCCTCCTACCCTTTCCCCAAAACCAGGATGGTCAACTTAAATTTAAGATTTTGCCCAGGAAATCTAATGCCGCTGACACGGAAATTATTTAGCATCCTGTTCCTTTTTTTGGTCGGGACATGCGCCACATTACATGCCGCCACGGTCACCATTGCCACGGGCCCTGGAAATGTTTTTACTCCCCCCAACGTGACGATTAATGTGGGTGACACGGTGTCCTGGAATCCGATTGGAGCTACCCATACTCTTTATATCGAAACAACAACGGGAGGTGGGGTGTGCGGGGTGGTCCACAATCCCCCGAATTTCAGCATGGTATTTCCCGCTGTTGGAGTTTTCCGTTTTCATTGTTCGGTGCATTCGCCCTGTGGAACAGGAAGTTGCGCGGCTTGCACGGGGATGGTTGGGGCTGTCACTGTCGTGGCTCCCCCGAATACTCCAACCCCTACTCCCACCAACACGATTGGAAATACCGCCACCCTTACTCCCAGCCGGACACCCAGCAATTCACCCACCCAGACGCCAACTTTTACCCCGACGAGGACAGCGACAAATTCCCCGACGTTTTCGCCCACCGCGACACCGTCCAATACTTTAACCCCCACTTTAACCCAGAGCCCCACGAGAACCCCCAGCGACACACCCTCGTTTACGCCCACCAATACGGCGGGTAATACTTCCACAAACACACCCACCCGGACTTCTTCCAACACACCCACGACCACCCCGACATTTACCGCCACCAACTCACCTTCCCTGAGCCCGACCCGTACCCCGTCGGCCTCCCCCTCGAATACCCCAACCAATACAAGCTCACCCTCGCCCACCAACACGATCGGAAATACCGCCACCAACTCCCCAACGAAGTCTTCAACCCAAACCCCCACGAATACAGCCTCTCAAACCGCAACCAACACCAACGTTAGCACCGCAACGAATAGCCCAACCTCTTCACCCTCCCATTCCCCGACGGCAACACCCACCCGAACTCCAACCAATTCAGCTTCTCCCACTTCCACCAATACAAACAGTAATACGCCAACCAATACCCCGACCCGAACCCCAACCATAACACCCACCAATTCGGCCTCGGCGACACCCACCAATACTATCGGCAACACCGCCACGAATACCCCCACTCGAACCCCAACCAACACACTAACGAATACCCCCTCCAACTCACCGACCAACACCACCGGAAACACCGCGACCCATACTCCATCCAATACTTCCTCCAATACACCAACCGCTTCGTCTACCCAAACTCCATCAAATACACCTTCGAGAACCCCAACATTGACCCCCACCAGGACTCCAACTAATTCCGCTTCGCCTACACCCACCAACACCCTCGGGAATACCGCCACGAATACCCTTACCAGCACCGTTACCCCGACCCCGACCAACACCCTGCCTACCACACCGACCAATTCCCCCACGAATACCTTATCGAGGACACCGACTCAAACTTCAATCCCGTCCCCCACCAACACTTCCGGCACCACCCCAACGAATACCCCGCCCACCACTCCCACGAATACGCCGACTCTTTCCCCGACCTCCTCCCCCTCAAATACCCCTTCGGGAACCCCTACCAGAACCAGCACCCATACCTTGACGAACACTCCGGCGACAACGCCTACCAACACACCCACAAATTCTTCCACGAATACCCCAAGCGTTACGCCAACCAACACGTCCCAAACCACTCCGACCCTTTCACCCACCAATACCTCGACTACATCTCCCTCGAATAGTCCGACCAGTTCCCCCACAACTACTCCCACCCGAACCGCCACCGCCACCCCGACGGATACGAATCCCAATACCCCGACCAACACACCTTCCTTTACACCCACCCGGACAACGACCAACTCCCCGACGTCTTCCCCCACGGCAAGCCTGACCAACACTCCCGCCAATACCCTTACCCAAACCGCGACACGAACTCCCACCCCGTCCTTCACCATGACTTTTACCCTCACCGCGACGAAAACAGCCACAAACTCACCCACCCTCACCCCAACCCAAACCTCCTCCAA
>JAHFCG010000047.1 GCA_023249615.1 candidate division FCPU426 bacterium | reverse complement strand
TTTTTCCCCCTCTCCCTCGAGGGGAGAGGGCGGGGTGAGGGTAACGTTGAGGGGTGGTTAAAACAGGGTCACGCCCACCTTTTGATAGACCGCCCCGATTCCCCAAAGGGCGGGGTGGGGGTTGGAAAGAAACTCCTCCCGGTGTCTTGTTCGAAGTCCGGTGGATTCCAACCAGGGGCCTTTGGAAACCGCGGGGGAGTCAAGTTCCAGGACAATTCCGGATCTTCGCAGTGAAAGATCCGGATGCCGGGATAAATAATCCCGGTGAAAAGCCCCCTCGAAAAAGGAAAAGGCGCAGGGGTTTTTGTTCTTGTTCTTTTGGATGATTTCAGAGGTTGAAAAAATAATCCGGTGGAGGGGGTCGTGGAAATTTTGAGAGGAGGCCGTTAAACCCAGGTCCGGAAAAAGTTTTTCTATTTCCCATACCCCCCAGGGCTCAAAAAGGATAAAGGCCGGGATCATTTTGACGTCCCGGCGCATTTTTTCCGCTTGCTGAAGGTAATACAGGGAAAAATAATCCTCATCGGTTTCCGCGAAAAAAACCGAATCCTTTGGCAAGGACTTGAGGAGGTTGACGCCGTAGTCGTAGGGAATGGTTTTGGTTTTGTGGTCGCAGGTCTTGAAATTGGCGGAGAATAAATAAAGGGGGATGGAGGCGAAAAAAAGAAAAGCCAAAATGGTTTTCGGCCCGCCTCCGAAACGGACCGCCAGCCAATAAAACCCTGCCGCGGCAAGAAAGGGAATCATCCAGTTGACGGGCAAAAGAAAAACATCGGTATACCAACCGGCGTTGGGTCCGGGCGGAATCCAGGAAGCCCAACAAAGGGAAAGGAAGAGGAGGGCCATTGGAGCCAGGAAGACCAGCCATAACCTTCTTTCTCCGGAAAACCTCCAGACGGCCAGACCAAACAGGGCCAGAAGCAACGTTGGGACTTTCATTTCCTCCATCAGGTGAATTGAAATTTGTTTTCCCTGGGTATCCATGATGGTATGAAAAAGGGAGAAGAACTTTTCCCAGGGAACCGTCCCATTTAAAACCTGGAAAAGGGTGGCCAACAAACCGCCCTCTCGGCCGGTGTAGTAGGTCCGAAAGAAATCCGCCAGAAAAAAGTGAAATGACTCCGGCGCGCCCAGGTTGAGCGCGGGATGAAGGGCCGATCTTAAGGGAAGGTAAAGGAGGGGGGACGCGCCCAGGAGGAGAAATGCCGGAAGTAAAAGACGAAAGGATTTTGGAAAAGGATCCTGGTCAGGGGAATTTCTTGCCAAAAAAACGAGCGGGAGGGGAATGAAAAGGACAAGGGTTTCCCAGTGATTGGCCAGGCCGAGTCCGAACAGAAAAAACGAGAGAAAGGCAAGGCGTTGGTTTTTTTGAAGGACCCTTTCGCGCTCTAGAAGAAGATGCCAGATGACAAAGACGAGAACCGTTCCCAGGATATAAACCCCGCCCTTGGCGCCGATGGATTTTTCCCACCAGGTTTTGGAAAAGGCGCTTAAAAGACCCGCGGCCACGGCGGTTGCGAGGGCCAGGTTGTCGTTGAAGGAATTGGCGGAAAGTTGGTTGGGATTTAAAAAATCCCGGAGGAAACGAAAAAGGAGGGAAGCCAACAACGTGACCGCCAGGGCGGAAAGAATGGCCGAACCCAGGTTAATTCGAAAGGAGGGACTGCCCACCGGGATAAAGCTGAAGAGCCGGTTGACCAGTGTTGCCAGGGCGTAACCCGGGGGGTGTTGAAGGCCCAGTGTGAACCCGGCGGTTATGGTTTCGGCAGAATCATCGTTGAAAAAGGCCGGGTTTAGGGCGGCCAGATAAGCCGAAAAGCTGGTGAAAAAAACCGCGAAAAGCGCGAAGGGCAGGAAGCGGTTGCCGGAGAAAGAATTTTTCATTTTGTCGATCCTCGCTTTACCAGGAACGTGTCTCAAAATTTTGTAACCGTAAAGGGAAGGTGGCTGTGCGGGTGTTGTAGGGGCAGGCCCCTGTGCCTGCCCAGGGCGGCCGCCCCTACATTTGGTTCAAAGGACTATTATAAACGGGCCGGACAAACCGGCCTGAAATCTTTTCCGCTTGTTGGAGCCAAAAAACTTTCTTTGGGTTAAAATAAGCGCGTTCTACACCTTTCCCATTCAAAATTAAGAACTCAAAACTCTTGCGGAGCAAGTCATTGCCTGAACTGATTGATTCCCAGACCCAGTCTTTTTTGTCCGCGGAACCCAAAGTTACCCTCGTGAACACCTTCCTCAAACCCTTTGATAACGCGGTGGCCACGGCCAGGACCTGTTATTCCAGCAAGGGAATCATTACCGCCGACCAGGTCGGGGGTGTGGGGCTGGACGACGAAAAACGCGAGGACCGCCGGCAAAAAAGGGATGATCTGGCCCGTTCCATCTATAAAGCGGGGCATCACACGACTCTCCAGCACGCGCATTTCCAGTTCGCCCTCGAGAACGTCTCCCGCCAGTTCATCTGGAGTTTTCTTCACAGCCATCCTTTTTATAACTCTGAGCAGGTATCCCAGCGCTACGTGACGGTGGACACAACTCAAATCGCGATGCCGCCCTTAACGGGCGAGGCCGCCAGGGTTTACCAGGAAACCGTCGCTTTTCAGACCCAGTCTTACCTGTCTTTAACTGAAAAACTAAAAGGCCTGGTGGGCCGGGAATACCAGGCAAGATTCCGGCACGCGGATCTGGCCGGCAAAAAAGCCTCCACGGCGGTCCAGAAAAAATCCCAGGAAGTGGCCCGCTATGTTTTGCCCGTGGCCACCTTCGCTTATCTCTATCACACCGTTTCAGGCCTGACCCTTCTTCGCTACTGGAGGCTTTGCCAAACCTTCGACGCTCCCCTGGAACAAAAACTGGTCATCGGAAAAATGGTGGAAGCGGTTCTGGCCCAGGCGCCCGAGTACCGCGCTATCATGGAACAGCCGATCGCTTTTGAGGCTACCGCCGAAGCCCAAATGTACGAGGACTTTCACGCGACGGCGGCGACCCACAAGGCCTTCCGGCAGGAGTTCGACGCTTCCCTTGGCAGACGAATGTCAAAATTGGTCGATCATTCCAAGGAAGGCGAAAAGATGCTGGCCCACGCCGTGCGTGAGGTTTTCGGTCTTCCTTCTTCCGCCCTGTCGGACGACGAGGCCATTGAACTGGCTCTCGACCCTTCCAAGAACAAATACCTGGGCGAGACGCTTAATGTTTCCACCCACAGCAAACTGACCCGAGCCCTCTTTCATCCCCATTACACTTTCCGGAAAAAATTGTCCCACACGGGGGATTAGCAGGACCAACGCCACCGCATGACGCCGGCATCGCGGCCTATTCTGCACGCCCTAACCCTGGACGAGCCCGATTACCTCCTGCCCGTTCTTTTGGAACAGGAGCCGGGGTTGGCCAAGGAGTTCGCGGGAGTCATGGACCAGACCTGGGATAACATTGTGAAATTAAGGAAATTGGGGGTGTCGGAGGAGTTCGCGTCTTACCTTCTTCCAAATGCTGTAGCCGTCCGCTTTTCCGAGTCGGCGGACCTTTTGAACCTGCACCACAAACACGCGATGAGGCTTTGCTATAACGCCCAGGAAGAAATCTGGAAAGCCTCCTTGGATGAGGCCCAGCAAGTAAGGGAAGTCCAGCCCCGGATGGGGAAATGGCTTTTGCCGCCCTGTGGCTTGCGCAGCCGGGCTGGAACCAAGCCCGTTTGTCCCGAGGGCGAGCGCTTTTGCGGGGTCGTGGTGTGGAAAAAGGATATTTCGGAATACACGAGAGTGATTTAAAGACTGCTGACAGGTCACAGGTGACAGCAAGGATGCAATCAAAGACACCCTCACCCCGCCCTCTCCCCTCGATGGAGAGGGGGACCTGGTCAGACAAAACCCTCGCCCCTTGCGGGAGAGGGAAGGGTGAGGGGTGAAGTTAAAGTTATGTAGGGGCGACATTCATGACGCCCACGGGCGCGATAAATCGCGCCCCTACAAAGTCTTTTACGCTGCCCAATTGAAATACAGGGTAGCCATCAATCCGTCAGCGAGGGGATATGAAACAGCCACAAAAGAAAATCGTAATTCTATTAATAATGGCCTTCCTTGTAGCCGTTGCTAATCCCGTAATGGCGAAAACAAAAAAGAAAGCCAAGGCGACACCCACACCTGCCTCGAAAGTTGACCTCTCCAAGGTCATGAGATTGTGGGTTTTTGAAAAGGGCGGGGAATTCGTCGGGGACGTTCTGGGAATTGTCGACCAGAAGGAAAAGAAGATCATCCTCAAGGCGGGTATGAAGAACCTGACGGGCAAGGAAATCCATGGGGCCAGGGGTATCCTGCGCTTCACGACCTTGTTCGGGGAATTTATTTGCGACCTATCGCTTGAAACCACCTCGGTGGTCCCGCCGGGCCAAAGCATTACCATTGAATGGAAGGCGGAGGGCCAGCGCTTTACCCCGGAAGGCATGAAGAAATTCGAAAAACTCAAGTTGGACCAGATGAGACAGACCTGGTATCCCCGCATGATCGTCTTCACCGACGGAACCACCCTGCAATAACCGCCACGGAAACGACGAAACCCATTTAGCCACAGATGAATGGGATAAATTGGATTAAGAAGAAAATTCTTTGGTTTCAAAAAAAGAAAAGTATTATTGTTTAGCTTTTCCCATCACTGTTCATCCCATTCATCTGTGGCAAAGAGGTTTTTGTGAAGCCTTCTCATCTCATCCTATTCGATATCGACGGCACTCTCCTGTCCACCAAACGCCGGGGGTGGGAACCTCCCTTTTGCGACGCCCTTGAGGAAGTTCTGATGGACGAAGTAAAGTTTATGGAAGACTCCATCCAGGAAGTCGCTAAGATCCACCTGAACGCCTACAAATACCGGCCGGGCGGAAAAACAGACACCCAAATTATCTTTGAGCTGTTGGAGGGGTTGGATGTCAGCGAGGAGGAGATTTACCGGCTCTTGCCCTCCTTTCGTGAAAAATACATTGGCCGCCTCCGCAAGGTGATCCAAACCAAGGAAGACGCGGAGTTGAAGCCCGGTATCCGGGAACTGCTGGACGAGCTTTCCAAGAGATCCGAGGCGGTTTTATCACTCCTGACAGGAAATTTCGAGGAAGGCGCCCGCATCAAGTTGGGAACCCACGGGTTGGATGCTTATTTCACCTTTGAGGCTTGGGCGTTCGGTGATTACGCCAAGGAAAGGCAGCAACTTCCGGGCAGGGCGGTGGAAGCCGCGAAAAAGCACACCGGCCGGCATTTTACCGGCAAGAACATAGTGATTATCGGTGACACTCCCAATGATGTTAAGTGTGGAAGGCATTTGAATGTGCGTACTATCGCGGTGGCTACCAGCGGGTATTCCCTGGAAGAACTGAAAGCCGAAAACCCCGATTACGCTTTTCCTGATTTAACGGATACCCAAAAAGTCATTTCAGCGATCTTGGAACCTTTACCTCGTTGAATCGTCCAATCTGATGGTAGGGGCAAGGCATGCCTTGCCCGATTTTGGATTTATTTAATGGGGTGGGTGAAATGGTCGAATCAAACAAGAATCGCCGATCCATTCGGTTGAAAAATTATGATTATTCCAAGCCCGGATACTATTTCCTGACCATTTGTTCTTTCAAAAAAAGATGCCTTTTCGGGAAAATAGAAGGGAATCAGGTTCTATTAAGCCAGATCGGTAAAGTCATTGAAAAATGCTGGAATGACATACCAAGGCATTTTCCGACAACCGCAATGGACCAATGCACCGTTATGCCGAAACATATTCACGGTATCCTTGTGATCAATCGGTTTCGTAGGGGCGAGGCATGCCTCGCCCCTACACCAGATGAAGAACCAAAAACCGGGTTATCAAATATTGTCGCTTCATTCAAATCAGCCGTTTCAAAAAGGGTGAACGAATTACGTGGAACCCAAGGTGAATCAGTTTGGCAGCGTAATTACTACGAACACGTGGTTCGGGATGAAGGGGATTTATACAAAATCCGGGAATATATCTCGAACAATCCCTTACAATGGGCGCTGGACGAGGAAAACCCAGATTTTTCGGGGTTAAAGATGTTGCCGTTGTAAGGGCAAGGCATGCCTTGCCCCTACGGGAATTCAAAACCAAAAACAGGAATTAAAAATGAAAATCCGTCTTGCCCACAGCCCTGACGCCGATGACGCCTTCATGTTTTACGGCCTCGCCAAGGGAAAACTCGACACTCAGGGCATTGAATATGAGCACATCCTGAAGGACATCCAGACCCTCAATGAATGGGCCAGGGAAGGCCGAATGGAAGTGACGGCCATTTCGGCCCACGCTTACGCCTATGTGAAGGACAAATACGCCATTTTGACCCACGGGGGAAGCATCGGGAAAAACTATGGGCCGATGATTATCGCCAAGTCGCCCGTCACGATGGAAAGCCTCAAGGGCAAGAAAATCGCCATCCCGGGAAAATTGACCAGCGCCTACCTCGCGATGAAACTTTGCTTCCCGGATTTCCAGGAGGTCATCATGGATTTTGACGCCATCATGGAAGCTGTCGCAAATGGTGTGGTGGACGCGGGCCTTATCATTCACGAGGGCCAGCTCACCTACCGGGAAAAGGGCCTGCACAAGATCGTGGACCTCGGGGAATGGTGGTTCGAGAAGATGGGCATGGTTTTGCCGATGGGCGTCAACGCTATCCGCCGTGACCTACCAGAGGACATCAAAAAGAAGGTTTCCCGCCAGTTAAAAGAATCCATCCAATATTCACTCGATAATCGTGAGGCGGCCCTGGATTACGCCCTGGCCTTCGGCCGAGGCCTTTCCCGCGATGTGGCGGACAAGTTCGTGGGCATGTGGGTCAATGACCGAACGGTCGACATGGGTGAGGAAGGCCAACAGGCCATCCGGGAATTTTTGAAACAAGGCGAAGCCAAAAAGCTGATACCCACCGTGGGCGAAATTGAGTTTGTGAGTTAGGGTTATCTGTCATTACGAGGGAACGAACCCGATAGGGTTCGGGGTGACCGGCGCAATCTCAGTTCTCCACAACCTGAGATCCCCACGTCGCAACCGCCCCGATTGGGGCGGCTCCTCGGGATGACACAAATGAGGTTCGTTTGAAACGCAAACCCGATGAAGCCTGGTCGCTCTACATCGCCGAATGCGCCGACGGGTCCTATTACACGGGCATCGCCAAGGATGTGGAAAAGCGCATCAAGGTTCATAATTCCGGCAAGGGCGCGAAATACACCTCGACCCACGCGCCGGTAAAATTGATTTTTCAGGAACCGCAGGCGGATTATTCAACGGCCCTGAGGCGGGAATACCAAATCAAACGTCTGCCCAAGGAACGTAAAATTCGCTTTGCTGCCGGGGAAGCGATTCCCTCGCCGAAGCCTAAAGCCAAGATGTCTTTTCAAAAGTCGAAAAAGAAAAAATCCCGCCGAAAAAGACGCAAAACAAAAAAGAGAAGTGATTAAGATGTCATTGCTAGGAGGCCTCGTTTGGCCGACGCGGCAATCAATACCTATCCAAAAACTGCAGTTTCTTGTTTGTTTCGGATTGCCACGTCGGCTATAAATAGCCTCCTCGCAATGACAGCATAGGAAAAGTAATCATGAGCCAAAACATACTGGAAGTGGGCGCGGCCCTTGTGTTTAAAGAGGGAAAATTCCTTATCACCCAACGGAAAGACGATGATTCCTTTGGTGGTTTCTGGGAATTACCCGGCGGCAAGAAGGAACCCACCGAATCCCTGGAAGAATGCGTGATCCGTGAGTTGAAGGAAGAGCTGGATATTGAAGTTGAGATCAAGCATTTTTTTCGCATCCTGACCTACCATTACCCCCAAAGGTCCGTGCGCCTGAATATTTTTTTCTGCTCCCACAAATCAGGTGAACCCAAAACCATCGAATGTCAGGCTCTGGCCTGGGTGGTTCCGAAAGACATGCCCAACTATAAGTTTCCCGAAGCTGATCAAACCCTGATCCACGAACTCTCCCAAAGGGATGACTGGGATACCCATCTGGCAAATTTGAAATATCCCCATGAATATCTTGAGGGTATCCGCCTTTTCAATTCAGGGGCTTATTTTGAGTGCCACGAGATGTTGGAAGACCTCTGGCATCCTTCCAAGGACTTGGACCGGCTCCATTACCAGGGGATTATTCAGGCCGCCATCGCGGTGGAGCATTTCCGAAAGGAAAACTGGACCGGGGCATTGGGGCTTTACCAGAAGGCCTGCGAGAAATGGTCGCAATTACCCCCTGAATATATGGGAATGAATATCCGGGTCTTCAAGGAAAAGCTGGATATTTTCTTCGACCAGGTCCAAAAGGCGGGACAGGTGGGAATGAGGGCTGTGGATATAAGGCAGATCCCGAAGATACCGTTACCGGAATAAAAATCAATCAAGTCTTTTGCCACAGATGAATGGGATGAACACAGATGGAAAAACGAATCCCAAGGCTTTTTAAATAAATATGTTTTCTTAATCAAATTTATCCCATTCATCTGTGGCTAAATAGCCGTGCCTTTATTCGTGTTTCTTTTCCACATCGGATATTTAATGCGCTCCAAGGCGCTGTTCTTCGTAAAATTTTTGAAATCACTTTCATTAAATCGAGAGGCTTTTTCACCGGTTAATTCCAAAATCTCCGGTCGCGGCCGGAAAGGTTCCTCCCGGCCCGCAGGAGCCTTTTCGTTATAGGGGCAAACCGTCTGGCACAAGTCACAGCCGGCCAAATAGCCGTGAAGGTCGGGGTTTCCGACAAAATCCGATCGATGTTCCAGGGTCAAATAACTGATGCACTTGTTGGCGTTTAAGACCCCCGCTTCCTCCAACGCCCCCACGGGACAGGCATCCAGGCAGGCCGTGCAGGTCTTGCAAAGGTTCTCCACCGGTTCATCCGGAACCAGTTCCGCGTCGGTCAGTATTTCCCCCAAGAACAGGAAAGAACCAAGTTTTTTATTTAACAACAGGGTGTTTTTACCCAGCCAGCCCAGGCCCGCCGCGGCCGCGTAGCTCCTTTCCAAAACAGGTCCCGTATCAACGTACCACTTGGCGTTTGAAACCGGAGCCAGCTCCATGGAAAGATAATCGCTTAGTGTTTTCAGCTTCGCGCCCAAAACCTCGTGATAATCCTTTCCCCAGGCGTAACAGGAGATGGGATGTTTTTCCAAAAGGGGATAGTGTTCGGGGTTTGGGTTGTAACTTAACGCCACACAAAAGATGGATTTGGCCCCCGGCAAAAGCGATTGGGGATTGCCTCTTTCCGCTTTGCGGCGATCCAAATAATTCATCCCGCCCTTGTAACCCTTTTGTAGCCAGTCCAGGAAGAAAGGGTAGTCAGGAGAATGGGCGGCGGGGGTTGCGCCGGAAAGTTCAAACCCCAGTTCGGAGGCCTTTTGTTTGAGTTTTTGAGTAATTTCATGTTTATTCATAAAACCTCTTTTACCGCAGAGACGCAGAGGGCGCAGAAAAAAAATGTTTAATGCAAATGATTTTAAAATCCATAAAGATTTTTTGTTTATCCTTCTCTGCGACCTCCGCGACTCTGCGGTGAAGAAAGTCTACTTTTTAAAATGCGAGTAGGTCAGGCCGCCGGCGCTCAAAAGGGAAAAGACCACGATAAAGGGAGCCAGGCTCCGGCTTTGAGGCGAGAAAAAATAAATTAAAACACCCAAAACCACCACGATCCAGGAAAAACCGATCCAGAAAATTTCCTTTTTATCGCTGGAGGAACCGTGGTGGGCCTTGAGCTTGGCGGCAAATTGTTCGGGGGTGAAACGCTCGCGGGTGGCGGTATTATCGGCTTGGCCCCCCAGTTTCTGGAGGAGCAGGTCCACCAGAAACATCTGAAGTTCCATCGCTTGGTGAGGGGAGTCGGTCGAGACGGAGATGTTGTAAAAATTATCCTCTTCGGAATATGAAAGGAAGCACTCGATCTCGGGCGGGCCCGGCTCATAAAAGCGGATGGCGTCCCAGTTATCAGCGGAACCTTTGATATTGATTTCAACAGGAAAGCCACGCCGATGGAGCTCATCCATCAAGTGAGGCCCGGCGGGTAATTCTTTTTTTTCGGGCTTAATGACAAATTCTGGCACGAATCACTCCCGCTAACGATTTGAGTCTTAAGTCAAAAAAGAAGGGCACGGCATGCCGTGCCCCTGCGAAACCTGATCTCATCAAAATTTACTTTTTATTTGGCCGCGGTCGCTTCCAGATCCTTGCGGTAAACCGGAGTCCAGCCCGACTGGTCCTTGAAGAGGCGCACGCATTGAATCCGCTTCTCATCGGTCAGGTAAAAACGGTGGAAGCGGTTGGCGGGAACCAGGATAAAATCGCCCTGTTCCACGATGACTTTCATCCAGCGGTCTTCGCCGCTGCGGATCTCGAACACGCCCGACCCCTGAAGCACGAAGCGCACTTCGTCGTCGGTGTGAAGGTGCTCGCCCACGAATTTCTGGCAAAGGGCGTCGAAGTTGGGCATGTCGGCTTTCATTCCCACCTGATCCATGGTGACGTAACCCCTTTCCTTCATCACTTTTTCAAGGGGAGCCTTGTAGGTGGCTTCGTTGGTATCCATTTGTTCGTAGGTAATGCCTTCCGAGTTTAATTCTTCCGCCGAGATGTTGTTGCCATTGTCCAACCAGATCGCTTTCATTCTTCCTCCTCTAAAAAATTCGTACGGGCGAACCTTGTGTTCGCCCGGGCGATCTGACCCATCAGCCTTCGGCTGAGGGCGATAAAAATCATCGGGATCGCCCATACTATCTTCTAATCTAAATTGATTCCCAACTGCTTCATCCTTCCTGCCGCCTCAAAAAGGTAGTCATAACATTCGGCGTGGGTTTTCGCCTGCTTCCAGTCCTTGCCCCAAACATAAACTCCGTGCCTGCGGACCAGGATGGCGTGTGACTTGGGATTATTTTTGATCGCCTCGCCCAGGGAATCGGCAAGTTCGCATTCGTAAGCGGTGTTTTCAATGATCGGCACTTCCAGTGTGTCAAAAGCGCCGTAGCCTTCCACGCCTTTTTGCATTTCCATGTTCTTGATACGGAAGGCTTTGTCAAAAAGCATGGTGGCGGTTGTCGCGTTAACGGAATGTGAATGCAAAACCGCTCCGGCGTTTCGGATCTTGAAAGCATGCATGAAAAGGGGAGCGCATTGGGAAAGTTTCAATCCGTGCCCTGGTTCCTGAACCACTTCGCCCTCGGCATCCAGTACGAAGATATCCTCGGGGGTCAGGCGTTCCTTCTGAACCCCGCTGGGGGCCATATAAATGTGATTACCGTCCTTGATGGAAATGCCGCCGCCTGTGCCGGAAGCCCAGCCCAATTGATAGAAATTACGGCACAATTCACAAACCAGTTCACGGGTTTTTTGGGAAGTCGGAGAGAGGGAGGAGGGGGATTTTTCTTTTTGCGCGTTTAAAATGGATTTCATTTTCAAATAAAGTACCAGTATCCTATCCCTTGCGTCAAGGGAAAGGGGCTTCCCCTACCCAAGGTGTTCAAAAGGAAACCTCGTGCCTCCCTATTTTCAATCCACCCATTCCATTTCCATTCAAGCCCTGCCGGAAAAGGTTTATGAGGCCTTAACGGATTGGGCTATTCGGGCCCAATGGCGGGGGGGAATTGAAATGAAATGGGAAGGGGATTCAAAGGCTTTTTTAAATCAAAAAGTATTCTTCAAAGTCGCGGGGTTTTTGCCCTATTCCTTTTCCCTCCGAATTTCTGGGCTGGAACCCCCCCGCCGTTTTTACATGGAATACCTTGGCAACCCCTTAAGGGGAAGAGGCGCTGTGGAAATCGCAAAGGAAGAAAATGGCAGCCGGGTGGACTTTCATTGGATGAAAGTGGAACCGGAGGGTTGGCTGTCTCGGATTTATTTTGCCGTGGGATTTGGGATGAGAACCCATCGAATCCAGACCCTGAAAACCCTCAGAATGCTTAAGGAATATCTGGAAAAAACCAATGTAAAATGAAGAATGTAGGGTGAATAATGAAAAAAGATTTCCGAATCCCGGAAACCAATAACATTTTCCATTATTCATTGTAAATTCCCAATTTTCCTTATGTTTGTTGATTTAGCCCTTCTTGCCCTCTTATTATGCTGTTCCTACGTTAGAGATGAAATGAATCGTACGGGCGAACCTTGTGTTCGCCCAGGGCGAAGTGACCCATCAGCCGTTGGCTGAGGGCGATAAAAAACATCGGCTTCGCCCCTACAATTTAATGGAGAATCCTAATGAACCTGAACCACGACCAAATCAAACGCTATACCCGCCATATCCTTCTTCCCGAAGTCGGGGTGGAGGGCCAAAAGAAACTCCTGGCCGCCAAGGTATTGGTGGTCGGAGCCGGCGGGCTTGGCTGCCCCATTTCCCTTTATCTGGCGGCGGCCGGCGTGGGAACCATCGGCTTGGTGGACTTTGACACGGTCGACGCCAGCAATCTCCAGCGCCAGATTCTTTTTACGACGGAGGACGTGGGTAAACCCAAGGTGGAAGTGGCGGCCAAGCGCCTGAAAGCCCTCAATCCCGATGTAACCGTGAACACCTACCAGGTCGCCTTGAAGAGCGACAACATCATGGACATCCTCAAGAACTACGACATGATCATCGACGGAACGGATAATTTCCCCACCCGCTACCTCACCAACGACGCGGCGGCTTTGCAAAACAAGCCGAACATTTACGGCTCCATATTCCGTTTCGACGGCCAGGTGACCGTGTTCAAGACGCCCGAGGGCCCCTGCTACCGCTGTCTTTATCCCGAACCGCCCCCTCCCGGGGAAGTTCCCTCCTGCGCCGAGGGCGGAGTGATGGGAGCCATGGTGGGGACGATCGGAGCCATTCAGGCAACCGAAGCCATCAAACTTATTACCGGAGCGGGCAAGCCCGCCATCGGCAAATTCGTCATTTACAACTCGCTGGACATGCAATTCCGAAACCTGAAATTACACAAAGATCCCGCCTGCCCTCTTTGCGGAACAAATCCCACCATCAAGGCCCTGATTGATTACGAGCAGTTTTGCGGGATGAAGGTGGAAGAAACCCAAACCAAACAGGTGGCGACTTCCAAGGATGAGATTGACGCCCTGGAATTGAAGGTCAAGATGGATGAGAAGCAGGATTTTGTCCTCATCGACGTCCGCGAGCCCAACGAGTGGGACATCGCCAACATCAAGGGCGCGACCCTGTTGCCCTTATCCCAACTTCCCAACCGGTACAAGGAACTTGAAAAATTCAAGGGCAAGGAAATGGTGATTCATTGCAAGAGCGGGGTGCGGAGTAAAAAGGCCATCGCTTTCCTGAAACAACAGGGATTCAGCAACATGGTGAACATGGCCGGGGGCATCCTCGGCTGGAGCGACCAGGTCGATTCGTCCGTTCCGAAATACTAAAAACCAAAGTTACCGCGGAGACGCAAAGTCGCAGAGAAAACCAAAAGGTGATTATTTTTTTAAAATGTTTTACTTTGCGTCTCCGCGCCTCTGCGGTGAGAGGTTTTTATGCTAGAAGAACCCAAAAAAGAAATCGGCGTCGCGAGGGTGGCCTTCGCCTCCCGGTTCCAGGCCTTTGTCGACTATCAGACCCCCGAAACCGATGTCCTTTCCCGCGAGCGTGATTCCATCCAGCTTTTTTCCCTGACGATGGTGAAATGCCTTTTCCTGTTGGGTGAAAACAAACACGCGCCCATGTTGGTCCAATATATTCAGGCCGCCATGGGAGATACCGTGACGCCCAAAGGTTTGGTTCGTCCCACGATCATGGGCCAGGGCCAAAGCCTGGTGGAAACCCTGCCGGAAAACCCTGAAAGACTCATGAATTTAAAGCTGATTCAGGAAGAAGAAGGAAGGTTGGCCGAACTGATCTTGCCCCTGGGCGACGAGGGTCATTTTTATCCCGCGACGGTTATTTTCTTTTTTCAATACTTGATCCGCACCCTCAGCGATCCATCCTTGTTCTTCTTAATGCTGGTCATGGGGGGAGTCATGGAATATTACGAAAAAATAGGAAAGACCAACGACTTGAAGGCCCTGACAGACGCGCCGATTTACGGTTTTTCCACCGCCATCCGATATATCGAGGAAGAGCGAAAACGGGCCCAGTCTGGATCACCGAAAATAGAAAATTAAACATTTGTTTACCGCAGAGACGCAGAGAAAGGCAGGATTCCTTGTCAAAACCACAGCTTTTAAACACTCCGCAAATGATTTAAAAATGTTCACCGCAGAGACGCAGAGGCGCAGAGAAAGGCAAGATTTCTTGTCAAAACCACAAACCTTAAAAATACCGAAAATGTTTTGTTTATTTAGATCAAAGGTTTTCTCCGCGTCTCTGCGCCTCCGCGGTGAAAATTCAGGGGTTGTCTTGTGACCCTTCCTCTCATTGAAGAAGCACGGGAAATTTTCACCCAGGTTTTCATCAGCCAACCCGAAGAAGAGGCTTTCGCGCCCGGCCGGGTGAACCTCATTGGCGAACACACCGATTACAACGATGGATACGTCCTTCCCATGGCGGTCGACAGGGGTATCGCGATTGCCGGGCGAAAAAGGAAGGATTCCAAAATCATCCTTTTCTCGGCGGATTACCAGCAAAAGGACGAGTTCGCCCTGGAAAATTTAAGGCCTGACCTGACCCTCAGCTGGGCCAATTACTTTAAAGGGGTCGCCGCGCTTCTTCGAAAAAACGGGATTCCCCTGGGCGGATGCGAGGCGGTCATCAAGGGCGACCTGCCCCAAGGGGCGGGATTAAGTTCCTCGGCCGCGCTTGAGGTGGCTTCGGCGGTATTTCTTAAAAAACTTTTCAAACTGGACCTGGAGGATTTGGATTTAATTCATCTTGCCCAACAGGCGGAACACGAATACGCCGGGGTTCAATGCGGAATCATGGATCAGTTTGCTTCCTATATGGGAGGGAAAGACCACGCCCTTTTTCTGGATTGCCGGAACCTGGAACACGACTGGGTTCCATTGGGCCAGGACCACAAGGTGGTGGTTTTCAACACGGGGGTCAAAAGGGAATTGGTTTCCTCGGATTACAACGAACGCCGGCACCAATGCCGGGAGGGGGTCCGGCAATTGATGAAATTCCTGCCCGCCATTCGATCCCTAAGGGATGTTTCCCTTTGTGATTTTGAAAAATACCAGGACAAGCTGGACGAGGTGGTGATGAAACGCTGCCGCCACATCATTACGGAAAACCAGAGGGTTCTGGACACGGTGGAAGCCCTGCGGAACAAGAACTGGGCCCGAATCAAGGTTCTTTTCAGGGAATCCCATGAAAGCCTGAGGGATGATTTCCAGGTCAGCTGTCACGAGCTGGATATTCTGGTCGAACTGGCTTATGAACACCCGCTTCAAACCGGTTCCCGGATGACCGGCGGGGGTTTCGGGGGATGCACCGTTCATCTGGTTCCGAAGGACAAACAGGTGATTGAGAATTTTATTTCCTTTGTCACGGATGGGTATCAGAAGCGGCACGGAAACAGGCCGGAGAGTTACGTGTTCTCACCTTCGGCCGGGGCCAAATTCTTAAATGACCCGGAGAGCAAGCTGTGAAACCAAGTTTACTCATCATGGCCGCCGGAATGGGAAGCCGTTACGGGGGCTTGAAACAAATGGAACCGCTGGGCCCCGGCGGAGCCACCCTCCTGGACTTCTCGGTTTACGACGCCATCCGTGCCGGGTTCGGCAAGGTGGTGTTTGTCATCCGGCGGGACATCGAGGATGATTTCAAAAAAATTGTTGGAAAAAAATGGGAATCCAAAATCCCCGTCCGTTATGTTTTTCAGGAACTGGGGATGGTTCCGGTGGGATTCAAGGTTCCCGCCGCCCGTCAAAAACCCTGGGGAACAGGCCACGCCATCTGGGTGGCCCAGAAGGCCATCCAGGAACCCTTCGCGGTCATCAACGCGGATGATTATTACGGGAAAAGTTCCTTCAAGGTTCTCGCGGGGTTCCTGAAAAAAATTTCCAAAATGGAAAAAGCGGATTACAGCATGGTCGGGTTTGTTCTCAAAAACACCCTGTCCGAACACGGAAGTGTTTCCCGGGGGGTCTGCCAAACGGGCGCCGGAAAGATGCTTAAAAAAGTGGTGGAAAGAACCCGGATTGAAAAAGAGGGAAAGAAACCCTTTTTCCTGGATGAAAAGGGAAAGAAGACCCTCTTGAAGGGAAGTGAAATTGTTTCCATGAATATGTGGGGTTTCACACCGGTCCTTTTCGATCAACTGGGTAAACAATTCAAGGCCTTTTTAAAGGCGAGGGGTCAGGAGGAAAAATCGGAATTCCTGGTCCCCCGGGTGGTGGATGGGCTTGTCAGGGAGAAAAAAGCGAAGGTCAAGGTTCTTTCCACGAAGGATCAATGGTTTGGGGTGACCTATCCCGAGGATAAGGAAAAAGTGAAAACTGCCATCCAAAAACTGGTGGACCGAAAGGTCTATCCGGAAAGCCTTTGGGGCTGACTGCGATTTTTGGTGATTATTCCAGCAAAGAAAAACCATTTTAACCGCCGATCCAACCCGATGGACGCCGATAAATTCTTTTTATTTTAAGAGGTTGATTTGTCATCGGTGTTCATCGGTCGTTATCGGCGGCGAATAGATTTTTATTGGTTGGGTGTTTCATACCTTCTTCTTTTCAATCTTTCGGCAACTCTTCCAACTGCTTCCTCGCGAATTGAACGCTTTCATCGTCGTTGTTCAAATCCACCACTTTTTGAAAATAAATCCCCGCTTCCTTCTTCTTATCAAACTTCACCAGTGCTTTCCCGATGTTATTGAGGATCAGGCTGTCCTTGGGGTCCTTCTGGTTGGCCAGGAGAAGGTATTTCAGGGCATGTTCCCAGTCGTTGATGTAGGAAAAATAAGCCGCGATGGAATTGTAGGCGGCGGGATGATTTGGAAAATAAGTCAGGGTCAATTTTGCCAAACGGTAACCCTTTTCGTCCCCATCCATACCCTGTTGCTCAAAATAATAGGTTTCAAAACCCTGCATATAGTCGGGAATGAACCGTGAGGGCCGGTCGGGGAGGTTTTCATTGTTTGTCCATTTTGAATTTTTCCGATTTTTATCCAGGTATTGGAGAGTTTCGGAGAGGATGAGATATTGGGACTCAAATTCCCCCAGAATTTGGTAAAAACGGGCAAGATCGAACCTTAAATCAATTCTTCGGGGATAAAGCTCCATGCCTTTTTTTAAAATTCTCACACCTTTTAAAAGGGTTTTGCGGTCGAAACGGGTCTGTGAGTCCTTGTTTTCCCCCGGCATTACCCTTTGGGGCCGGCTTAAGGTTATTTCGTTCCGGGGAGAAAGTTTCGCGGTTGTGACCCTTTTTCCCTTTTTGGCTTTTTGACCATAAAAACTTCCATAGGCGGCCAAAAGCTCAACATCCTCCCGGCAGGACGCTTCCCACCCTGCCAAGGTGGTCTCCGCGCCCGAAAGGTCGCCCCGATCGAATTGATCATGGAATTGCCCCCTGAAATCCTGTTCGCCAAGGATGAGCGCCGGTAAAAGGAAAAGGGAAATTAAAAACCATTTCATGGGGGAAAGGCTCCTGTTTTTAAAACCGGATTCTTCGTAATTGGACCAAAATCCGGCCAAATTAGGAAATATTATTTCCTTGGTTTTCGGTGGAATGGGAGTATAAGAAATACGATCCATAAAGACCATGGCGATTTTCCTGGATGGGAGAGCTGACGCGATGATTCTTTGGAAGGAAACCTATCGGGAAACCGAACTTTACAAGGCGGCCATCCGGCTTTATACCAAACCGCTTTTCAGCTGGCGCAAGGCCTTGTCCACTTCCACGGACGGGCGCAATCTTTATGATTTCGCCAAAAAGGGCCTGAAAAACCTGGATCATCTGCACGAAAGCCTTTCGAAAGAAAAGTTTTCCTTCCGCCCCGGCTCGGCGCTCCACTTTAATTTCAACGGAAAACACAGGACCCTTTATATTTACCCCTGGGAGGAACGGCTGGTGGACCTCCTCCTTTACCGTCTTCTCAACCGCCGCCTTCAAAACTGGTTTTCCCCACATTCCTACGCCTACCGTATCGGCCCCTTCGGGGTGGATGTCTGCCAAACCAAAATCGGCCGAAGGCTTGTCCCGGGCAAGGGGCCTTTTTTCATCCTCAAAAGGGATATCCGGGAATACTTCAACTCCATTGACCATTCCATACTCCTCGATCAGATTTCAAAATGGGTAGGCAAGGATGATTATTTATTTCAATTGCTCCGGGAAAGGATTGAGTTTTCCTATGTTGAGGGAGAGGGCCTTCAAAAGGCCGTCCGGGGCATTCCCTTCGGCACCGCCATCGCCTGCTGGTTCGCCAATCTTCACCTGACGGAGATGGACCATGCCTTGGCGGCCGTTCCCGGCGTCCATTATTTCCGTTACGCGGATGACCTGTTGGTTGCCGCCGAAACCCGTGAGGGGGCAAAAAGATCCGAGGAGCTTTTGGATTTTCATTTACAAAAGCTCCAGCTGCAAAGCAAGGAAAGCCACGAGAAAAACTTGTTTTTTTGCGAGAAACAACAACCGGCCATCGAGGGGTTCGTCTGGGCCGACCGGTTCAAGCACCTGGGCCTGCAATTCCGGGCCAACGGGGTGACGGGATTGTCCCGGGATAAATTCCGGAAAATTTGTAATTTGTTCCGCTACGCTTTCCGCCGGAAGAAATCCCGTTTCAACAAAATGAAGGACCCGCTTCTGAAGGCCAAGCTGGCCATCCAGTTGGCGAAGGAAACCCTTGAGAACGGCGTGCGCAACGTCGCCATCATTGACTATTATCTCAAGCACGTGAAGGACGAGAAACAAATCGGGATGATTGACCGGTGGCTGGCCGAGGCAGTCCTGGCCCTTTCCTTCGGGGGCGGGCATCAGAAGGGAAATTTTCGAAAACTGCCCTTTCAACAGTTAAGGGAAATGGGTTTGCCGTCCTTGGCGCACCGGCGCCGGTTGATTTTGCACGGGGAACTGGAGTCCCCGTTTTTTATGTGGAAAAGTTATCAGAAGCAAAAGGGGTTCA
>JAHFCG010000046.1:575-19109 GCA_023249615.1 candidate division FCPU426 bacterium | reverse complement strand
GTGATTCCAAAATTTCCCTCAAGACCCTTAACATTGGGCCAAACTTTTATTCCCCTCTGGCCCAAACCCGCCAGGACAACCTTTCCTTCACGCCTGGTTATGTGCCGGGACCCGGCCTCTTCACCGCGCCCCTCCACAGCCAGTTTGTTCTTTCGACTGTTCCCAGGGCCAGCGCTATTTTCGGTTACTACAACCGACTGCTCGATAACACCCTCCCCTACGGATTGGCGACTCCCAACCGGCAGGGTTTTGGATTTGATATCGACGTGGAAACGCTGAAAAACAAGTCCCTGAAGGTGAAGGGCGCCGGCTACTTCCTCCAGGAAATAAGTGGTAATCTTGTGGTGAATCTGGGCGGCAACGGAATGGCGGCATTGGACCCTTCACTTACGGGTGCCGTTCCGGTCCGCAATTTTACCTACGTTAATATGGGGCCTTCCCTTGATTTGGGGCCCAACATTGGGTTGACGACACCTCTGGAAATTGGGACCAATGTCCGCTACGAACAAACGACAAGCTCGGTGGGAACCTTAACGGGTTTGGGGGCTGTGGGAGGCATCAAGGCGGGACTTTTTAACTGGTTGGAAATTGCCGGAGCCTTCGGGGTCCAAAACGCGAATGGAACCGAGGAGGGAATCAACGGCGGGATCATGGCTCGCTACAGCTACCTTTACGATAACGCGGATTTGGGGAAATACGCACCCTTCACCATAAATGGAACGGACCAATACATTGCCCTCTCCACCACGTTCAAGATCAACCGCAACTCAAGTCTTTACCTCGATTACAACCTGGCCTCGGGAAATGAGCTGGGTACCATCGGGGGAACGCTGAATAATCAATTTATGGGGTTCAACTATGAAATCGAATTTTAAATTAATCTGGATGGCCTTGCCGGTTTTGGCCATGGCGGCCGCGGTCGGCTGTCAAAGCCGGGCCCCCATCGCGACAACCTATGCCGTCTCCGGGACCCCGACACCGGGCGCCTACCCCGCGCCGAATAACACCTTTGATTACACCCTGGTTTCCAATTTTGAGGGAAATAAGAACCCGACTCCCGAACCCACCCACGGGGTCAGTACCCATCTGTTTGAAACAGGAGTGTCCGGAAACGTGGTCCAGGAACCCGGCTGGTGGGGACCGGTTAATAATTTTCCAACCTTGGAAAATTGTGTCATGACTATCGGCCCCTCCGGGGCAAACGGAACCGCGAACGCCTGCCACCTGACAGGGAGTGTCCATGATAACGGGGATGGGACCTACCCTTCCGTCACTCTGAGTGGATATCTGGACGTGAGCAACCCGCCGCCTTACAAGTCTTATCACGCCGGCTTTTTCACCGGGGTCAAATTTTATTTAAATATCACGAACGCCGATACCGCGACCGACCGCCATTTTTATATTCCCACCACCCAGGAACAGGTGCCCCCGGTGGGGACTTGTACCGCGGGGAGCAAGTGTTACAACTATTTTGGTTATACCTTCACGAGTCCCACGAATGGCTGGGTGCTGGTTACCAAAAAATTTACCGATTTGGCACCGACTCCTTATGGCTTGATTCCCACACCTCCGACTTTGACGGGTGTTAACCTTGACCAGGTTTTAAGTTTGTCCTTCGCAGAGGGCAGGGCCAATACGGCGGGGGATTCCAACATCGATTTTTGGGTGGATGAAGTTTACTTTTTCTAATTGTTTTAGGGGGAGGGTGTCGTGAAAAAAATGTTTGTTTTCATGATTTTAACCGGAGCGGTCATCCTAAATGTCAGCTGGATGATGGAGGGGTGCACGGGCAAAATCGCCCCAATCACCGCGATAGTTCCCACCGCGGCTCCTACGCTTGGAACGAACGTGGTTTCCAATTTTGAGGATGGATCCTCCAACCTTAATCCGAACCTTTTTCAAAAACCGGTAACGCCGGGCCCCGTGACATTTTTGCCTGGTAATTTAAACCCGACCGCTCCGGCACCCCTCATTGGCGTTTTTTCTGTTCTGCCTGCGGGAAATTTTATTTCCACCGGGGGTTCCAATGGAACCAATAGGGCCGGTCATTTAACGACAGGTCCCGTCCCCACTCCCATGTCCGGGTATTCCCCCTTTGACATCACCGCGGTTCCCAACCCTACCGGAAGTTATGATTTAAGCCCATCCTCGGGGGCGACTTTCACCGGGATTCGGTTTGATTGGAAAATTGGTGCCAGCGACAATATGGGTGGTCGTTGGTTTATTAGCCCAATCGCGGCACAGCTTCCTCCGCCTTTGGGGGATTGCCCCGGCACCGGCGGTGGTTGTTATGACACCTACAAGATAAACATGTCCATGAAAAATGTCTTTCCCTTTGGGCCTTATCTTCCTGATACATGGTATCCGGTCTCCATTACCTGGGCTTCCTTGACTCAGGCCGGCTGGGGAACCCCCTCGGTGGGCCCTCTTTCCGGAACTTATTTGGGCGTTCCCAACCTTAGCCGAATTGAATATTTTCAATGGGAAGAAGACCCCAATAATATTTCCAGTCTTTACACGGTTGATTTCTGGGTCGACGAAATCGCGCTTTATTAATCCTAATCAAGACTTAAAGCCCTTTTAAAAAAGGCCTGGCGATAGCCGGGCCTTTTCTTTTTAAAACTCCCCATCCTCCTGGCTCATCCTTGGACTTTTAGGACATCTTGCTATACTAAGCCCCTTCAAAATCAGGGAAAAGGATCCTTCTTGTCGCTGGAACATATCCGCAATTTTTGCATCATCGCCCACATTGACCACGGGAAAAGCACGCTGGCGGACAGGCTTTTGGAATTTACCGGCGCCATTCCTCCCCGGGAAATGCGGGCCCAGCTCATGGACCAGATGGACCTGGAAAGGGAGCGGGGCATCACCATCAAGGCCAAGGCGGTCCGGTTCTTTTACAAGGCCAAGGACGGCAAAAAGTACGAGATGAACCTCATTGATACCCCCGGTCATGTGGATTTTAATTATGAGGTTTCCCGAAGCCTCAAGGCTTGCGAGGGAGCCTTGCTTTTGATCGATGCTTCCCAGGGCGTGGAAGCCCAAACCCTGGCCAACGCCTTTTTGGCCATGGACCAGAAACTCTCCATCATTCCGGTCATCAATAAAATCGATCTGCCCGCCGCCGATGTGAACCGTTGCAAAATTCAAATGGAAGAATCCCTCGCGATACCCGGCGAGGAAGCCGTTCTTGCCTCCGCCAAGGAAGGAATCGGCATCGAGGAAATCCTTGAGGCCATCGTGACGCGGGTGCCCCATCCCACGGGCGAGGTGGAGGAACCCCTGAAAGCCCTTATTTTTGATTCCATGTTCGACATTTACCGCGGAGTCATGATTTTCATCCGGGTGATCAACGGTTCCATCCAGAAAAACACCAAAATGAAATTTATGGCCACCAACAAGATTTTCGAGGTGGAGGAAATCGGGGTTTTCAAACCCAAGATGGAAAAGTCCGACAAGCTTTCCGCGGGGGAAGTCGGATACGTTGCCGCCAATATCAAGGATGTGGCGGACGCGAAGGTGGGGGACACCATCACCGACCAATCGCGGCCGACCGCCGAGGCCATGCCGGGCTTCAAGGATGTCTTGCCGATGGTTTTTTGCGGTCTTTACCCCGTGAGCACCGATGACTACGACCAGCTCAAGGAAGCCCTGGCAAAATTAAAGCTTTCCGACGCGGCCCTGTCCTACGAACCCGAAACCTCCATGGCCCTTTCCTTCGGTTTTCGCTGCGGATTTCTGGGGCTTTTACACATGGAAATCGTCCAGGAACGGCTGGAACGGGAATACAACCTCAACCTTATCGCCACCGCTCCCAGCGTCATTTACAAGGTGAAGAAGACCAGCGGCGAGGAAATGATGATCGATAACCCGAGTAAATTGCCGAACCCCACCCTGGTCGAGGAAATTGAGGAACCCTACATTGACGCCAAGATTATCGTGCCGGGGGACTTTATCGGGTCTGTCATGACCCTTTGCCAGGGAAAAAGGGGAATTCACAAGGACACCCATTTTCTCGATACCTCCCGGGCGGTGGTGACCTATGAACTTCCGCTCGCGGAAATCGTCATGGATTTTTTCGACAAACTCAAAAGCCTCACCAAGGGTTACGCCTCACTCGACTACGAACCGATTGGATACAAAGTGGGGGATATCGTGAAGGTGGATATCCTTTTAAATAATGAGGTGGTGGACGCCCTGTCTTTCATGGTTCACAAGGACAAGTCGGCCAACCGGGGACATCAAATCGCCGAAAAACTGAAGGAAATCATTCCCCAACAGCTCTTTGAGGTGCCTATCCAGGCCGCCATTGGCGGAAAGATCATCGCGCGGGAAACGGTTCGGGCACGCCGCAAGGATGTCATCGCCAAGTGTTACGGCGGGGATATCAGCCGAAAACGCAAGTTGTTGGATAAGCAAAAAGAGGGGAAGAAGCGCATGAAGAACATCGGAAGCGTGGAAATTCCCCAGGAAGCCTTCATGGTGGTATTAAAGGTCGAGGATTAACGTCTAAGGTTAACCACAGAGTGAACAGAGGTACAACGGAGTAAGGCTGAAACCTTTGAAAGACTATGTAAAGGGTTGTCATTCTGAGGCGCTCTTTGCCGAAGAATCCATGTTTTCCAAGAAAAACATAGATCCTTCGCTCCAGGCTTCGCCAGGCAAGTCGCTCTGGATGACAGATAAAGCTTCGAAAAAAAGAAATTTAAAGGGATGCATTCTTAAAAATTTAATCAAAATAAGTTGTCGTACTCTGTGTCACTCTGTTAACTCTGTGGTGAAAATATTTTGGGGGTTCGAATGGAAAATCTAAATACGATTCTCTACATCATGGCGGGGGTCTTGACCCTGGCCGAGGCGGTTATCCGCTGGGGGTTTCCCGCGTTCCGAAAAAACCCCGCCAATGCCGGAACGATTGAAACCGTTGATTCCCTTTGGGTGGCCATGATCATCGCGCTTTCCCTCAAGGCGGTCCTGGTTCAACCCTTCACCATACCGACCGGTTCCATGGAAGACACGCTTCTGGTGGGGGATTACCTGCTGGTGAAAAAGTACGAATACGGTTATTCCCTCTTTAATAAAACCCCCCGGTTCCTTCAATTTAAAAAACCCCAAAAAGGGGACATCCTGGTTTTTGTTTACCCGGAGGACCCTTCCAAGGATTTCATCAAGCGCTGCCGGGGTGTCGCGGGTGATGTCCTGGAATACAAGAACAAGGAACTCTACATCAACGGGGTTAAACAGGACGAGCCTTACGTCAAACACATCAGTTCCCGAATCGATTCCCCCGCGGATTACAACATCGTGGACCGTCCCCGGTACGGTTCCAGGGATAATTTCGGTCCCGTGACCGTCGAAGCGGGACAATATTTCATGATGGGGGATAATCGGGACAACAGTCTTGATTCCCGCTTTTGGGGCCCGGTGGATGAAAAACTCATCAAAGGAAAGGCGTGGGTTATTTACTGGCATAGCCTCAACACAGCCAATTTCATCGCTTTGTTTTCCCTTGTAACGGGGGCCGTTTGTTTCCTCATGCTTATACCCATGTGGGCTCGAAAACCGAACCCCGCGGACGGGGAGTTGCTTTTGCAAGAGGCCGAATCCACAAAAAAGTTTATCCTTTATTTAATGGTGGGTGTTTTTGTTTTAGCGGGCGCGGTTATTTTTACGGTTGGCCTGGCTGAATTCAGGGAAGGCCTGGGTTTTCTCGGGAGCCGAATGTTCCGATTGATCCACTAAAAGATAATTCTAAATTCTTAATTTTGAATGTTTAATTGAGGCTAAAAAGATGTTTAAAACTAAAAATTCAAAATTCAAAATTCAAAATTCCGCCGAAAGGCGGACATGAACGCTTATCTCCACATTCCATTCTGCACCTCCATCTGCAGTTACTGCGATTTCACGTCCTTTGCTGGACAGGAATCCAAGATCACCGCCTATGTTGAGGCCCTTTGTATTGAAATCAGTAATTCCTCCCTCGCGGGGCCTCTTCGAACGGTTTATTTTGGCGGAGGAACTCCCTCTCTGCTTCCGCCCGACCAACTGGGGAAAATCCTGAGGTCTCTTCAATCAAAAGCCGGATTTGATCCTGAGATTGAAATTTCGATGGAGGCCAATCCTGAAACGGTGGATTTGGAAAGACTTAAAAGTTACCGCTCGCTGGGGGTAAACCGTTTGAGTTTTGGCGCCCAGGCCTTTCAAAAGGAAATCCTGAGGAAAATGGGGCGGGGACACGAATGGGACCGGGTTGAAAAGGCTTATTCCGACGCAAGACAGGCGGGGTTTGAAAATATCAACCTGGACCTGATGTTCGGCCTCGCGGAGCAAACTCTTGAGATGTTCGAAATTTCCATTCAAAAGACCCTTTCCTTGAAACCGGACCATTTATCCCTTTACGCGCTTCAGGTGGAAGAGGGAACGCCCCTGGCCAAACAGGTAAAAGAAGGATTGGTTCTTCCGACGGAGGATGAAGTCGCGGATGAGTACGCTCTGGCCCAGGCTGCGCTGTCTCAAAACGGTTTTGAGCAATATGAGGTTTCCAATTTCGCGGTTCCGGGGAAATCCTGCCGGCATAACTGGAATATCTGGCGCGGGGAAGATTATTGGGGTTTTGGGGTTGGGGCCGTGGGAACCGTTCAGGGTGTCCGGCACAGCCACGGGGAGGACTTAACGGAATATATCCGTCAATTCAAAAAGGGCCAGGGAGATACCATTCAGTTGGAAAATCTTTCCCCGTCCATTCAGGCCTTCGAAAAATTAATGCTGGGCCTGAGAACCCATCAGGGTGTGTCGAAAAAAGAACTGGAACAATACGCCACAACCAATCAGGTTTCCTTTCAGGCAAAGTTTGACCTTTTTGAAAAAAAGGGATTTCTCTCGTTCGCCTCAAACCATTACAAGGTAACCCCCAAAGGTTATTTTGTTTTGAATGGTTTATTGGAAGCCCTGGTGGCTTGAGGATGTTTTGCGGGACGGTTTTTGGTGTTCCTGTAGGGGCAGGCCCCCGCGCCTGCCCCCTTTGGGCGCCCACAGGGGGGCGCCCCTACCCTCCAAGACAGTGAAAAAGCCAAAAATATTTGTACGACGATAACCACCGATCAAAGCCGATGATTTTGACCAACCTATCGGACTTTATCGGTTTTGATCCGCGTACAGAGCCTTGGGCAGTGGTTTTTTAAACGGCTTCCCGGGGAAAATCCAAGGTTTGGGCCTAAAACCAAAGGGTTGGAACGTTGACATTCTTTTGACGCTACCTATTATGATGAGGCTTTAAAGTCACCCCTGGAGCGGTTCCTTGGTTTCAAATCAAAATTTACATGAACGGGAAGAGAGCGTCCTGTCCTCGGTCATTCACCAATACGTGGCAACCGCCAAACCGGTAGGGTCGCAGGTGATCGCCGAAAAAATGGATGTGTCTTCCGCCACTATCCGCCATGTCCTGTTGGACCTGGAAAAAAAAGGTTTCCTGACCCACCCCCATACCTCGGCCGGGCGCGTCCCGGTTGACCAGGGTTACCGTTTTTACGTGGACCGCCTGATGCAGGCCAAGGTCCTCAACCTTCGGGAAAAAAACCAGATCGAGCAGGAATATGTCAGGGCCAAGGAAGAAGTTGAAACCCTCATGCGCCACACCGCCAGGATCCTTTCGGCGATGACCCACCTGGCGGGATTGGCCGTTTTTCATGTTCCCCAGGGCATTTCCCTGGACCATTTCAAGATTGTGGCGATCGACTCACGGAAAATCCTGGTGATTCTCGTGCTGGAAAGGGGTTTGATGAAGGAGGAATTGGTTTGGCTGGAAGCCCCGGCGGACTTAAGGGAAATCCAAAAAATTACCCAGCTTTTAAATTCCCGTTTTGGCGGGAAGACCCTGACCCAAATCCGGGACAGCTTGTTAAAAGAAGCCGAATCGATCAAAAAGAAAAAACTGGGCATTATTGAGACGGCGCTGAAACTCATTGAAAGCGCCCTTCAATTCAGCGGGGATGAAATTCACATGGAGGGCGCCTCCTACCTGACCGAGCAGCCGGAATTCCATAATTACCAAATGATGGAGCAGGTGATCCGTTTGGTGGAGGAAAAACAGCCCCTGGTTGAAATCCTGGGCCGTCAATGGAGCAGACCGGGCCTGATGGTTGAAATAGGCAGGGAATTTCCCCAATCCTTCCTTCGTCATTTTTCTTTCGTGCATGTGCCTTACTATTTTCAGGGGAAGGTGGTGGGGGCCCTGGGGGTGCTGGGGCCGACGCGCATGGCCTATGACCGGGTGGCGGGAGTGGTCCGCCATATGGCGGGGCATCTGGAAGCGGCTTTAATCAAAAGAGAAGGATAAACCATGGCGGATTACTCTTCGCAGGAACCAGAAATCGAGATCCTTTCCAGTTCGGTTGAAAAGGATGAGGATGCCCAGATGAAGGAATCCCCCAAATCCGGGGGGGCTGAATTAAGCGGGGACTCCGACGAGTGGAAGCAAAAACACGATGAAATAAAGGAACAACTGGTCTGGATGGCCGCTGATTTTGATAATTATAAGAAACGGGTCTTGAAGGAAAAAGACGAATTTCTTAAATTCTCCCAGGCGGGAATCCTCAAGGAACTTCTGGTGGTGGTCGACAATTTGGAAAGAGCCTTATGTTTGCAATTGGGCGAGGGAGAAACCGGGGTCGCTGTTTTTATTAAACAGGGCGTGGAACTTACCTTCCGCCAATTTCAGGCTTTGTTGGAAAAGCATGGGGTCAGGAAATTGAAAACGGTGGGTGAAAAGTTTGATCCCCGTTTCCACGAGGTGATGTTTCAGGAGGAAACGGACAAGTTTCCCGACGAAACAGTGATGGAAGAACTCCAGAGCGGCTACCTTCTCCATGAAAGGGTTTTGAGGCCGGCTTTGGTAAAGGTGGCGAAAAACCACAAGCCAGTCGACGGTTGACTGTCGGCGGTGAGGTTGTAGGCATTTGCTTTCGGCTGCGGACTGTCGGCCGTCGACCAGCAAATAAAGCGTAAAAGTGCCCGGGGTAACCGGGCAAAAGACACTTAAACGGATTGAGGAGCAAAGAAATGGGAACGAACAAAGTATTAGGAATCGATTTGGGGACCACCAATTCCTGCATGTGCATCATGGAGGGAGGGGAACCCAAGGTCATCGCCAATTCGGACGGGTCGCGGACGACGCCGTCAGTCGTCGGCTTTTCCAAGGCCGGGGAGCGTTTGGTGGGACGGGTGGCGAAAAACCAGGCCATCACCAACCCGACCAACACGGTATTTTCCATCAAGCGTTTCATGGGCCGAAAGCTTCATGATAAAGAAGTGGAAATGGACAAGAAGCTTGTCCCCTATAACCTGAAGGAGGGTTCCAACGGGGACGTCCGGGTCAAGATTGATGAAAAGGAATTTTCCCCGCCGGAAATTTCCGCCATGATTCTTCAAAAGTTGAAGGCGGACGCCGAGGCTTATTTGGGATCGCCCATCACGGAAGCCGTCATCACGGTTCCCGCTTATTTCAACGACGCCCAGCGCCAGGCCACCAAGGACGCGGGGAAAATCGCCGGACTCGATGTCCTCCGGATTATCAACGAACCCACGGCCGCGGCCCTGGCCTATGGCCTGGACAAGGAAAAGAAAAACGAGAAAATCGCGGTTTATGACCTGGGGGGCGGAACCTTTGACGTGTCCATCCTGGAACTGGGCGACGGGGTTTTCGAGGTCAAGTCCACCAATGGGGATACCCACCTGGGCGGGGATGATTTTGACCAGCGCATCATCCAATGGTTGATTGATGAGTTCAAAAAAGAAACCAGCGTGGATCTCAAAAACGACCGCATGGCTCTTCAGCGCCTCAAGGAAGCGGCCGAAAAGGGAAAGATCGACCTTTCCTCCACCAATGAAACTGAAATCAACCTGCCCTTTATTACAGCGGACGCCTCGGGCCCGAAACACCTGAACGTCAAGCTCAGCCGTTCCAAGCTTGAACAGCTTGTCATGGATATGGTGGACAACACCATGGAACCCTGCCGCAAGGCCCTCAAGGACGCTGGTTTAGGCGTGGATGATATTCACGAGGTGGTTCTAGTGGGCGGGATGACCCGCATGCCGCTGGTTCAAAAAGTCGTAAAGGATTTCTTTAAGAAAGAACCGCACAAGGGCGTCAATCCGGATGAGGTTGTCGCCATCGGCGCGGCCATACAGGGCGGCGTCTTGAAGGGCGAAGTGAAGGACGTTCTGCTTCTGGATGTGACCCCTCTTTCCCTGGGGGTTGAAACCCTCGGGGGCGTTATGACCAAAATCATCGAGCGCAATACGACCATCCCCGTCAAGAAACAGCAAACCTTTTCGACCGCGGCTGACAGCCAAAGCACGGTTTCCATCCACGTGTTACAGGGCGAGAGGGAAATGTCCTCGGACAACCGGACTCTGGGACGGTTTGACCTGGTGGGTATTCCGCCAGCTCCGAGAGGGGTGCCGCAAATTGAGGTGACCTTTAACATCGACGCGAACGGCATTTTAAATGTCGGCGCCAAGGACCTGGGTACGGGCAAGGAACAGTCCATCCACATCACGGCTTCCTCGGGTTTGTCGGACGAGGAAATCAAGAAAATGCAAAAGGACGCCGAGATTCACGCCGAGGAAGACAAAAAGAAAAAGGAAAAAATCGAGGCGAAGAACCACGCGGATACCTTGGTTTACTCCACCGAGAAGGCGCTGAAGGAATACGGCGACAAGGTGGACGCGGATACCAAGAAGAAGATCGAGGAGAAACTCGAGGAATTAAAGAAAATCATGGTGGGCGACGACGCGGAGGCCATCAAGAAAACCAGCCAGGAGTTGACCGAGGTTTCCATGAAGCTCGGGGAGGCCATGTACAAGGCCGCCGCCGAGAAACAAGCGTCTTCGGGCGCTCCGGCCGGGGATGGTGCCACTCCCTCGGGTGAGAAGTCGAAGGACGAGGGCGCGGTTGACGCCGAGTATGAACCGGTTGATAAGGATAAAAAATAATTAGGAATTAGTAATTAGAAATTAGTAATGAATGAGAGGCGGCCGAAAGGCCGCCTTTTTTTGTGTTGTTTTCGGCCTAAAACGATTCTCCCCAATTGGTTTTACAGTGTTAAAATCTTTTTCCCTCTATGTGTTTTTTTGTTTGTTTTGAAATTTTAATCCGGGGTTGAAATATGTCGGAGGTTCAAAAAGGCGACCACTTTTTAGTTACTGATGATATGAAAGCAATCGGTGCGACGCATTGGAAGGCACCTTTCACTAGCGGTTTTGAGTGTATCGTTCCAAAGGGAACCATCCTAGTTGTCAACATCCATCCAGCTTACGGTGCCAAAGGATTTATTTGCTTACCTAAAAACCGTGAGGAATTCGAATTGAAGTTTGTTCCCGAAGAGGATAGGACTGCTGATGGTTATGCCGGTTTTTCTTTAGTGGTTCTTCATGAACAGATTGGTTTAAGGCTCGAAAAAATTTAATTTTAGGAAAGTATTTAATGACCAAAAAATTAGCCATACTGGGATCCACCGGGTCTATCGGAATCTCCACCCTCAAAGTGGTTCAAAAACTCAAACCCTCATTCCAAGTCGTCGGTTTAACCGCCTACCGCAATGCCAAGGAATTGGCAAAGCAGGTAAAAGCCTTCAAGCCCAAGATGGCCGCGATTCTGGATGAACAGTTTTTCCCCCAATTGAAAGCTCTCACTAAGGGAACTTCCACCAGGCTTTTGGCGGGTCAAGAGGGCGTAGTTGCCGTCGCGGGGGACTCTGGGGCGGACATGGTCTTGACCGCGATCGTGGGGGCCGCCGGGTTGAAACCCACCTTAACCGCCATTCAAAAAGGCAAGGATATCGCCCTGGCGAACAAGGAAACCATGGTCATGGCCGGAGAGGTTGTCACGCATGCCGCCAAAAAATCCGGCTCCCGTATCCTGCCGGTGGACAGCGAACATTGCGCGGTTTACCAATGCCTGGCGGGGTCCTCGCGGCCTTCCGAAATCCATAAAATTCTTCTCACAGCCTCAGGAGGGCCCTTTCGGAGCCTGAACCGTAAACATTTTTCCAAGATTACTTTAAAACAAGCCCTTAATCATCCCACTTGGCGGATGGGCCCCAAAATCACCATCGATTCCGCGACTCTCATGAACAAGGGTTTGGAAGTCATCGAGGCCCATTATTTATTCGACACGCCTTTTAAGAAGATCGACATCGTGATTCATCCTGAATCCATCATCCATTCCATGGTGGAATATATCGACGGCTCGGTACTGGCCCAACTTGGAACGACGGATATGCAGATTCCCATTCAATACGCCCTCACTCATCCCTCCCGGGGGACCTCGCCCGTCAACCGGTTGGACTTGACCCGAATCGGGAAACTTCATTTTGAAAAACCAGACCGGCAAAAATTCCCCTGCCTGGATTTGGCCTACGAGGCGGGTGAAAAAGGCGGGACTTATCCTTCGGTTTTAAACGCCGCGAATGAAGTCGCGGTAAACCGTTTTTTAAGGGAGGAAATTTCCTTCAACGATATCCCCAAAATCATCGCGAAAACACTTCGAAAATACCGGCCCCTGACAAACGGTACCCTCGATGGTATATTGATGGCCGATCAATGGGCCCGCAACCAAGCGGCACAACTTTTTTAACCACAGAGGGCACAGAGTACACAGAGTTAAAGCGAAAATGAGGTTTGGTCTTTAAAAAACAAAAGGTTTGTCCTAATTATTACTCTGTGCCCTCCGTGTACTCCGTGGTGAGAATTCTTTTAAGGAAACAAAATGACTCTTGTTCATATTATTGAAGTCTTGTTCGCTTTCAGTTTCATGATCGCCATCCACGAATGGGGCCATTTCATCGCGATGCGTCTTTTGGGAGTTGGGGTTGAGGAATATTGCCTGGGTTTCCCTCCCCGAATCGCCTCCCGGAAGTGGGGAAAGACACTTTATTCCATCGGAAGCGTTCCCCTGGGCGGCTTTTGCAAGCCCCAAGGCGGGGACTTAAGCGGCGCCTCGGCGGAGGAAATGAACGCCAAAGCCCCGGTCCCCGGGGATTATTTGTACGCCTCCTGGTGGAGGAGAATCATCATCCTTTTGGCCGGCCCGGGGATGAACTTTATCTCCGCAATTCTTCTCGTTACCCTTTTGTTTCTCCTCAAGGGAGAAATCATTCCTTTTGAAAAGCCCGTCCTTGGTTTTGTACCCCCGGGAAGCCTGGCGGAAAAAGCCGGGTTGCGTAAGGGTGACCTTTTATTAAAAGCCAACGGGAAGGACGTCACCAACCTCCAGACGGCGGATGAATTATTTCCCGATTACGGAAAATCCGTCCTCATCCAGGTTCAGCGCGGCGGAAAAACCTTTGAAACGACCCTCACCCGTCCGGCGAAGAACTTAAGCGAGTGGGCGCTATCCAACAACGCTGTCCTTCGTGTATTTTCCTCCCTGGGTTTCGGCCCCGACGCCCCACCTGACCCAGCCCTGGGGATCGCTCACTTTGTTCCCGCGTTGGTGGGAATGGCGGCCATGGGAAACCCGGCCTGCAACGCGGGCATCCAGGACGGGGACGAGATCACCGCCATCAACGGGCAAAAGGTTACGGAGTGGGCGGAAATGACCTATTTCATTCGAAACACAAAGGAAGATCCCCTCAAAATTGAGTTCGTGAGAAACCACCAGGCCCATACCGTTACGGTTCAAAGGGTCTATAACGGAACCTACAAGGCGATCGGCATCATGCAGGCGGAGTCCAAGGAACCGCCCGCGGTCAATAAGGTTTCATTCTTTAAGGCCTTCTCCGATGCCTGGGGCTGGAGCCTGAGCAAATCGAAAGAAATGCTGGGTGGAATGGGAAAAATGATTACGGGTAAGGTTTCCCTCAAGGACAGCGTTGGCGGGCCTGTTGCGATTATGCGGCTCATGTACCGTCAGGCTTCCCAAGGCTGGGAGGATTTCCTCCTTTTGGTTGCCGTTATTTCCCTGATGCTTTTTATCATGAATCTCCTGCCCCTGGGGATCGTGGACGGGGGGCAGATTGTTCTGTGCCTTTTCGAGGCCGTCAAGCGGGGGCCCATGTCGCTGAGGTTCCAGATGGTTTACCAGCAGGTTGGTTTTTTTCTGGTCATCGGTCTGATGCTGTTTACGGTCTTTAATGATTTCAAAAATCTTTTTTTGGAGCTTCATAACCATATACATTAAAAGGCAAATATCACCACCCAGACTCCAAGACGCCAAGAAGGGCAAGGGGAAAAGATTTATTGATTTGTCTTCCTTGGAGCCTTGGAGTCTGGGTGGTGAAAATTTTTCGAGGAGGTTTTTTTGAAACTTCACGAATATCAGGCCAAGGAAATTTTCGCCAAATACGGGATGCCGGTCACGGCCGGGTTTGTGGTCAAGCACCTTTCGGATGTGGATGAGGCCCTGAAAATGTTCCCGCAGGGGCCCTGGATGGTGAAGGCCCAAATCCACGCCGGCGGAAGAGGCAAAGCCGGAGGCGTCAAATTCACCAAGAGTGAAATGGAACTGCGTCAAAAGGCCAGCGACATCCTGGGCATGACCCTGGTTTCCCCCCAGACAGGTCCCCAGGGAAAACTCGTCAAAAAAGTATTCATCACTCCCGCGGTGGATTACGCCAAGGAACTCTACGTCAGCGTGGTCCTGGACCGCGCCCGCCGCTGTCCTGTTATTCTCGCCTCCGCCGAGGGGGGGACCGAAATCGAGGAATTGGCTGTCCACAAACCTGAAGCCATCCAGAAAGTTTATGTCGATCCCATCCAGGGACTACACCCTTACCAGGCCCGTCAGCTTCATTTGAACCTGGGACTTCCCGCCGACAAGATCAATCAAGGTTCCAAAATTTTCCAGGACCTGGTCAAAATATTCATGGACCTGGACCTTTCCCTTATCGAGGTGAATCCGCTGGTGGTCCTGAAGGACGGCAATATCCACTGCCTGGACGCCAAACTGGCTTTTGACGACAACGGGCTGCCCCGCCACAAGGAATATATTTCCTGGCGCGACCCTGATGAGGAAGACCCCCGCGAACTTCAGGCGGCGGAATCGGGCCTTTCCTATATTTCCCTCGACGGTAACATCGGCTGTCTGGTCAATGGAGCGGGACTCGCCATGGCCACGGCGGACGCCATCCAGCATTTCGGCGGCACCCCGGCCAACTTTCTGGACGTGGGGGGAAGCGCCAGTCAAAAGGCGGTCGCGCAGGCTTTCAAAATCATCCTGTCCGACGATCGGGTTAAAGCCATTCTCGTCAACATCTTCGGCGGTATCGCCAAATGCGACCTGATCGCCCAGGGGATTATCGACGCGGCCAAGGAAGTGGGTTTGAACCTTCCATTGGTCGTCCGCCTGGAAGGGACCAACGTGGAAAAGGGAAAAGAACTTCTCGCCAAATCCGACCTTAAATACAGCTTCGCCCCCAGCATGGATGAGGCCGCCAAGGCCGTGGTGGCCGGGGCGAAGGAGGTCCGCTCATGAGCATTTACCTGGGAAAAAACGCCAAAGTTATCTGTCAGGGAATTACCGGCTCGGCCGGTTTATTCCACGCCAAGGCCTGCCGTGAGTACGGCACCAAGATGGTCGGGGGAGTAACCCCGGGCAAGGGCGGGTCCGAGGTGGAAGGGTTCAAGGTATTTGACACGGTACAGGACTCGGTGAAGAAAACCGGCGCCAACACCACGATGATTTTTGTCCCGGCGCTTTTCGCCGGTGACGCCATTTTGGAGGCCGCAGACGCGGGGATCGAACTTATCGTCTGCATTACGGAGGGGATTCCTGCCAACGACATGGCCAAGGTGAACCTGAATTTAAAGCGGTATCCTAAGACCCGCCTGATTGGTCCCAATTGTCCGGGCATTATCACGCCTGGGGTGGCCAAGGTGGGCATCATGCCGGGATACATTCACAAGCCCGGCAAAATCGGAATCGTTTCCCGTTCGGGAACATTGACTTACGAAGCCGTGTGGCAGGTAACCCGGCTGGGGTTGGGCCAATCCACCTGCATCGGCATCGGGGGAGACCCCATCGTGGGAACGACCCACTTGGACACCCTTGAGGCCTACAACAAGGACAAGGATACGCAGGCCGTTATCATGATCGGTGAAATTGGCGGAACGGCCGAGGAAGAAGCCGCCCAATACGTGAAAAAATATATGAAAAAACCCGTCGCCGCCTTCATCGCCGGCATGACGGCTCCCCCGGGAAAACGAATGGGCCATGCCGGCGCCATTGTTTCGGGCGGAAAGGGAACCGCGAAGGAAAAGATCGCGGCGCTCGAGGCCGCGGGCATTGTCGTTGCGCAAAGCCCGGGGGAAATCGGGAACGCCCTGGTGGAAGCCCTGAAGGGTAAAAAAGGAAAATCCAAACCGAAATCTAAAAAGAAAAAATAGATTTCACCACCAAGGTCACCAAGTACACCAAGAAGGAAAGACAGATAAAATCAGATTCAAAATCGGACTTTGACTTTTTCAGGTGGATAGTGTTTTCTTGGTGAACTCGTCTGCCCTCGGCCAAAGGCTGACGGGTGGTGTTCTTGGTGGTAAAAAAAGACCCTTGTTTAGGTGTAAAGATTTTTCATGGCCGCGAGAATGACGGCCTCCTGGGGGCCCCAAACCCTGGAATCCGTCGTTTGAAAAACCGCGAAAGTCCTCAAACCGCAGGCGGAGGCCATGTGGGTCACCCCGCTGTCATTTCCCAGAAAAGCCGCCGATTGGGAAAAGACACCGGCCAGATCCGGCAGGGGAAATATTCCTTGGGCAAATACCACGTCCTTTAAACCCTCGAAGGCATTACGGATGGTTTCCATGTTTTTTTCCTCGGCCTCCCCCCAGACCACCAGAACCTGTTTTTGGGATTCCCGCACCGCCCTTTCCGCGGCGTTTCGAAAGAAGGCCAGCGGGGCGTTTTTGGCGGGGCTTCCGCTCCCGGGGTGGATCACGAGGGGGTTTTTTAACTTTAATGAGTCTAAAATTTCTTTTCCCTTCTTTTGGGTTGACGCGTCAAGCTGAAGCCTGGCCTGGCGGAAGGGGGAATCGGGGGCCAGGGGGCACTGAAAGGCGGTTTCCAGCCAATATTCGGCGGCCCAACGGGCTTCCTTTAAAAATTCACGGAAGGGTTTGGAAGGGAATTGAACCTTCGCCCCGGAAAGTTTGGCCAGGTTTTCAAGGATGACCTCATCCTTATCCTTGAAGAAAACAAAAATTTCCCTGAATTGAACCCAAAAATCCTTTTGGGAATCCCCCGGGCCGGACGAAAAAAGAATCTGAAGCAGGGGGTCCAGCGGAATGACCTGGTCCACCCCCAAAAGTTTGGCGCCCAATTCCAGGTAGGGCTGGGTGCCGGCAACCGTGATATTCGAGCGGGATTGGAGGGCCTTCAGGGCCGGCAAGGTTAAGAGGGCGTCACCCAGGCTTCCCGCCGCCAAAACTAAAACCGAATTTGGTTTTTCCATGGCGCCATTATAGCTTTTGGTAAACCGCAAATTTTTTCGGAACCGGTTCCACGGCCTGTTTAACGTGTTATGGTTCAATTCTGCCGTTTTTTGTCAAAAAGAAATGCTGAAAGCGCTTTTAATTCCGCCGGTTTTACTTCGCTTTAACGGTTTTTAATGGCATATTTTCTGCAGGTCTTTAGGTCTTTTCAACCGGTCCTGTAATCCAGAATCGAGAAAACGATTTCTCGAATTATTTCAACGAAAGCTCCCGCGGGGAAAAATTTTGAAACCATTATTAAAAATATTTTCATTTCCTTTTCTTGGCTGTCTTGTTTTGCTTTTGATCAAGCCCGCGGCCGTGCTCGCCGTTTCCGAACAACTTCATGTTGTCGGAAACCAGATTTTGACCGTCAGCGGAGGCTGCACCATCCGGCTGAAGGGGGTCAATGTGGATGGATTGGAATTTGACTCCTCCGGCGGACAGGGTCCGGGCGGCTCAATCTTAAATAATGTGGCCAACGCGGTTACGGGATGGAATTGTAATATCGTCCGGATTCCCCTGAATCAGGACTGGTGGTTCGGCTGTGGGAACAACGCTTCCTACTATCAAGGGGTGGTCGATAGCATCGTAAACTATTGTTCGGCCCATGACGTTTACGCCCTTTTGGACCTTCACTGGTCGGGCAAACAGTCGGGAGCCTCGGCTCCCTGCGGCACGGGATGGGGCAGCGCCTCCACCACCAAACAACAATACATGCCGGATGATAACAGCGTTACATTCTGGTCCGCGTTGGCCATCCATTACTCCAATAACCCCTCGGTTCTTTTCGATCTTTACAACGAGCCTTTTGACTATTCGGGAAGCGGGTGGAGCATTTGGCGCGACGGCGGAACCGAAGCCACCTACGGGTTTCATACCCCCGGCCTTCAAACGCTTCTCACCTTTATCCGCTCCTCGGGCGCCAATAATGTCATAGTCGCGGGCGGGCTCGATTACGCCTACGATTTGACGGGTGTTCCCGGTGGTTTTGCCCTGACGGATACGGTCAACGGCAACGGGATCATCTACGCGGCCCATGTTTACCCATGGAAAGGGAGCAACCCATGG
>JAHFCG010000046.1:0-565 GCA_023249615.1 candidate division FCPU426 bacterium | reverse complement strand
CGTGAATCATCCTGTTCTCATCGGTGAATTCGGTCAAAACAACGGCGCCCCTGACGCCACCGGCGCCTGGGACGCCGCCCTATTAAGCTGGATGGATCTTCACAATTATTCCGGAACTTCCTGGGACATGCATTGGAACTCCTGTCCCTGCATGCTTATGTCGGATTGGACCACCGCGACCGCCTGGCATGGGGTCCCCGTGAAAAATTGGCTGGCCGTCCCCCGCCCGCCCTGCGCCACCGCCACTTTCACCGTGACGCCGACACCCACCAACCTCAACGGCTATACCTCCACCCCAACCTATACGCCCACGGATACCTATACACCCACTCCCACCAATCCGGGAGGCGCGACCTCCACGCCATCTTCCTTTACCCCTACCTACAGTTTCACGCCGACCTATTCCCCCACGCTTACCTTTACTTTCACACATACTTATACCTTGACCATCACCCCAACCCCCACCTTTACCCTTCCGTCCACGCCAACTCCCTCCAACATTTATGTGGTTTATCCAAACCCCTGGCCAGACCCGAATAGTCCTGGAAGCAACCTCGCGTTTTAT
>JAHFCG010000045.1 GCA_023249615.1 candidate division FCPU426 bacterium | reverse complement strand
GGACAATTTTTTTATCATCGGTTCCCACTAAAAGAACTGTTCCCGCCTTGACCGCCTCGGGACGTTCCGTGGTATCCCGCATGACCAAAACCGGCTTGCCCAGCGAGGGCGCTTCTTCCTGAACCCCGCCCGAATCGGTCAAAATAAGATAAGACCGGCCCATTAAAAACACAAAAGGTAAATAGTCCAAAGGCTCGATTAAATGAACTCTTTTGCGGTTTCCGAGAATCCGTTTGACCGGCCCCTGCACGTTTGGATTCAAATGCACCGGATAAACGATCTGGACATCCGGTCTTTCGGAAATTTTCGCGATTGCCCGGCAGATATTCTCGAAGCCCGCCCCGAAATTTTCCCTTCGGTGTCCCGTGACAAGGATGAGCTTCCCGGAGGGATCAAGGTAAGGAAATTTCTTTTCCATCTCCAGGGAAAGTTTTGGATTCTTTTTAAACCGTTCCGTGATTTCCAAAAGCGCGTCAATGACCGTATTGCCCGTGACAAAAATCCGTTTGGGTGAAATTCCCTCCCGAAGAAGGTTGGTCTTGGCCTGGGTAGTTGGGGCGAAATGAATGTCCGCGATGGTTCCTGCCAGCATGCGGTTCATTTCCTCGGGCCAGGGCGCGAAAATGTTTCCCGTCCTTAATCCGGCTTCCACATGGCCCATGGGAATCTTTTCATAAAAAGCCGCCAGAGCCGAGGCAAAAACGGTGGTGGTGTCGCCCTGAGCCAAAATTAGGTCCGGGTTCAACTTTTTCAGAATTGGCCGAAGTCCTGTTAAAACTCCCGTCGTGATGTCGGTTAGGTCCTGCCCAGGCCTCATGAGGTTCAGGTCGTAATCCGGCCTGATCTTGAATAGATCCAAAACCTGGTCGAGCATTTGCCGGTGCTGGGCGGTCACGCAGACATAAGATTGGATCCCTTTGGTTTGTTTAAGGCGTTCCACCACCGGCGCCATCTTGATGGCTTCGGGTCTGGTTCCAAACACGGAAAGAACTTTCATCACATTCCTTGCTGATCGATTTATTCAAGATGCAAACTAGGCGATCTCTCCCCGAAAAATCATCAGGGGGTGGCTGTTCCAGTAACCGTCCATCGCGCCCAACGCGTTAAAGGCCAATGATAAAAGACATAAAGCAATAAATCCCCATTGCCTGAGTCTTCCCCAATCGGAAAATTCACCCAAAGTGTAACATGCCGGAATCATCAGGAATGGAATAACCGGGAGGATTTCCCTGGGCCCGAAACTCCAGGCGCCCGACCAGCCGGTAAAAAAGGACATTAAAAGGTAATAAACGAAAAATCCTCCCCCCCAAACCCAAGCATCCGTCCTTTGTTCCCTCAAAAACTTTTTCCAGGAAAACAAAAAAGGAATCAAAACCGGCGCGAAAGCGAAAATGCCGTGATTCCAGGAAAACCAAATGCCGGGCGCGGCGATGAAAGGATTTTCGAAAATAAAGGGATGGGGCGGGGTAAGAGGTGAACCGTACAATTGGGAGTTTAAACAAAGAAAATAAACCATTGCCAAAATGGGCCCGACTAAAAATCGCAGGAGATTGTTCCAGTCCTTTTGACCGAGCCAAAACAAGGCGAGGGGAATAGCCAGGAGCGCGAAGGGGGTTTTAATCATGATGCCCAAACCCAGGCAACCCCCGGCCCAAAAACCCGATTTTTTCCCAAGGGTAAACCCATAGGCCCCCAAAGCGAACAAAACAAGAAAAGGCTCGGTAAAAAGGGTCCGGCCATAAGCCCAAATGGGAGTGCCCAAAAAAACAAAAAAAGTCGCAAGATTGATAATAACCAAATCCTTTGTGTAACGTCCCACAATCCCGCGGAAAACAAAAGCAGAAAAAATTACAGCGAGGTTTGCCAAAAAAAGCGCCAAAGGCTCTACATAGGGTGTCCCTTTTACCGCCCATAAAAAAGGCGCCAAAAGAAAAGCGATCCCGGAGGGATGGACGGAATATTGAGCCAGCCCCGATACATCACCGGCAACGCCTGATTTTAAAATAGGAATCGGTTTCCCTTGCTTGTCCCTGCCCCATTTTTCCGAATTCCCGAACGATTCATAAATCTCCTCCCAGAGAACCGGCTTACCGTTAATAAACGAAACCGTATGACGGTCCAATGACATTCCCATGAATTTATTACCCGCCTGGAAGGAACCTTGATTGGCCGAGTCATAATTGTTTCTCAAATCCAGGTCGCCGTCGTTCAAAAGACTGTTAATGACGATTAAATAATGAGGTTCATCCCCTCCCTTGACCCTCGGCATGCCAAAGCGGGTTCCATGAAAGAAAAGCGGAAAGAAAAGTAAAAAGACCAGAACGATGGAAAATATTCTGGTGGAGGAAAATATATTTTTTATCAAAGTTGCCAATTGAACCCGAGCCCGTTTCATTAATAAATTTTAGACTTTTTTCATCCCGCCAATTCCCCGCAAACCAGCCCAATCCTCCTCATTAAGAGCCTTGAACAGATAAAGGCCCAACCCATAAACCAGAGGACCTAGGACCAGCCAATAAAGATGGGGCGAATAATGGAGACCCAGGCCCATCAAAAAGACCGCTAATAAGGAAGCGATGAGGGGCCAGACCCAGGAAACTTTTCCAATTTTCCCCAGATAAGGTGCCGCGAGGACAAAGCCGGTGAAAACCCCGGCATAATCGCTGATAACAGTCGCCCAAGCCGCCCCCACAAACTGCCAACGTGGAATGAAAATGAAATTCAAAACCACATTCAGTAAAAGTAAAAAAACGAACTGGAGGTTGAGCCTTGAGGCGCTTTTGACCGCCAGGACGTCCACGTAAATGTTATGGATGAAAAAAGGAAGAATGGAGAGCGCAAGAACCGCGAAAGCGGACCCCGAAGGGGCGTATTGGGGACCCGCGACCAGAACCAAAAGTGGACCCGCCAGAAAATAACCGCCTACTGTCATGGGCAAACCCAGAAAAAATAAAACCTTCCCGCACTTGAAAGCCAATTGCCCAAATTCCCGTGGTTGGTTTTGCAGGGAGGCGAAAACAGGATAAATGGCCTGGGAGTAAAGCTGGGAAACCGAAATCGCCACCAGCAAAATTCTTGTGGCCATGTCATAGAAACCGACCGCCTCGTTGCCCGAAAGGCTCTTAAGAATGACGAGATCCACCCGGTAATAGAGTGTCTGCAAAGCACCAAAAGTGGCCAGGGGAAAAGCCAACTTCAGGACTTTCCACGAATCCCCCGCGCGGTAATCTGAAAAACCCGGACGCCAGCCCCTTTTTTGACCCAGGATCATCATCGCCATGAATCCCACTGCGCTCGCCACCACCCAGATCGAGCTGGCGCCGATGAGCTGTGCTCCCGCCGAAACCACCAGGATGATTCCAATAAGACGGATTCCGGCGCAAAGAATGTTTACCAGTGCGTAGGGCCCCATTTCCTGGTGGGCCTGGAAAAGATAGATATATCCTCCTTCCATCGAGTCCAAAATAAGCCTCAATCCCATGACACCCATCGCCAGGATTAAAAGAGGTTCGTAATGAAGGGCGAGGGAAATGCCTATCAGTAAACCCCAAAAAAGAAATGAGAAGGAGGATCTGATCACCAAAACATGACGAAGGAAAAACGAGGACTTATTCTTTTTGTGCGCGACTTCACGAACCGTAAGAGCGTTGAGCCCAAGTTCCCCCGCTACCGCGAAGATGGCCACCCAATTGATGGCCACGGCATATTGACCATAAAGGGAAACAGCCCAGGCGCGCCCCAGAAAGGCGATGAGGCCCCAGGTGGAAAAACGTGCGGCGAGCTCGCTTAAACCCAGGAAAAGGGTATTGCGGGTAATAAGCCTGGCGGAGCTTTCAGTTCTTGTCATAAATCAATCCAATCCAACAAAACATTTTTTTGCCACAGATGCATGGGATACATGTGCTTGAAACGAATTCAAAAAAAGAAATCCGAAATACTTTTTTATTTTTAATCCCATGCATGCCGCTCCTCCTCTTGGAATTAACAAGGAGAGCGGTATAGTCCCGCAAATCAATTACTTGTTCAAAATATCCCCGTGGGACATCTGTGGCTAAATTGTTTTTGGCGGGGTTGGTCTTCTTTTTCCGAGTGAATATCGCCCCTTCAAGTCGTTCCAACGGATAACCAAAAGGTCCGTGAACATGCGGGTGGAATCCTTCAGGACACTGACCCGGGAGTCGGGCGAGTCATACCAATGAACGGGCAATTCCTTGATCGAAAAACCATGCTTTCGGGCGATGAACATGAGCTCAACGTCAAAACCGAATCTCTCAATCGTCTGGAGGGGAAATATGGTTTTGGCCGCCTTTTGACTGAATGCCTTGAACCCGCATTGGGTATCCCAAAGTCCTCTTGTGGCGATGAGCTGCACCAAAAGGTTGAAAACCCGGCCCATGGCTTCCCGGTGAAGCGGTTGATGAATTTTAACTTTTTTACGGTCGGCCGCCCGGCTTCCCAAAAGGACCTCGGTTCCTTTTTTGATTTCAGGGCGGAAATTCTCAAATTCCTCCAGCGGGGTCGCGTTATCGGCGTCCATGTAAAGGACGGTTTTTCCTTTGGCCGCCAAGGCCCCGGCCCGGACAGCCGCTCCCTTACCACGGTTCATGGGTTGTTTCAGGACCTTCAAAACCTGATTCCGGGTCCCAAGGCGCTTATATTTTTCAACCACTTGTATCGTATCGTCCCGGGAGCCGTCATCCACGACGATAATTTCAGCCTTAATTTTCCTGGCCTTGAGATATCGAAAGGAGGCCTCCAAGGTCTTTCCGACGCGCCTTGATTCGTTGTAAACGGGGATCACCACCGAGAGTTCAGGTTGGCTCATTCTTGAAATCCTTCATCAGATAATCCCCCAGTGATTCCCTCCAGGACCTGAAAGCGTGGCCCACCGTCAAAACAGCCTTGGAGCTGTCAAGCCGTGAATTGGCCGGCCGAACGGCGGGCCGAAAAATATTCTCGCTTAACACCGGCGCGACCTCGCAGGAAACAAAACCTGTTTGTTTCTGGATTTCCTTGGCGAATTCGAACCAGGAGGCGAATCCCTCGTTGCAAAAATGGTAAATCCCCGGCTTGGCTTTTTTTTCCAAAAGTTCAATGGCGAATTGGGCCAAATCGCCCGTGTAGGTGGGTCCTCCCACCTGGTCCGATACAACCTCCACCCTTGGTTTGCTGATTAAAAGGTCGGCGATTTTATTCACGAAATTATCCCCTTGGGGGCCAAAAACCCAGGAAGTCCGAACCAGGTAATAAACGGGATTTTCCATTTGGATAAGCTTTTCCCCCTGAAGTTTTGTTTTTCCGTAAGTGTTGAGGGGGGCCGGAAGGTCTGACTCCACATAAGCGTCTTCTTTTTGGCCATCAAAAACATAATCAGTTGAAAAGTGAACCAGCGTTCTTTGTGTTTTTTTGCAGAATTTCGCCAGCCATCCCACCGATGTTCCGTTCACGTTCCAGGCCATGGAAAACTTGGCGGGTTCCTCGCAGGCATCGACCCGTGTAAAAGCGGCGCAGTTAACGAGAACGTCAAAATGGTTATTTTTAAAAAAATTTTCAATGCCGTGGGGGCGATTTAAATCAACTTCGGAATGGCTGGGGGTTAAAAGTTCATGACCGCCGGTCTTTAACAGCTCGGCCATCTTGGACCCCAGCATGCCTGTTGAACCCAATAACGCTATTTTCAAAAGAACACTCCCCAAAGACTGGCCGCAAATCAACGCGGATTTTCGCTTTTAAAATTAAATTCTTTTTTCAACCGCGCTCATTTGCGCAAATTTGCGGCTAAGCCGTTTAAAAGTGGGCGACTTCCCCGCGGCCCATCCCATGGTAGACGAAGCCTTTTTCGGCCATTTCCTGCGGTTCATACATGTTTCTCCCATCCACGATCACGGGGTGTTTAACAGTGGTCTTCAAAACCTGGAGGTCCACCTGTTTGAATTCATTCCATTCGGTCAGAATCAAAATAGCCTCCGCGCCCATCGCCGCCTCGTAGGGGTTGCGGCAATATTTAATTTTTTTAAAAAGAACCCTGGCCTTGGCCATCGCGACCGGGTCGTAGGCCCTGAGTTTGGCGCCCTTGGCCAATAACGCCGGAATAAGGGTAAGCGATGGGGCCTGACGCATGTCATCGGTGTTGGGTTTGAAGGAAAGGCCCCAGATGGCAAGGGTTTTCCCCTTGAGGGACCCAACCGCTTTTCGGACCTTTTCGAGAAATAATTTTTTCTGGTATTGATTCACTGCCAATACCTCCGGTAGCAACCGGAAGGGATATCCATTTTCTTTCCCGATCTGGGCCAAACCAGCCACATCCTTGGGAAAACAGCTTCCTCCAAAACCCAAACCGGAGTTGAAAAACTGGCTCCCGATCCGGGAATCATAGCTCATTCCCTTGGTGACCTGAACAACATCAGCCCCCACCTTGTCGCAGAGGTTGGCGATTTCGTTGATGTAGGAAATTTTCAGGGCCAGAAAAGCGTTGGAGGCGTACTTGATCATTTCGGCGCTTTTCAAATCGGTTATCAAGATCGGGCTGTTGAGGGGTTTATAGATTTCCGCCACCTTTTGGGCCGCGGAACGGCGAGTGGCCCCGATGACGATGCGCTCAGGCCTCAAAAGATCTGTGACCGCCGATCCTTCGCGCAAAAATTCCGGATTCGAAACAACGTCAAAGGAAACATCCTTGGGACCGAGCTTGATCAGAATTTGGGTGACGATGTCCCCCATTCCGATGGGAACCGTGCTCTTGTTGATGATGATTTTGTAACGGTTGATGGATTTGGCGATGGCCTTGGCCGCCGCCTTGACGTTGGTAATATCCACCTCTCCGTTTTTGCCGGAGGGGGTGTTGACGGCGATAAAGATGAGGTCGGAGGCTTGAACGGCCTTGACCATGTCGGTCGTGAAAAAAAGACGGTGATTGCGGTTACGCTTGATGATTTCCCCGAGCCCTGGCTCGAAAATCGGGACGATTCCCTTTTTCAGCTCGGCGATCTTCTTGCGGTCCACATCCACGCAGGTCACCACATTGCCCAAATCGGCAAAACATGAGCCGGTTACCAAGCCAACATAGCCTGTCCCCACGACCGCGATTCGCATACTTACCCCCGAAAATTATCCACCGCAGAGGCGTCCCGCCTTGCATGATTCGAAAACGAATCATGCGGGACAGTACCGCCCTCATTACCAGCCTTTCAAAAGAAAGGCGGCATGCGGAGATCGCAGAAAAACCCAATTACTTTTCCCAGATTAACAACAAGATTTTAACCTTAAAAACAAAAACCGGGGTGGTTTTCCACCCCGGTTTCGGAAAACTCAACGTATTTCCTAAAGATTTTCTCCGCGACCTCTGCGCCTCCGCGGTGAAAAATTCTTCAGTTCGTCAGGCACTTCTCCGTCTCTTTATCGAAGATATGCGCCTTCTGCATATTGAAGACCAGCTCAATATCCTGATTGATCTCAATTTGCTCATGGCTGTCAACCCTGGCGATGAAGGGGCTCTTTCCCGTGGTAAGGTAAAGATAAGCCTCCGCTCCCAACGGCTCGATGATTTCCACGGTGGCGCTGATGGTATTGTCCGGCGAGGCGTTGGCGGCGTCCATTTTGTCGTGGATATCCTCGGGGCGGACACCCAATATCACCTCACGGCCCACATGGCTTTCCACCATGCTTGTCATGGCATCGGGAATTTTGATCTCAAAGTTTTCCTCGTTGAAATAAATCCCGGTGCGCTTTTTGTTCAGGGAGCCTTCCATGAAATTCATGGCGGGAGTCCCGATGAAACCGGCCACAAACTTGTTTACGGGCTTCTCGTATAGGGTGATGGGATCGGCGATCTGCTGGACATATCCATCCTTCATGACGGCGATTCGGTCTCCCATGGTCATGGCTTCCAGCTGATCATGCGTAACGTAAATCATGGTCGCCTGGAGGCGTGTGTGAAGTTTGGAAATTTCCGCGCGCATTTGGACACGGAGCTTGGCGTCCAGGTTGGACAAGGGTTCGTCAAAGAGGAACACCTTGGGTTTGCGGACGATGGCACGGCCGACCGCGACACGCTGGCGCTGACCGCCGGAGAGTTCCTTGGGACGGCGGTTGAGCAATTCCTGGATACCCAGGATATTGGCGGCCTCGTAAACGCGTTGTTTGATTTCTTCTTTGGGGTACTTGCGGAGCTTCAGACCAAAGGCCATGTTGTCGAACACGGTCATGTGGGGATACAAGGCGTAATTTTGGAAAACCATCGCGATGTCGCGGTCCTTGGGGGGAACATCGTTCACCAGGGTATCGTCGATGCGGATTTCACCGCCGCTTAATTCTTCCAATCCCGCCACCATGCGAAGTGTGGTGGATTTTCCGCAGCCAGAGGGGCCGACGAGGACGAGAAATTCCTTGTCCGCGATTTCAATGTTGACGTTGTTAACCGCCACCACGTTGTTCTGATAAACCTTATTGACGTTTTTGAGGACGACTTTCGACATTTTCCTGCCTCCATGCCAAGGGACCTAAGCGCCTCGAAATTTCACGGGAACGCTCGAGAACCAGATTCGTCGCCGGCCCTTCTTTCCGCCGTTAGACGACCAAAAGCACCGGTATTTAAACATCGATGCCGGACCCTGTCAACGAGCAAGACCCTTGGTTTTGATGGTTTTTTGGTCTTCCCGCGGGGAAAGGGTTTTATAATCCCGTCATGACCCAGCCGATCTATTCCCGCGTCCTTTTTTCCATCCTTTTCGCTTTCGCGGCCACGGCCGTGGCTTCCATCGCCTGCCAAAATATTTTTATCTGGTCCGCTGTCGCATTTTTTCTTTCTTTCCAATTTAAAAACAAGGAACCCTTTGATTGGCCAAGAGGACCCTTCCCTCTCGCGACTCTCCTTTTTCTGCTCACTTTTTTAATCGGCGCTTTGGTTGGGATTAATCCGGACAATAGTTTCAACACCGTCCACAAGTACCTGACCCTGTTTCTTCTCTTTCTTGTTGGGGCGATGCCGCTGGCCTTTAAGAAAATAAAAACATTACTTCTCACCCTGAATTACGGGGCGGCCTTTTGCGCCATCCACGGGATCTGGAAACACTTTTGGCTCCACCAGGACCGGATTGATTCCTTTTCCGGCGACAAAATGGTTTTCGGCGGAATGTTGATGGTTTGCTTGTTGATCCAGGGGTATTTTTTAAAAAACGAGCCTCGTTATTGGCTTCATTGGTTTTTCTTCGGGATTTTGGGTTTTGGTTTATTGCTGACGGAAACCCGGGGAGCATGGCTGGGATTCGGATTTGGTTTTGCGATTCTGGGTTGGAAATTCAACCGCAAATGGCTGCTCTCGGGACTCGCCGCCGCGATTCTTCTTTTCTTTCTGCTTCCCGCCAATTTTCAGGAAAGGGTTAAAAGCATTTGGACGATAAATATTTCATTTTCCAACGGGACGGTTCAATCCTCCAATTACCACGAAAGGCCCTATATCTGGCTTGCCGGCTGGAACATCATCAAGGACCACCCCTTTGGGATCGGCCAGGGAAATCTGGGGGAACTTTATCCCAAATACAAACTCCCCGCCGCGACCGAACCCAACGTTCCCCATCTTCATAACAACTTCCTGCAAATCACCGCCCAGAACGGTTGGCTTGGGCTGACCTCTTATCTCCTGTGGATAGTCGCCTTTTTCATCACAGCCTTCCGGTGGAAAACAGAAAATCCCGAAGGTCAGGACTTGAACTGGACTTTCCTCTGTGTCTTTTCAGGAATCCTGGTTTGGGGTTTGACGGAATACACCTTTAGCCACCAGTTCATGAACCTGCAATTTTTCCTGTTAGGTTTGTTGGCGTCTCTTTGGAAAAACAACAACGAGAAATCCGTTGGTTAGATTTGGGCCAAACCCTTTAAGCCAAGCAATTCTTTCCGGCAGTCCCCTACCAAATAAAGTGAACCGGTAATCAATAACGGAAATTGGGATAACCCCTGTTTCTTTAATGCCAGTCCCAAAGCCTGTCCCCAATCCCTTACCAAAAGGGTTCGAGTTCCAGCCTTTTCCCAGGCTTCAAAAACTCTTTCCCCTTTTTCGGCCCTGTTACTTACCGGTTCCGTAACGATGGATAAGGCCGTAGTGGGCTGGAGAAGTTGGGCCACGGAGCCAAAGTCCTTATCATTTAAAAACCCATTCAAAACAATCCACTTTTTCCCCGGATATTTCTTTTTTAAAAAATCGGCCAGAACTTTTGCCGCGGCTGGATTGTGAGCCCCATCCAAAACGGTTAAGGGTTTTTGGCGGATAATTTCCACACGCCCCGGCCAGCGCATGGCGTTAAAAGATTTTTGAATTAGTTGTTCGTGACCCGTTAGGCCCAAAGTCCTTAAGCATTGGATTCCAGCCAGGGCTAAACCAGCGTTCTGGATTTGATAAACCGGAAGGTTGGGAAAAACAAAACTTTTGGTCAACCCAGCACCTTCCCACCGAAAACCATTTTTTATTTTTTTAAATTTAAAATCGCGCCCCCCCACGAGAAGGGACGCGCCTATCTCTTCCGCTTTTTTAGTGATCATTCTTTCGGCATCCGGATGGGTTTGAACCGTGGCGGCGGCGCATTCCGGCTTTAAAATTCCCGCTTTTTCCCTCCCGATTTTCGCAATGGTTTTTCCCAGAATATTTTGGTGTTCAAGACTGACGGGGGTAATCAACGTTAAAGCTGGATTTTGAATCACGTTGGTTGCGTCCAACCTTCCTCCTAGCCCCACTTCCAGAACCACCCAATCAACTTTTTGTTCCTTAAACCAGGAAAAGGCGATAGCGGTCAGGGCCTCAAAATGGGTGGGTGAATGTTTAAGCTTTTGTTTTGCCTTTTGGCAGGCGTCCAGGACCCTTTTGGCGTGCCGATTAAAATCAGATGGGGAAATCCAGGTTCCGTTGATACGGAATCTTTCCCTGATATCGCAAAGATGGGGAGAAGTATAGAGGCCTGTTTTATAGCCGGCGTGTTTGAGGAAGGAAGCCATAAAAGCGCAGGTGGAACCCTTGCCGTTGGAACCTGCCACATGAATGACTTTGAGGGATTGTTCCGGATTACCTAATTCGGAAAGAAGCGCCCGGATACTTTCCAGGCCGAACCGCCAGCCGAATTGTTCAAGGGATTCTAGACGCGAAGAAACACTCATAATGTTTGAACCACCAAGACTCCAAGCCTCCAAGGAAACCCATTTTTTTGACTCGGGTTAAACCAAAGAATTTTCTCTTGCCTTCCTTGGTGTCTTGGAGTCTTGGTGGTGAAAAATGGTTTAATCTTCAGGCTCACGATTTAAAGAACTTGAGGTACTTTCCGAGGGTTTCCTTCATCGCGCTGCGTGGAACGATGGAATCGACAAAGCCATGTTCAACCAGAAATTCCGAGCGTTGAAATCCCTTGGGAAGCTTCTGTCGGATGGTTTGCTCGATAACGCGGGGGCCGGCAAAGCCGATCATGGCTCCTGGCTCGGCAATATTGACGTCTCCCAGCATTCCAAAGGAGGCGGCAACTCCGCCGGCTGTGGGGTCGGTGAGAACCGAAATAAAGGGCAAACCAGCATCATCCAAACGGGAAAGAGCCGCGGAAATCTTGGCCATTTGCATCAATGAATAGATGCCTTCCTGCATGCGGGCTCCCCCGCCGGAGGCGGAAACTATGACCATGCCCACTTTCTTTTCAATCGCTCTTTCAACAGCCCGGGTGATTTTTTCCCCTACGACGCTTCCCATGCTTCCGCCCATAAACTGGAAATCAGTGATGGCAACCGAAGCTGGTTGTCCGTGGATTTTTCCCAGGCCTGTCACCACCGCCTCAGGCATTTTTGTTTTCTCCTGGCCCTTTTTCACCTTTTCCTCGTACTCGGGAAACCCCAGCGGGTTTTTGGGAACCAGATTTTCGTCAAACTCCTCGAAGGAACCGGAATCCACCGTCAGGTATAAGCGCTCCAGGGAGGAAAGCTGGTAATGGTAACCGCACTTGGGGCAGCACTTGTAGTTCTTGTCCAATTCCTTGTTGTAAAGAATGGCGGAACAGCCCTTGCATTTCGCGTAAAGTCCCTCGGGAACCTTGACCTGTTTTTTCCCCTGGGATTTTTCGATGTCTTTTTTAGGTTGTTTGTACCAAACCAAGGTTACCCCCTAATGTAAAATGTAAAATGAATAATTAAAAATATCCGGCGAAACCCCCATTATTCATTCAACGCAAGGCGTTGACGACCTTCCGGCAGAAACTTTCCACCGCCTTCCCAATTTTCGAAACCTTTGTTTTGGACATAATTTGAATCAAGGCGCTCGCGATAATCACCCCATCCGAAGCCTTTCCCACCAGGCCCGCCTGCGCGGGAGTTGATATGCCGAACCCCACCACGACCGGGGTTTTTAATTTTCCCCGGAGATTTTTCAGTGAAACCAAAAGGTCCGGCGCCAAGGTTTTCCGCGCGCCCGTGACCCCGGTAACCGAGACATAATACAAAAAAGGCGCTCCCTGGACATCGGCCTTTTTCACCCGATCAGGGCTGGAGGTGGGGGAGATAAAGGGGATTAAAGCGAGGTTTTTTTGAATGAGTATCCTTCTGAATTTCGAAAATTGTTCCAGGGGAAGATCGGGAATGATGGCTCCATCGCCCCCCTTTATCGCAAGAACTTCCGCGAAGCGGAACCACCCCATTTGCTCAACCAGATTCAGATAACTCATTACCAGAAGCGGTTGTTTGAATCCGGCCTTTCGAATATCCCCGATCATCCGAAAGACATCGGCGAATTTTGTTCCCTGGTTCAGGGAAATCTGGGTGGCTTTTTGAAGGGTCGGGCCGTCCGCGATGGGGTCTGAAAAAGGAACACCCAGTTCAAGCCCTGAGGCCCCGGCTTTTAAAGCCGCCTTAGCGGATTGAAGGGACGCGGCATAAGTCGGGTAACCCAGGCAAATGTAGGGGAGAAAAAGCGCCCTGCGTTTGGCGCGGGCGGAACGAAAAGCTTGATAAAGAGCCCGGCTCACCTTTTCCCTCCGGTGAGATTGGATCCCAACCTTTCCAAAACCGTGTTGACGTCCTTGTCACCCCGTCCGGAAAGATTCACGATGATCGTGGAGCTTTTGGACATTCGGGGCGCGATTTTCAAAGCCTGATAAACCGCGTGGGAACTTTCAAGCGCCGGCAGAATTCCCTCGTTACGTGCCAGGATTTGAAAAGCCTCGAGGGCCTGTTGGTCAGTCACTGAAACATAAACGGCCCTTTTAGTATCCTTGAGCCATGCGTGTTCGGGACCCACGCCGGGATAATCCAGGCCGGCGGAAATGGAATGGGTTTCAGCGATTTGACCCTCAGGGGATTGCAAAACGTAGCTGAAACTTCCATGAAGAACACCCGGCTTTCCTTTTTCCATGGTGGCGGCGTGCCGTTTGGTTTTAACCCCGTCCCCGGCCGCCTCAACCCCCACCATCTTTACTTTCTTGTCCTTAATGAAGGGATAAAACAACCCAATTGCGTTGGACCCGCCGTTAACGCAGGCCACGAGAAGATCCGGGAGTTTTCCCTCCGCCTTTATCATTTGACGGCGGGCTTCCTCGCCAATAACCCGTTGAAAATCCCGAACGATCATGGGGTAGGGATGGGGGCCTGCCGTTGAACCAATCAGGTAATAGGTATTTCGGACGTTCGTCACCCAGTCCCGAATAGCCTCGCTCATGGCGTCCTTGAGGGTTCGGGTGCCCGAGGTTACCGGGTGAACCTGGGCTCCTAGCAATTTCATTCTAAAAACATTGAGGGCTTGGCGGCGTACATCCTCTTCGCCCATGTAAACCTCGCACCGCAACCCGAAAAGAGCGCAAACCGTCGCAGTCGCCACCCCGTGCTGGCCTGCTCCCGTTTCGGCGATGATTCTTTTCTTTCCCATCCGTTTGGCCAAAAGAATCTGGCCCAGGCAATTGTTGATTTTATGGGCCCCAGTGTGGTTCAAATCCTCCCGTTTCAGATAAATCCTGGCGCCCTTATATTTGGCCGTCAGGTTGGCAGCGAAGGTCAGGGGAGTCGGGCGGCCGCTATATTCCGTAAGGTAGGTCCGTAAATCCCGTTTAAACTTTCTGTCGTTCCGGGCTTTTGAATAGGCCTGACTTAACTCCCTGAGGGCCACCATCAGGGTCTCGGGGACATACTGGCCCCCATAAGGTCCAAAATAGCCGTGGGAATTTGGCAAGGATGTCATTTCAGGTTCCAGGTTTGGTTTGGTTCAATTCTTTTTTCAACTGCTCGAGCTTTTCCTTTGCTCCCGCGTGGGAGGGATCCATCGTACAGGCCTTGAGGTATTCGTTTTCAGCCTTGTCGACATAATCCAGCCGATTATAAAGGTCGCCCAACTGAAGGGTATAGGAAATCACCTCATCCATTTGATTGTGGCGGAGGTAAAGATCCCTGAGGTTCAGGAGGGTCTCGATGGACTCGGGAAGCTTTCCCAGGATCTCCTTATACATTTCGATGGCTTTTTCCATTCCCTGGGGTTCATAAATTTTTTGAATAAGATTGGCCATTTCACGGTAGGCACCGGAGGCCTTCTTGGTGTTTTTTTCCCTCATATACCCGTTGGCCGAAATCTCGAAATGCTTGAAGGCCCGTTCCAGGTCCCCTTTTTTCTGGTAAAGTTCACCCAGGGTTACGTGAACATTAAAGTCGTTGGGGTCCAGGGCAATAATTTTTTCATACTCCACAATGGCCTTGTCCCAGCTGCCGGTGTGATAGTAAATGTGCGCTAATTTAATAATAAGTGACTTTTGGTCGGCCATTAAAAAGGCTCAACTTCCGTTTGTTTTAAAAAGCTTTTTTCACTCGACGAATAAAGAGGGAAACCTTACGGGGATCCTTGAGGCCGGGCGCTTTTTCCACTCCGCTTGCGACATCCACCCCAAAAACCCGGGAAGACCTGATGGCCCTCAGGACGTTGTCAGAGGTTAACCCGCCCGCCAATAAAACCGGCGCCGGAAGTTCTTCAACAGCCTTCCGGGCCCAAAGCGGTTGGAAACTTTTACCGGTTCCGCCGGAAATGTTTTTATTATAGGAGTCCAATAAAAGGCCGCAACCCGAAAGCCCCGAAACGCCTTATAAGACAAGGGGTTTTTCATTCGAATAACCTTAATGACAGGCACATCCAGTTTTTCACAATAGGTTTTGCCTTCTTCACCGTGCAATTGAACCGCCTGAAAACCACAAAGTTTAATCAACCTTTTTACCCGGGAAAGCGGTTCATTCACGAAAACTCCCACGGGCGTGACCAGCGGTGGAACCAACCGTACGAGACGTTTTGCCTGTTGGGCGGACAGCTTGCGTGGTCCCATCGACATTTGAAAACCGATTGCGTCCGCCCCGGCTTGGGCGATCGCCCGGACATCCTTGGAGCGGGTTACCCCGCAAATTTTTACTCTAAACATAAAATAACCTTTTAAAAATGTACGGGCGAATCCGATGGTTTTCATCGCCCTCAGCCAAGGGCTGACGGGTAAATTCGCCCTATTTTGGGCGATCGCAAGGATCGCCCCTACAATCACCCTGGCATCATTTCTTTTACCGCGGCCTCAACATCCGGCCTCGTCATGAAGGCCTCGCCGACCAGGACAGTGGAAGCTCCAGCTTTCTGAAGTTGGAGAATATCCTCGCGGGAAAAAATCCCGCTTTCGCTGACGACAGGCATTCCTTTTGGACATTTTTTTAATAGATCGAAGGAGGTTTTGAGTGCGACCGTAAAATCGTTTAAATTGCGGTTATTAATTCCCAACAGTTTCGCCCCAGCCACGACCGCCGTTTCCAATTCCCTCTCATCATGAACCTCCACCAGGCTGGTCATGGATAAATCCTCGGAAACAGCCAGAAGTTCTTTGAGCTTGGCGGGGGGCATCATGGCAGCGATTAAAAGAATGGCGTCCGCCCCGGCTTCCCTAGCCTCAAAAACCTGAAGTTCATCGATAAGAAAATCCTTCCTTAAAACAGGCAGGCCCGAAGCTTCCTTAGCCGTTTTTAAATAGGAAAGGGAACCCTGGAAATATTGGACATCCGTCAGAACGGAAAGGGCGTTCGCGCCACCCCTGGCATAGGCCTCCGCGAGTGGCTCGATTTGAAAATCAACCCTCAATATCCCTTTGGAGGGACTGGCTTTTTTGAGTTCGCCGATGAGTGAAATTTTACCGGGGCGGTGAATAGCTTTGAGAAAATCACGGGGAGGTTTTTGGGACTTTGCTCCCGCCCTCAGTGACATCAATCCCCTCGTCCGTTTCAGGTCGGCGATTTCTTCCCGTTTGGTTTCAGCGATTTTCAGCAAAATACTCATTGATGGGACACTTTTTCAAGAATCTTAAGGGCCTGGAGCGCCTTGCCCGAATCGATGGACTCCTCAGCCAAGGCACGTCCATCCTTGACCGCGGAACATTTGCCCGCGACATAAAAACCAACCGCCGCGTTCATGACAACCGCTTCCCGTTTGGACCCCTTCCCTCCCTCAAGTATTTCCATCACGATTTTGGCGTTGGCGGCCGAATCGCTCCCCTTTAAGCTATCCAAATCACCGGGTTTGTAACCGAAGGTTTCAGGACTTATCTCTGTTTTTTTAACCTGGGGATAAGTCGCAATGGAACTTTCGAAAAGGTAAGTGGGACCGGCGCAGGAAACCTCATCCAGGCCCTCCTGGCTATGGATGGTCACAACCCTTTCACTCCCGGATTTAATGAGGACTTCCGCCATTAATTCAGCCTTGCCCAGTTCATAAACCCCGATCACCTGGAGTTTCACCGAGGCCGGGTTGCACATGGGTCCCAAAATATTGAAAAGGGTCCGGATTCCTAGTTCTTTTCGGATCGGGCCGACATTTTTCATGGCCGGGTGAAAATGGGGCGCGAACAAAAAAGCGATTTTCGCTTCCTGAAGACAATGTTCGAGAGTTCGAACAGGGGGGTCTATCTTCACACCCAGCGCTTCCAACACCTCGGCGCTGCCGCATTGACTGGAAGCGGCCCGGTTCCCGTGCTTGGCCACCACCACCCCGCCCCCGGCTAAAACCAAAGCCGCCGTGGTTGAAATATTAAACGTTCCCCGGTGGTCCCCTCCCGTCCCGCAAACATCAATGGCTCCTAAACCCTCCGCGTTGACCTTCACCATCTTTTCCCGCATGGCCTTGACACTTCCGATGATTTCGTCCGCGGACTCGTTTTTGGCGTTTAGGAAGGCGAGGTAACTTCCCACTTGAGCCGGCGTGGCTTTTCCTTCGAGGATTTCCATCATGCAAACATAAGTTTGGTCGGAGGAAAGGGACTTTTTTTGGGAAAGTTCAATTAGACATTCGCGGATCATGGCAACACCTTCCAAACATTATTTACCACCAAGGGCACCAAGGCAGGCTTTTGGATGGCAAATACAAAAGCCATAGCCAATAACTGATTAAGTACAAACGGAGGGTTATTTTACTCGGCAGGTAGTCAAAAAAACAAAACATTCAATCAAATCAATGATTTCTTGGTGTACTTGGCGCCCTTGGTGGTTAAAAAAGAATGTTTAAATGTTAAAGAATTTCTTGGCGTTTTGGGTCGTTTTATCCGCTAATTCCTCAAACGAAATTCCTTTTACTTCCGCCACTTTTTCAGCGGTGTACTTCACATAAGCCGGTTCATTGCGCTTTCCCCGTTTAGGTTCAGGGGTCAAATAAGGCGAGTCCGTCTCCACCACCAAACGATCCAATGGGATTTTTGACACCGCGTCCCGAAGGGATTGGCCGTTTTTGAAAGTAACAGGCCCAGCGATGGAAAAAACACATCCCAGTTCCTTGAAGCGGTCCACAAACTCCGCCCCCGCCGAATAGCAGTGCATCAGGATTTTAAGGCCCGTTGCCTTGGCGGCAAGAACCCGATAAATGTCCTCATGGGCGTCCCTGTCATGGATAACAAGGGGAAGGGAAAGTTCCTTGGCGAGAGTGATCATCCTCTCAAAAACCACAACCTGTTTTTGGCGGTTGGAATCATGGTAGTAATCCAGCCCTATTTCGCCAATGGCTTTGGGTTTGGTTTCCCCGGCCAGTTTTTCGATTTCCGCCAGTTCCGTTTCCCCGAAACGGTCCACATCCGAGGGATGGGCTCCCACGGTGTGATAAATTTTTCCGGGATGGCGGGCTGCGATTTCCGCGGCGGCGGCGGAGGTTTTTTCATCCGTGCCAATGGTGACCATCGTAATTACGCCAAACTCTTCGGCCTTCTTAAGCACCGCGGCTTCGTCGCCGTTCAGACGCTCATCATCCAGGTGACAATGGGTATCAAATAACATTAAAAGCTCCTCATTGGCCACAGATTAATGGGATGAACACAGATATTCAAAAATGATTTAAATCTTTTTTTCTTCTATATCAAATTTATCCCATTCACCTGTGGCAAAAGGCTTTCGGGATGGTTCTTTATTTATTTTTTTCTTTTTCAATGCGCGGAAACAGGGGCTGACCCTTTGTGACCTTTTGCCCAACGGGGATCATGCCCCACTCTTCCGTTTCTTTTAGAGAGTGCTTGTGGACATCGTCGCCGTAGCCCAATTGCGACCAAATCGCCTGAGCCGTGAAGGGCAGAAATGGCGCGATGGAAATGGCCGTTACCCGAAGGGACTCCATTAGGGAATACATGATGGTAGCCAGTTTTTCCTGACCCGCCTCGCCTTCCTTAGCGACTTTCCAGGGGGCGGATTCTTCGATGTACTTGTTGGCACGTTTGACCAAGTCCCAAACATGGGCTAAGGCAATGTGAAATTCAACATAATCTATAGCTCTCCGAGCCGCAGATGCATACCCCTTAGCGATGAATTCCAGCATTCCTTCAAGATCCCCTTCAGGACCTGGCTTCGGCACCACTCCCCCAAAATATTTTTCAACCATGGTCAGGCTTCGGTGAACCAGGTTGCCCAGATCGTTTGCCAAATCGCCGTTGAAACGCAGTTCAAAATTCTCGGTCGTAAAAACACCGTCCAAGCCAAACACAACTTCCCGCAGAAGGTAGTAGCGCAGGGCGTCGGCGCCGTAAAGATCAATAATGTCCATAGGATTGATTACGTTTCCAACGCTTTTGGACATTTTTTCTCCACCCATATTAATGAATCCTGTCCCAAAAACTTTTTTAGGAAGTGGCAATCCCGCCGCCATCAACATGGTGGGCCAAATGGTGGTATGAAATCTCAAGATGTCCTTACCTATGATGTGGAGATCCGCGGGCCAGAACTTCTTGTAGTTTTCCCCATCGGGCGAGCCCAAAGCCGAAAGATAGTTAATGAGTGCGTCAAACCAGATATAGATGGTGGGGGTTTCAGGAACAGGAGCCGGAATTCCCTATTTCACAGTGGA
>JAHFCG010000044.1 GCA_023249615.1 candidate division FCPU426 bacterium | reverse complement strand
GGCTATTCGAGGGTGTCCGTGTTGCCGAATTAGTCGATGAAGGGGTTGGAGTATTAGTAAAAGTATTTGTGGGCGTTGAGGTTGGGGTTCGGGTCGGAGAATTGGTAGCCGTATTCGTCGGCGGCTGGGTACCTGTAAAGGTATTGGTCGGTGTATAGGTAATTGTCGGGCTCGGACTATTGGTCGCCGTATTGGTGGGTGTCCTGGTCGGTGAAACCGTCGGGGTATTGGTAGGACTGTTGGTGGGAGTATTGGTAGGAGTTTTCGTTGCGGTATTCGTAGTGGTATTTGTTGGAGAGTTTGACGGGGTACTTGTAAAAGTCCGGGTCGAAGTATTCGTTGCCGTGTTCCCTGTTGTATTGGTAGGGGTATTCGTCGGGGTGGGTGTTGATGTTCGGGTCGGGGTGTTGGTGGGGCTGTTGGTTAAGGTGTTGGAAGGTGTGTTGGTAGAGGTTCGCGTGGGTGAATTAGTGGCTGTATTGGTGGGCAGGGAGGAAGTGTTGGTGGGGGTGGAACTAAGCGTATTGGTCGGGGTTAATGTCGCGGTTCGGGAAGGAGAATTCGTCGGGCTGTTGGTGGGACTATTGGTGGGTGAGGGAGAAGGTGTTCTTGAAGGAGAGTTGGTGGCGGTATTAGTAGGAACCGCCGGTGTATTGGTAATGGTGTTTGTGGAGGTGGGGGTGGATGAACGAGTGGCGGTGTTGGTGCTGGTCAGTGTAGAACTATTGGTAGGCGAGGAAGTGGGGGTTCTTGAAGGTGAGTTGGTTGGGGTATTCGTTGGAACAGCGGGGGTATTTGTAATGGTTGAGGTTGGGGTGGAAGTGGCGGTTCGGGTGGCGGTATTCGTCATGGAATTTGTCGGACTATTGGTCGGGGAATTGGTGGGGGTTCGGGTCGGGGTGTTGGTGGGTGCCATGGGGGTATTTGTTGGAGTGTTGGTAGGTGAATTTGTCGCAGTCCGCGTAAAGGTATTCGTCAATGTGTTGGTAAAACTATTGGTGGGAGTCAAAGTGGGGGTTCGGGTGGGTGTATTGGTATTGGCACCAACCGTATTAGTGAGGGTCGGAGTCCGGGTTGGGGAATTTGAAGGCGTAAGGGTTGGCGTAACCGTAAAGGTGTTGGTCACGGTTCTGGTGGGTGTGTTGGTGGCCCCGGCTACAGTCGGGGTGGCGGTCGGAAGGCCCGACAAGCAAACATTATCAATCCAGTATCCACAATTATAACCCGTGTAGCCAAACTGGATTTCCCATTGTAGGGAAAGGATCTGGGCAAGGGCCTGTGCCTGGGTATAAAAGGTGGAAGTTTGTCCCCTTGGAACTGGCGGCGGACAAGTATTGGCTCCCCAGTCCCCGCATTCAAAAGCCAGTTTGAGGCGCGTGATATGAATCCAGGTATTGGCAACCGGGACAACGAAATTAAACCCGTATTGATTATCGGTTCCACCTCCGCTACCCGCAAAAGCCGCGCCTTGATAAGTTACGGGGTCATATGAAATTTTTGGGTTCGCGGCGTTGCACCGAAGGGTAACAGGAGCGGTAGCCTTAACATCAAAGGAAATCATGGTCATGTTGGTAAGATCGGTCCGGCCTGGGCCCAATTCCGTCCCCATTCCAAAGCCAGCGTAGGTCGTGGAAGCGCTCCAAGGAGTGGGCGGCGGGTTTCCATTGACGGTCCAACTCCCGGTGACATAAGCGGCGTAAATACTTCCCGCGACAGCCCCCCCGGCGGCGGCGGTTTTATCCGTAATGGTTGGGCAAGGGGTTTTGTCCGGGCAGCTTTCCGTCGCCCGCCAAGGCAGTGCCGCGACACTGCTGACGCTGGTCCACCGGAAGGTGAACCACATTCCACCCACCTGGTTAGTTAAATTTCCATCCTCAACGTCATCGATCATTTGGCAGGCGCCGGCAACTGGAGTGGCGGTTGGGGGAACAGGGGTCACGGCGTAGGGCCCAATACCGGGGCAGGTTGATGCGGCCAATCCGGTGGTCCAATTAAAAACCGTATTGCCATGATTCGTCCTTGCCCAAGTCCAGCTTGAAATCAAATTGATATTCGATTGTTTGTCATTAACATTTAAAGCCCAGGCTGAACCGCCGCAAACTCTCGCCGCATTTGAAGCAATCCAATTGATAACGGTAGTATCCCAGGTAGTGTCGCCATTCCCACCCGTCGGGTAGGGGCCAAACTCACCCACGAAAACAGGTCGGGCAAGAGTTAAAACGCCATTGGCGGGACTTTTATTAGTGTAATAGTGGAAGTCATAAACAATGTTGGCGTCGGTCGGAGCTGGCATTCCGGTAAAATTCGCGGAATAGTCTATTCCCCCCTCCAAACAAATATGAGGAGCAGCCGAACCACCATTTTCCCCGGCTCTCGCGGATGTAAGCAAGGCGGGAATTCCGACCGATGGATCGGCCCAGTTCCCCGCGGAGGCGGCAAAACTTCCTGGAAAGGGCTCGTTGTAGAGGCCAAAAAGAACGTTTGGTTGATTCTTGTAACGGGACGCGACATTGTTCCAAAAAGCCGGACTGGAACCATCCGGCATGGATCTTAAAGTGGGATTACTTTCAATGTATAACAAATGAAGGTCCAAGATGACGTAAACGCCCTTACTGTTGCAATCGTTCACAATATCATCCACGAGCTGGCGGTAGGCGTATGGCCAATTATTCCAATAGGCCTGGTTTAAGGGGAGACGGATAATATTGCATTTCCAGGAGCTAATCGCCTGGTCAATTGTTCCCAAAATATTACCTTCCGGTCCTCCTGGGGGGCCCTCCCCCATTCCATACTCCAAACTGTCAACATTTACACCGCGCAATGTAACCCCACAACCGGCGGCGGTTTGAAGAACGGTTCCACTAACCTTTAAAAGCGGAGTCACAGCCCGGGAGGTATTTGACAAGAAGGCGAAAGGAAGGAAAAAAATTAAAAACGATGTGAGGTTTTTAAAATAAAAAAAGCCTCTTCCCCTTTTCAAAAAGGGGCGGGCTTCAACGAAATTGAGATTTGTTTTTGTTAACCGCATCAACAATCCTTCGGCTTAACTTCAATTAAGCCATTCGATTACATGGTCATATTAAACCACATTTCCATTGTTTTTTGGGCCCTCACCCCGTCAAAAACAATCGACAAATTACAATTCTTGTAAATCGAGCGTTTGAAACGTGAAAGCAGAGGAAAATATAAATTAAAAAACACATGCCTTTTTGTCTTTTACGGTTCCTTGATTGCTTTAAGGAATAAATCCTTGATTAAGGGACAATGGTGGGCGAAACAGGATTTGAACCTGTGACCCCCTGCGTGTAAAGCAGGTGCTCTAACCAGCTGAGCTATTCGCCCTTGAGGAACTGAATTGAAAGGAGGGTAAATAAGAAACCCCAGCTCGTTTAAAACGGCCAGGGTCGAAAAAAAACAGAAGAATTACTTTGAGCTTTTTTCAATAAACAGGAAAAACTTTATCGCGCTTTTTTTCTCCCCATCAATCGTCAGGTGGATGAATTCCGGTTTAAAGTTGGCGTCCATCCCGTCGCCCTTAAGAAAACCCCTGGCGATGGCGATGGCCTTGACCGTGTTGTTGATGCTTTCCGGCCCCATCGCTACGATTTCAACGCTTTTCCCATCTCTCACGTTGTTGGCGATGGCCCCTGCCACTGTGGAGGGATTACTTTTAGCGGCGACTTTGAGAGTCATGGTCACGACCAAGCGCGGCTCCTTCTTTCCCCGCTCCTTAAACACATCCCCTGGTTTTTATAACACGGTCATAGGGGGCTGTCAACAAAGCCCGCCAAACCTATCCCAGTATGACTTCAACCTCATTCAACTTCTTAGAGTGTTGTGGAGGAATAATATTTCCCGTAACTTTTTTTCCATTTACCGTAATCGATGATACACCTTTGCTCACATGACGAGGGTTTTTTACCACAATGCGGTAAAGGGAGCCCCTGAATTTACGCGTTACTTCAAATTTACCCCAATCCTTGGGGATACAGGGATTAACCATCAACCCGGAGTAGGTTGGGCGGATACCCAACAAAAACTGGGTTGCGGCAACATAATTCCATGTCGCGGCTCCGGTCAGCCACGAATTACGCGCAAAACCAAAATCCCTGTGCTCACGCGAGGCAATGGCCTGTGCGTAAATATAGGGCTCAGCTTTATGGACCTCTTGAATCTGGTCTTTTGTGGTCGGAAGGAGCTGTTTGTAATATTTCATGGCCACATCAGCCCTGCCGAGAATAGTTTCAGCGATCACCGCCCAGGGATTGGCATGGCTGAAAATTCCTCCATTTTCTTTTAACCCAGGAGGAAATGTACTGACACCGCCCAGGCGGGAACTAAAATGCTTAAACCCCGGGTACATCAGGGCGATTCCATATTTGGAATCCAAATGCTCCCTGACAGAGTTCATACAGGCGGGGCCCCTTTTTTCATCGGCGACACCGGAAATAACCGCCCAAGTTTGGGTGTTCAGGTAAACCTTGCCGTCGGTTTGTTTTTTCGAGCCTAACATGGTTCCCCAACCGTCAAAAGCCATGGCATACCAATCTCCGTCCCAGCAAACCTTGTTGGTCCGCGAAGCCATGTCATCCGCCATCTTGCGGTATTTCTTCGCGTCCGCTGTTTTGCCCAAGGCCTCAGCCAATTCCACAAAATCCCTGGCGCATTTCACCAAAAACTCAGCAACCCAAACGCTTTCTCCGGGTTTTGGGCCATTTATATGAAGTGTATCGTTCCAGTCGGCAAAACCCATGCAGGGAATCTTGTGGGCACCGGTATTTCTATAGGTATAGTCGAGAGGGGCCCTTAAATGGTCATACATGGTGGCGGTTCCGCCATCGGCCCAGGCAACTTTTTCATTTAAGAATTTGAAATCGCCCGTTTCCTTGACATAAGCCGTTGTGGACAAAATAATCCAAAGCGGATCATCCGAATAGCCTTTCCCATCGCCTTCCCCCGTCAACCGGAAAAATTGGTGGTACGCGGTCCCATCCTTAAACATGTTTTTTGCTAGATCGGTAATGAGTTTCTTCACCTTTTGGGGAACACTGTGGATTACGCTCAGAACATCCTGGTTGCTATCCCGGAACCCCATCCCCCGGCCGATTCCTCCTTCATAAATTGAAGGGCCGCGGGACATGCTAAAGGTGGTGTGAACCTGATAGGCATTCCATTGGTTCAGGCAGAGATTGATGTCTTTATCAGGGGTCTTCACCTGTAAGGAACCGAGTTTTTCCTCCCAATGAGCCCGGAGATCCCTCAGGGTTTTATCCACCGCACCCGTCTTTTTGTACTTGGCGATTAGTTTCCCACCCTCGGCAATGGAGGATGCAACACCAAGAATATAGGTAACCGACTTGGTCTCCCCCGGCTTCAGGGTCAAGGTCATGGAAGTGGCCGCGACCGGATTTCCGCCATTCGCGTCCGAACCTGAACAGTGTCCCTCAATTACAGCCTTCGGGTTAGCCTCGGAATGATAGGGACCCATAAAAGCCTCGCGGTCACAATCAAAGGTTGAGATTTTCCTGTCAGCGGTAAAAAAGGCGTAATGCCCGGCGTTTTCAATCATGGTGGTGTGGTGAATCACGTTATTCTTCTCAAAAGCCCGGGCAATATTGTAGGTGTATTGAAAATTAATCATGTCGTTTTGGGCAAAGAAAAGACATAGTTCAGCGTAGGAAGTCAGGGTTAGGGTTTTTGCCGAGGCGGTTCGGTTGGTAAGCTTGATGTTCCAAAGTTCGAGGTTATCCTCAACAGGAACCACATAAAGGGTATCCGAGCTGACTCCCTGAAAAGTGGAGGTAACACGGGTGTAACCAAACCCATGCCTAGTCTCAGTTTTGTACTCCGAAAGATCTTTTAAAACCGGCTGCCAGGTGGCGGACCAAAAATCCTTCGTCTTTTCATCCCTGATATAAATGTAGCGTCCCGGGCGGTCTACAGGAATATTATTGAGCCGATACCGCAAAATTCGTTTGTCGCGGGCCGAAAGGTGAAAACTGTATCCTCCGCCGTTGTTGGAAATGAGGGCACAATATTCATCATTGTGTAAATAATTCATCCATGGCACCGGGGTATCCGGTCTTTCGATGACGTATTCCTTGTTTTCAACGTCAAAATAACCGTAACGCATAATTCCCCTTTGTTCCTGGAATGACGGCTTTTGGCTTACCAGCTCAGTTCAATGTAAAGGCGTTTAAATTTCCCGAAACCCTTCAAACCACCCCAAAACATCGCCAAATTGGAACGATAGCGAATCCAGCACCACAAAAAGAAATCGGAGGCGGGTTGGATCTTTAAAACCGGGGCAAAATATTTAAATAGGAACCCAACAAATAAAATCCACAGGGCCAAAACATGGTCGGCGCTTAGGATTACACCAGGGGTGTTCCCCTGCAAATATAGGTTAATGGTTTTAATGACCGCCCAAATTCCAAACAAATGCATAAAGTGAAAGTCACCCCAATAAACCATTGTTTGAAAGGGGAAAGGAACCACAAGGGAATGTTCGCCGAATAATTGAAGGCGAAATTCCAGTTCTTTTTTGGCGTGGGTTTTAATCGCCAGGGGATGGCCGAATCCATATCCCCGAACCTGCCGACAAAACTCCTTAAGGCTTGCCCGGTGCATATGTTTCACGACCGCGCTTGGCTGGAAAAAAACCTTGAAACCGGCTTTTGAAACCCGCAATGAAAAATCAACGTCTTCCGCGGTAATTTCATCCCAAAAATTATTTCCGATGGCAATTGCGGCCTTTCGACTAACCGCGGCGTTGGCAGTCGCGAAAAAAGGACAGGTTTGACTTCCATTAACCTCGCGGGGATGGCCATATTTAACAGGGGGGTAGTAACCGCCGGCTTTCAACCCCATGCGGTTCCCCACCGACAGAAAACCAATTTGTTCACAATAATGTTCAACTTTGTTTTGGGGATCAAATTGAAGCGTGTATACCTCTCCGCCAACCATGCCAATCTTGGGATCCCGGAGAAAGGGTTCCAACATTTTGTCAGCCCAATCGGGGTTTGGCGCGCAATCGCCGTCGGTAAAAAGAATGTATTCCCCCTTTACCATTTTCAAAGCCGCGTTTCGGGCATGGCCCGGGGATTTACATTTTGGGATTTGGGTGAACCTGATACAGCGATATTTTTTTTGCCACTTTTTTATGATTTCGACCGTATTGTCGGTGCTGTCCCCGTCCGCGACGATCACTTCCATTTTATTGGCTGGATATTTAATTCCCGAAATTTTGCTTCCGTTCATGGAGGTTCCGCCAAACAGGTAAACAAAGGTCTCGTCCATGGTTCTTCCGGCGTTTCGCACGGGAATGATAATCGTGATGAAAGGTTTTTTTGTGGACTTGGTCGCCATGAAAAAAATTCTCCTTAATTTAAAGTCTGCGTTTCAGCCATTTCAACGAAAACATGGTGGGTGATGCAGGGCTCGAACCTGCGACCCGCTGATTAAGAGTCAGCTGCTCTACCAACTGAGCTAATCACCCTTCCTGAAAATAAATCAAAAATAATTTCGCGCGCGGGAAATTTCCCGCCAAAGCAAAAGGACTTAAAGGCTATTTTTTCATTTCGTGAAAAAATAATGGTGCGCCTGAGAGGGCTCGAACCTCTGACCTACAGATTCGGAATCTGTCGCTCTATCCAACTGAGCTACAGGCGCATCCTCCCAATCGCAACGACCCAACCATCCACATCTCCCGGAACCCCTTTGGTCCCTTGGTGATCCCATTTTTCGTTTTGGAAAAAATGGGGTGAGAGACGGGACTTGAACCCGCAGCCTCCTGGGCCACAGCCAAGCGCTCTAACCAATTGAGCTACTCCCACCGTGTTCGCGAAATCCCGAAAAAAACCTGAAAAAGGGCTTTTCGGGAGAAAAGCCCTAAAAGTTTAAAAGTCCCTTTTATAAATGTAAAGGTTTTATTTGGCTTTTTAGCCTTGGGATGAAGCGATAAAGCGGGAATCGGTGAGAACGCTTTTTTGTCGGCAACATGAAGGGAATTTTTTAAAAAAGCTTTTCTAAATTTTAAGTATGACGCGTGCCGTTTCTCACATTTGGAAATTTCAACGAAGCGGAACCGCGCCATCTTCTGGATCCGGCCAAACATATGATTTGTCGGGTACCGCAACGAAAGATGGTGCGCCTGCCCGGATTCGAACCGGGGACCCACTGCTTAGAAGGCAGTTGCTCTATCCACCTGAGCTACAGGCGCGCAAAAGAAAGAACGATTAAGGAAAACCAAAACACGCGGGGACAGGAGGCCCTCTTGTGTCCATTACCTGATTTTTGGTCGGGGCGGTGAGATTCGAACTCACGGCCCCTTGGTCCCAAACCAAGTGCGCTACCGCTGCGCTACGCCCCGGCCTAAAATCAGACTTAAACGTCCCTCGGTCTCAAAATTTAAAAAAACCTGTTAAGAAAATTCCGGCAAAATAAGCGCTCAAATTAAAAGCAAAAAACCGATAGCCCTAAATTTCCTCAAGTAATTTCCTGGCCTCCCTGACCGCCTTTCCTCGGTGGCTTAAAATATTTTTTTCCTCAACGGACATTTCGGAAAAAACTTTTGATGAACTCAGGGGTTTAAAAACGGGATCATATCCAAACCCGCAACTCCCCCTTGCCTCCTCGACGATTTCCCCCGCCACCTCACCCACCACTTGACGAGGTTTATCCTCCGGGAAAAAAAGGGTGACGACAGTTCGAAATACGGCTTTTCGGGAACTTCCCGGGATTTTTTTTAATGAATCCAAAAGTTTGGCGACGTTATCCAAATAAGAACAATTCTCGCCCGCGAATCGGGCGGCGTAAATTCCAGGCCTCCCGTCCAGGGCCTCCACGAAAAGACCCGTATCATCCGCCAAAGCGGGTAAACCCGTAAAGGATGAAACCGCCTGGGCTTTTTTTAGTGAATTTTCCTCAAGTGTTTGGCCATCCTCCACCACCTCAGGCATTCCCGGAAAATCAAAAGCCGGAAGCAGATCCCATCCCGCGCCGGTTAAGGCTTCCCGCATTTCCTTAAATTTATCCCGGTTTTGGGTTGCGATAACCAGCTTTTTCATTATTTTAAAATTTCATTCTGCGCGGTCATCACCTGGTAGATGCCCATTTCCGCCAATTTTAAAAGATCATTCAATTGGTCGCGGGAAAAAGCCTCCTTTTCCGCGGTGCCCTGAATTTCAACAAACTTTCCGGATGCGGTCATAACCACATTGAAATCAACATCCGCTCCGGAATCCTCCTCATAGCACAAATCAAGCGCGGGGCGGCCCTTTACAATTCCAACGCTGACGGCGGCGACGGATTCTTTTAATGGTATTTTTTTAATCAGCCCCTTTTCCTTCAATTGTCCCAAAGCATCCGCCAAGGCAACATAAGCGCCATTAATGGATGCGGTTCTGGTCCCCCCATCCGCCTGTAAAACGTCGCAATCCAAAATGATTTGTCTTTCCCCCAAGGCCTCAAAATCAAGGATGGACCGGAGGGATCGCCCGATGAGTCTTTGGATTTCGTGTGTCCGCCCGTTGATTTTGCCCTTTACCGAATCCCGGGGTGTCCTTTCGCCCGTACTTCGGGGCAGCATCGAATATTCAGCCGTGACCCACCCCTTTCCCTTACCCTTGAGAAAAGAAGGGACATCCTCGGAAATGGAGGCGTTGCAAAGAACCTTGGTGTTTCCCATGGAAACGAGAACGGATCCCTCGGCATAACGGGTAAAGGAACGGATAAATTGAATGGGTCGTATTTGTTGGGTCATTTTCCTATCCCGGTTTTTGACTTCGCAAAGAAAAAAACCCCATCCGGCTCTAAAGCCTGAAGATGAGGTTTAATTCACTTCTTTCAAACAACATTTTGGAAAAGAGGGTGAATTTTAAAGAGACGGTTCCGACTTGTCAATGTTTGGCCTTGAAACCCAGCCCAGTTTTAAATTTGGGCCGCGTAGCCGTTCAACCGCCTCAGAATGGAAATATCTTTTCCTTCCCTCTCGGCCTTTTGTATTTTTTCGGTTATCCATTGGGACATTCGGGCCCGGACCTTGTTTTTCAAACCGGTTCCAAGGCCCTTCTCCACCGCCTGCATTCGAAGGTTCAATAAGGATGACAAGGCGGTATCCAAAATCAAATCAGCCTTGAGCGGATCCAAAAGATTTTTGTTTTCGATGACTCTTTGGCTTTCCATTGATCCATCCTCCAACAAATTGCCTGAGGCGTCCCAATTGGCGTTTCGAAAGATTTCAGGGTATTTTGTCCGCGCCAATTCGACCGTCCTGCCGAGCATGGTAAAGGTTTTTTTCTCCCCAACCAGGTCCTTCAATTCATGGGCGATAATATTTCGGAATTCATCATATAACATTAAAAACTCATGATCAGATTGAAGTTTTTTTAACTCCGCTTCCTTTTGGGAATCAATTTCCGCGGAAACCGTCATCCCCTCGTAGGGGTTTTTGTTTCCAGGGACCGGGGACGGTTCGACGGCGGTTGGATTTCCCATAAAGGGAGGGGCAATCGGGGCGTCAAAATCGATGGGAGGTGGCTGCGCCGTCGGAATTTCCGCCGCCGTTTCGCTCTGGGTCGGAGGAATTTCCTCAACCTGTACCTTTTGTTCCGTCTGTTCCTTGATTTCCTGAAGCCGTCTTTCCAGCTCCTGGGATTTTGCCTCCAATTCCGCGTTACGGATTTTCATCCACTCCTGAAATTGGGTCTCCGATTCAGCCACTGTTTGCTTTTGAGTTTCAAGCGGGGCTTCCTGAGGCTTAGGCTCATTTTCATCAATCGAATCGGAGGGGCTGGGTAAATCCCCTCCAAAGATTTCTGAAATATTTATTTTCAAATCATCATCGGGCTTTTTCATGAAACCACTTTCTTTCCAAATTACTTCAATTCATATCATAAAGGCACAAACAATTATCCACAAGACATGGCGCCCAAGACGAACCGCGCCTCATTTTGGGCCATTTGAGATTTCCACTTAAATATTTCTTCGCGTTTTGGGTTTAGAAATTTCTTCGGACCTGGGCCGATAGGATATTTTTAATGTAATACTGACCCGGTTGGGATGATTCACTCCGGGCCCGGCTTATGCCAATGCTGGCCATCCACTGGGGGGACCATTCCCAAGTCGTCCGGATGGATAAAAGGTCCTGATTGTCCTCATCCAGGAAGCCAACCTGAAGGTCGGGGAGGTTTAAGGGCGTCACGTCGTAATTTTTGGAATAGAGGCGGAAGAAAAGCTGTAAATAAAGCGAGGATACCGGGCGAACCACCGCGGCCCAGGAAACGCTTTGAACCGAATTGGAAAACCCATAACTGTTCGAGTTTGTCCTTTGCTCCTCAAAATTAATGTCCTGCAAAACGGACTCAAAATAAAGGTGGGCGTTTAAAAGAAGCGTCCAGGTCTCATCCGTGTGTATGGAGGACAGGATGGTTGTCGCGTTTGAGGCGACGGCGTTCCGGTTAAATTGCCGGTTGTTATAGCCCCCCTCCATTTTCAACGAAAACTTTTCATCTATTTCCCTTTGGACGTTCAACAGCAAGGCCTGATCTACAAAATTTCGAGATTGATAGGCGTCCGTTTTGTCATAATATTCCCTGGAATAATTTTTATAACTTAAACCATAATTCCAAAAACCTCCGGGCGACCAGCTGGCTCCCAAAAGGTTTTCAAGGTCGGAATAGTCAAAATCGGAATACTGGCTGTTTCGAAGATAAACCTCATTTTTATAATAAAAACTGAAGGGGCCTGGTTCCGAAACCAAAAACAGGGTGAAATTATTTTTCAGGTTGCTAACCGAGGAATAAAGCTGGTATTGGTCAGCGCCCAACCGATACCTTAAATCCCCCCGGAAAACATCCCAATGAAACCCGAGGGTCCCGCCCGCGTTCAGCAGGTAAATTCCGTCCGAAAACCTTCCATTGGCGGAAACCGAACGGTAAACATTGTCATCGAAACGGAAACCAAATTCGATCGGCTCCAACTGCGCGGTAAAGGGGCTCGAAATCGCTTCCGCCTGATTTTGTCCCGTTGATTTCATTGGAATCAACATCAGAATGACCAGAATCATCAATTTTTTTCGACTCATTGCCTTTTCCTCTCATTTAAAGAATCCAATTGATGTTGAACCTTTCCCATCAACTCGGATATTTGAACCAGTGTTTTTTGCGCGTGGATAATCTTTGACTGAAGTTCATTTATTCGTGTTTCCAGTTTTCCCCTCTGGCCCTTCACAACCATGCCTTCCAGGTCGCGCCTTTTTAATCCCCCGCGGGGGAGATCGGTGTCTTCGTTGATTTGACGGATATCCTCCAAAAATTCCTGCATTTTCCCCTGCAATTTCAACTCGTTTTTCGCCTGTTCCGATTCCAGGGCCCATTTTTCCAGTTGCTCGGACAATTCCTTTTTTCTGTCCCGGAATAAATCCAGGGCAAGTTGAAGATTCTCGCGGTCATGGGCTTTAAGGGAACCAAAATTGGCGACGGAAAGAAGCTTTTCACCGTCGCTTTTTTTACGGTACTCAGCCAATAAACGTTGAATCTGGTTTCTTTTTTGGATGAGGGCCGTCAGGAAATCAACTTTTGAATCCAGATCCCTGGCGCCGGGGGTGGGAACGGCGTTCGACAATTCCATTTCGATTTTGTCGTTGTAAAGGGAAACAAGGGAAAGGGCCTTTTGCTCAAAATCCTTTTGTTTATCATCCCATTGATGTTGGAGGCTTGAATTTTTCTCGAGATTTTCCTTAAGACTGTTTAAAAGCCGCTTCAGGCGTATTTCATCGAACACATTGGTGTTTTCGGAGGTGTTTTTTCGGAGCGCGTTTATTTTAGTTTCAAGCTTCTCAATTTCAGATTGAATCTTTTGTTTTTCAAACCTGGTTTTTTCAAGCCATTTGGAAAGATCCGAAACGGAATCCTCAAACTGGGCCAACACCGAATTCCATTGTTCCTCTGAAAAGGGCGCCCCATGGCCGCCGGGGGCGCGCTCCTGTGCCGGGGGGGATCCCAGGATCCAGGAAGGAAAGACGAGTAAAAAAATTAAACCAACAATTCTGGTTCTCATTCTGATGGATTAACCTCGGCGTTCGCGTCGTTTAAAAGGCCGTATTTTTTAAGTTTGTAAATAAGGGCGGTACGGTTGATGTCCAGGAGTTTCGCGGCCTTGGTTTGGACGTGTCCCGCCTTTTCCATGGCCTTCAGGATCAATTCCTTTTCGTAATTCTCAACCTTTTCGGTCAAACTTGCGTCCTCCTTTAAATAATGCAAATATTCATCTTTTTGGAAGGTTTGAATATCCAGGGGAAGGTTCGTCGGATAAATCGTATCGGAATCGGCCAGAACAACGGCCCTTTGAATGGCGTTTTCCAATTCCCGAACATTCCCCGGCCAGTTGTAACGGGTCATCAGATCAAGGGCTTTCTTGTCCATTTTGGCGATCCTTTTGTTGGCTTCCAGGCTGTAACGGGCAAGAAAATGCGCCGCCAACCGTTCAACGTCCTCCTTGCGCTCCCTCAGGGGTGGAACAAAGATGGGCACTACGTTGAGACGAAAAAACAAATCCTCCCGAAAATGTCCCTTCTTGATCGACTCCTCAAGATTTTTATTCGTTGCCGCGATAACCCGGACATCGGTTTTAATGGAATCGTTTCCGCCTACCCTTTCAAATTCCTTCTCCTGAAGCACCCGCAAAAGTTTCACCTGGGTGGCGGGGCTGATATCGCCGATTTCATCCAAAAATATGGAACCCCCGTTTGCCAGTTCAAACCTCCCGATTCTTTTTCCCGCGGCCCCGGTAAAGGAGCCCTTTTCATGGCCAAACAGCTCGCTTTCCAGCAAACCCTCAGCCAAAACAGCGCAATTAACCTTGATAAACGGCTTTTCCTTTCGCTTGCTGTTGAAATGTATGGCGTGGGCAACCAGTTCCTTTCCCGTTCCGGAGTCACCCCGGATTAAAACAGCGGTATCCGTCGGAGCAACCTTGTCGATCAATTCATAAACCGGCTGCATGTTGGAGCTGTTTCCGACGATTCTTTTATAGTTATATTGGTCGTTTAATTTTTCCCGGAGATACTTGTTTTCATAAACCAATTTTTGACGGTCGATCGCCTTTTCCACCGTGAGTTTGACCTGCTCTGTGGAAAAAGGTTTGGTGATGTAATCGTACGCGCCCAACTTCATGGCCTCCACGGCCGTTTCAATGGTTCCGTAGGCGGTCATGATGATCACCACGATTTCCGTATCGGACTCCTTGATCATTTTCAGCAGGGTCATACCGTCCAGTTTTGGCATTTTAATGTCGGTAATGACCAAATCCACATGTTTGGACTTAATGGTTTCAAGCGCCTTTTCCCCGTCCTCCGCCTCGAGGATGGAAATTTGGTCGTTTTCCAAAGTTTGTTTTAAAACTTTTCGCATGCTGGACTTGTCATCCACCAATAATATCGTGCTCATTTAATCGCCTCCTTCTTTTTTTCAAACGCGGGTAAAATCATCAAAAACATGGCGCCGCCCTCGGGACGGTTCACCACCGAAACGCTGCCTCCCAACGATTCCAGTATTTTTTTCGTGATCGATAATCCCAAACCAAACCCCTCCGTTTTTGTCGAAAAAAACGGCGTGAATAATTTTTTGAGGTTACCCGGAAGAACACCCGGTCCATGGTCGGACACCCAAACCCCGGCCCAATTTCCCTCCGTTTCAACCGGCACCATGTCCGTGAAACCCTTTCCGGCTAAAAATTCCATCAATTCAGGACGGGTAAAATTCTTCATTTCGATCACCACTTCACCCTTTTGGGGGGAAGCCTGGATGGCGTTCAGCGCCAAATTTAAAAGGGCCCTTCGGAATTGTTCGACATCGAGGTTCAAAAAAACCTCCCCCTCCTTGATTAAAATTACCCGAATATTTTTGTGTTCGGCTTCCTTTTCAATCAGAGGCATTACACCCGTGATCGCCTCTGACAAATCTATTTCCTGGGCTTCCACCGTGGTCGGTTTCGCGAAAACCAGGAAGTTGGTGACGATCTTGTTTAAAATCTCGATTTCGGATGCGATGTCCGCCACCATTTCCTTGCAGTCCGGTTGATCGCCCAGTTTTCTTTGTAATATTTCGGTAAACCCCTTCATGGCGCCCAGGGGATTTCGTATTTCGTGGGCGATTCCAGCCGCCAACTCCCCAATGGTGGCCATCTTTTCGTTGGTCTTGATTTGGGATTGTAATTTCCGCAATTGGGTTTCATCGGTGAAAATAACCTCCGTTCCCAATTCCTGGGAATCAGCCCCCAACAAAGGAGCGCTTCTTAACCGGACAAATTTCGGGTTTTCCTCCGAAAGATTTATTTCCTTGTTTTCCAAGTGATGGCGTTTGACGTGGGCGGTGTGGATCGCTCCCAGGAATCCGGGGTACGAGGATAGAACCGTCCAGTAGGGCTGGCCGACAGCCTTCTCCTGGGGAATCTCAAGAATCAGCGACGCGGCCCGGTTAAAAGTGGTGATGTGGCCGTTCAGGTCCAAAACCAAAAGACCGTTGGACATGCTCTCCAAAATATACTCGTTGTGGCTTTGAAGCCGTTTGGTCATTTCGTTGAAGGCGTGGGCCAAAGCCCCCAATTCGTTGCTGGAGGTGACCTGAACACGCTGGTTGAAATTGCCCTCGGCGATTTTCTGGGACGCCTTGGCCATCGCTTCAATGGGCGAGATGAACCTGCGCCCAAAGGCGTAGAGAAGGCCTCCCATCAACAAAAGGCAAAAAAGACCGGAGCTAAACAAAACCCGTGCGAATTGGTTCAGTCCATCGATGAACTTGGCGCTTGCTTCCACTCCCAGGATGGCGATGATTTTTTTGTTCCGGTAGATGGGTGAATAACCAATCTTATAAATCCCCCCGTCGCTTTCGGGAAAAAGGATTGAGACTGAGGGGATTCCCTCCTTGGCCCGGGTAAAAGGCTGGGAATCCAGGTCGCGAAGCCAATTGTTCTCCTTGAAATCATATTGACCGTTGGCGTCAACCAATACCCTTCCGTCGGGATCAAGGATAAAAATGTTTTTTGCCTGACTGTCCTTTTTTTTCTGGAGCAGGGAGGCCTTAAAATTTTCATAAAGATCATTTTTGCCGTTAAGGAAGGGGAGAAATTCCGACTTGATTTCACCGGCGGAAAGACGGGCGATCGCCAACAAGCGGTCCCCCATTTCGGCGTCAAAGGTTTTTTTGGAAACGTAGTAAGTGAAACCGCCATATAGAAAAAGAATGACGATCCCGACGAAAAGGGACCGGCTGACCAGTTCAGCCAAAACACTTCCACGAAAATAAGGGGTGGTCTGCTTCATCAAAGCCTCTTGGGGGATCAATCAATGTTGAAATGATCGTTGAAAATGAATCGGCTGTCATTTTATTGACGCCCCCGTTGAATAGTAGCATTTCAAAGTTGCTTTGTAAAATTTTTGACGCAAAACATAAAGAAATAGGCGGCTGAAGGGTTTATGGGGGTCTTCTCCCTAAAAAGTCTTATGGGTAAAAAAGAGAAAAAAGTTCAAGATGCCTTTGCCTGCAATGGTTTTTACACCTGAAAGCAATTAAGGATCTACCTCCCTTGGTTCTTACTTTCGTGGACAGTTGTCGTTGCGAGGAGCCCTGGTTTTCAGGGCGACAAGCTTGTGGTAGTTGCCCTTAGGGCAACCATGGTTGGCCGAAGGCCAACTACAATCTGAACCGAACCAAAAACTGCAGTTTATGGAATGTTTTGGATTGCCGCCTCGGCCCGGAAATCGGGCCTCCTCGCAATGACAGATAAACACCGGCAAATTTACCCACAAGATGATTAGGAAGAAGACCTGATTTATGGATGAAAGGCTTTAAATAACTGATGGGCCAACTCACGGGAAAAGCCTGGCACCGACTCCAAATCCTCCAAGGGGGCCTTCTCAATGGCTTTTACGGATTCGAATCGATTGAGAAGGACTCGAAGACGGGTCGGCCCAATACCCTTTACTCTTTCCAAAAGGGAGGAAACGGCTTCCCGGTCCCGAATAATTCGGTGGTATCCAACCGCGAAACGGTGGGATTCGTCCCTAACCCTTTGGAGCAAATGCCGCGCCTTTAAATGACCCCTGAAATTTACCGGGTTTGAGCTACTGGGCACAAAAACCTCTTCCTCTCTTTTTGCCAAGGAGGCCAGCCCATAACCCCCCGTTAGTTCCCCGTCCAGGACCGCTTGGACAGCGCTTAATTGGCCCTTACCGCCATCGATGAGGAACAAGTCAGGCGGAGGGTTCCCTTCCCTTTCCAGTAGCTTCAGATAGCGCCGCATCATTTCCTGGTGGGCGCGGAAATCATCCTGCCCTTCCAATTCCTTGATCTTGAACTTTCGATACCTCCCCTTTTCAGGCGCGCCGTCCCTGAAAAATACGGCGGACCCAACTGTGAATGATCCTTGAAGGGTGGAAATATCGAAGCAAGCGATATTGCGGGGAAGGCTCTTCAAACCCAATAAGTCCTGGATCTCTTTAAGTAAATTTGTCCGTTGGGCGTCTTCCTTTAAAGCCACCAAGACGTTTTGTTCTGCCATCTCCATGAGGTCCTGGCGCCAACTTGTCGGTCGTAGCTCTGGCGAAGTCCGATCTTTTTCCGCACGCTTGATCTTTACCTCAGCGCCCTTCTGGGCCGTCAACCAGGTTTCGAGGGACGATTCGATCGCCCAATCGGGTGGAATAAGGACTTCCTCGGGAAGAAAAACACCAGGAACGTAATACTGCCGAAGAAACAAAGGAAAGACTTCTTCCAGAGGTTCTTCCAATTCGTTTTCGACCGTCAACTTGACATGGTCAGTCACCTTGCCCTGGCGGACTTGGATCACGGAAACGAGGACCTTGCCCAAACCCTGAGCCAGCGCAAACACGTCCACATCTTTCTTGTCCGGGCTGAGCACGGCGTAATTACGCTGCATTTGGGAAATGGATTCCAGAAGATCCCGCAGTTTGGCGGCTTCCTCATATTCCTGACGCTCCGAAGCCTTCAGCATCTCGCCTTTAACGTGATCCATCAGGTCGTCGTGCTTGCCTTCCAGGAACCATTGGACCCGCTTGACCAACTGGCCGTAAGCCTGTTTTTGGACAAGGCCCACGCAGGGCGCGGGACATTGTTTGATCTGGTAACTCAGGCAGGACTTTTCGGCTTGTCCGTCGATGTCAATATCACAATCCCGTATATTGAAATAGCGGTAGATCATTTTCACGATTTCCCGAAGTTTTAAATTCGGGTAAGGGCCGTAATATTTGGACCCATCATTGGAGGGACGGCGTGAAATGAGAACCCTTGGGAAATCCTCGTAAGTCGTCAATTTCAGGTAGGGATAGCTTTTATCATCTCGCAACAGAACGTTATAGCGGGGATGGTGCTTCTTGATGAGGTTGCTTTCCAACAGGAGGGCTTCGTTCTCATCGGCCGTTAAAACAAAATCCAGCTGTTGGGATTGGAAGACCAGCGCCCGCACCTTCGGGCTTTCGAGCCCCTTTTGATTGAAATAGGAGGAGGTTCTTTTTTTGAGCGAAAGGGCCTTCCCCACGTAAAGGACTTTATCTCCTGGCCCTTTGAATAGGTAAACCCCCGGCGAATCCGGAAAGGACGCGGACCGGGCTTTCAGCTTATCAAATTCGGATGGATTTTCATTTTCGGACAAGTTGAAACCTCGGGAATCAAATGAAAAGACCTCTCCAACGTGGACACATTCAATTTAATTTGGTAATTCCAATCTCAGTTTTTTGTGTTTACCTTTGGATTCATGGATGAAAAAAGTCGCAATTTTTGGAGAGAGCTCGACTTTATCGATCCAAGGACTAGTCCCATTCTTATACCCGATTTTTTCGAAATCCACAGGCCTTAAGAAGGTTAAAAATTTTTCATTCGAATATTTCACGTAAACCAAATAACGACCACGATAGTCCCGACCTGTGATTTCATCCGTTCTGTACCAACTCACGATAAAGGCCATTTCTTTTTCATCAGAAGACCAACCCACGGCACTATCTAAATGAAATATTTTTTCCGAATCATCTTTCGGGAAAACAAATAGGTTAATTTTTTTCTGGCGGTTGTTCAACCATTTCAAACGTACCGGCTTTAGGATTAAATCAACAAATCCAACCGCATCAAACTCATTGTCTTCATATGGGTTAAAAGTGAAGGCCATGACCCCAAATCTTTTGCTGGGAGAAAAATAAGCATCTTGCACATTGGCAATTTCGATGGTTCTTTTCGAAGTGCTAAGGTCGTATTGAGAAAACTTACTAGGCGGAGTCCTTCCACAGGTACCAGGCCGTAATTCGCTGGTGACTAGGTTTAGCCGATTCGGGGTCAGGAAAGCGTCATGAATCCCATAAGTATTTACCTTAATCTTGCTTTTAAGTCTCGCCTTTTTATCGGTGACCTCGAAGGAATAATCGTATTTTTGGCCAGTTTCTTCCACACTTTCAACCCAAGAATCTTTTAAAAAAACGCGTAAGTTATCGTTATCCAAAACGATTGGCTC
>JAHFCG010000043.1:15383-19602 GCA_023249615.1 candidate division FCPU426 bacterium | reverse complement strand
GTCATGAAATCGGTGGTCGATTTCGCTGCCAAAGGCGGGCTCGTTTTCGGCATTTGCAACGGGTTTCAAATTCTTTGCGAGGCGGGGCTTCTGCCTGGCGCCCTCCTTCGAAATAAAAGTCTTCAATTCATCTGCCAAACTGTGTACCTCAAGGTTGAACAAACGGAGACGCCTTATACCAACAACTGTAAACCCGGTCAGGTCCTGAAAATCCCCATTGCCCACGGCGAGGGAAACTATTTCATTGACCCTGCCGGCCTCCAAAAACTCAAGGACAACCGGCAAATCATTGTGCGGTATTGCGATGAAAAGGGCGCCTTGACCGCCGATTCCAATCCGAACGGCTCCCTGGAAAATATCGCGGGGATATGCAATGAGAAACGTAATGTGTTTGGAATGATGCCCCACCCCGACCGGTCGGGCGAGGATATCCTTGGCAGCCATGACGGAAAGGTTATTTGGGAATCCATTCTTGCCGCTAAGGTGGGTGTTTAAATGAAATTTATTCACCACCAAGACACCAAGGAAGAATTTTATTTCAGAAAAAAAGATAATTTTATGGCTTTCTTGGTTTCTTGGAGTCTTGGCGTTAAAAAGAGGCTCGCTTTTATGACAACCTCGATCATGGATATAGAAATCACCCCGAAGATCATCAGGGAACACGGCCTCAAGCCGGATGAGTACGAACGAATCTGCAAAATTCTGGACCGCAAACCCAACATTACCGAACTTGGCCTCTATTCCGTCATGTGGAGCGAACACTGCGGGTACAAACATTCCAGGGCGCTTTTAAAAAATCTTCCCACCAAAGGTCCGAAAGTTCTTCAAGGGCCCGGGGAAAACGCCGGCATTGTGGATATTGGAGAAGGATGGGCGGTTGCCTTTAAAGTTGAGTCCCATAATCACCCCTCCGCCATTGAGCCATACCAGGGTGCGGCCACGGGTGTCGGAGGAATCCTCAGAGATATATTCACCATGGGCGCCAGACCTGTCGCCTCCCTCAACTCCCTTCGGTTTGGTCCTTTGACGGATCCCAAGGTGAAAAGACTTTTTACCGGGGTGGTCCACGGCATTGCGGATTACGGAAATTGCATGGGAATTCCAACGGTCGCGGGTGAAGTTGTTTTCGATGAAAGTTACAGTGAAAATTGTCTGGTGAACGCCATGTCGGTGGGTTTAGTCCGGCATGAGCAGATTATTCGCGGGAAGGCGACGGGAATCGGAAATCCCGTCATTTATATTGGAGCGACGACGGGACGCGATGGCATCCATGGGGCGACGTTCGCCTCGACGGAAATTTCCGACGAATCCACTGAAAAACGAAGCGCTGTTCAGGTGGCTGATCCCTTTATGGAAAAACTTCTGATGGAAGCCACGCTGGAGCTGATCCACGGAGACCTGTTGGTCGGTATACAGGATATGGGAGCGGCAGGGTTGACCTGTTCCACCTGCGAAATGGCAAGCCGGGGAGGGGCGGGCATCGAAATTGATGTTGCCAAGGTGCCCCAACGCGAAAAGGGGATGACCCCTTATGAAATTCTTCTCTCGGAATCCCAGGAACGCATGCTTTTGGTCGCCAAACCCGGTTGTGAACAAAAGGTTCATGATGTACTCGCGAAATGGGATCTGCACGCGGCCACTATTGGTGTGGTGACGGACACCGGAAGAATGGTGGTCAAGGAGAACGGCAAGGTTGTAGCGGATGTTCCCGCCGATTCCCTGACGGAAGCGCCGGTTTACCACCCGGCCAAAAGCGAGCCGGCGATTCTAAAAACCCATCGTGAGTTTGATGAAAATAGTATTAAAGTTCCCAAAGACCTACAGGAAGTTCTGCAAAAACTCCTGGCGGACCCCACCATCGCAAGCAAACGCTGGGTTTACCGCCAGTATGACCACATGGTTCGTTCCAATACCCTTGTTCGTCCAGGTTCGGACGCCGCGGTTATCCGCGTGAAGGGGACCAAAATGGGTTTGGCCATGAAAATTGACGGCATCGGTTCCTATTGCGCCCTTGATCCCTATGAAGGCGGAAAGATTGTCGTGGCGGAAGCCGCCAGAAATATCGCCTGTTCCGGTGCGGAACCGATCGGCATGACGGACTGCCTGAATTTTGGAAGCCCCGAAAAACCGGAGGTTTTTTATTATCTCGACAGGGCCATCGCCGGGTTAGGCGAAGCCTGCAGGGCCTTTGACATTCCCATTACCGGCGGAAATGTTTCCCTTTATAACGAGAATCCCTCTGGTCCCATTGACCCAACCCCCATTGTTGGAATGATGGGGCTTTTTTCCGATGTGAATAAGGCTGTTACCCAATGGTTTAAGGCTGAAGGTGATCAAATCTATTTGCTGGGAAATATCGAGGATTCCATCGGGGGAAGCCGTTATTTACATCTCATCCATGGAAAAAAGACCGGCCGCTGTCCTAAATTGGTCCTTGAGGCCGAGGCCAAACTTCATCAGGCTCTCCGGGCGATGGCGGATGGACGGCACCTTCAAAGCGCCCATGATTGTTCCGACGGTGGTTTCGCGGTCACGATGGCCGAATCCTGCGTGACTGGGTCCACTCATGAAGCGCCTCCTTTGGGCGCGAAGGTTTCTTTGCCCGGCAACGGCAGATTGGATGGACGTCTTTTCGGGGAAGCCCAGTCCCGGGTTGTGGTTTCCTGCAAAACCGGTCAGGCTCCCCAGGTGGAGGCCTTGGCGAAAAAATTCGGGGTACCTTGTGAGAAGATTGGCAAGGTGGGCGGGGAATCCCTCGTGATCGGAAATGAAATTAATGTCCCGGTTTTGAAACTGGGTGATTTGTTTTTCAACGCGATTGAAAAGGTGATGGCGTAAAAGAACCGGAGGAAAGAAATTGGCACATTGGCTCGATGACGATAAGCCCCATGATCAGTGCGGTGTTTTTGGAATATACGGCCATCCGGAGGCGGCCAAAATTACCTACCTGGGCCTCCACTCCCTCCAGCACCGCGGACAGGAATCCGCCGGCATCTGCACCATGGAAAACGGGCATCTTTATAATTACAAACGCATGGGACTGGTCGCGGATATTTTTAATGAGTCGGCTTTCAAGGAACTTCCCGGAAGAACGGCAATAGGCCATGTCCGCTATTCCACCACGGGGTCCAGCCAGCTGAGAAACGCCCAACCCATCGCGGTTGAATATGCCCAGGGAAACCTGGCCATTGCCCACAACGGAAATTTGGTCAATGCCCGGCGAATCCGGGACGAGCTGGAAGCCAGGGGTTCCATTTTTGTCTCGACCGTGGATTCCGAGGTCATTGTTCACTTGATCGCCCGTTCAAGCCAGGGGACGCTTGTGGAATCCCTGATCAGTTCGCTCCAAAAAGTCAGGGGTGCCTATTCCCTTTTGATCCTCTCGGATGACGGGCTCCTGGGCATGAGGGACCCTTCCGGTTTTAGGCCGCTTTGCCTCGGCAAGCTGGACGACGCCTGGGTTCTTGCCAGCGAGACCTGCGCCTTTGACATTATTGACGCGAAATATGTCCGTGACGTGGAACCAGGTGAGATTGTCCTCATCAATGAAAACGGGCTCGTGTCCATCAAGCCCTTTGAAAAGACTCCGGCTTCCATGTGCATTTTTGAGTATATTTATTTCGCCCGTCCAGACTCCCGGATCTATAACACGAGTGTTCAAAAGGTCCGAAAACAATTGGGAAGGGTCCTTGCCCAGGAAGCCTTTGTGGAAGCGGATGTGGTGGTTCCGGTTCCAGATTCCTCCAACATGGCGGCTACGGGTTACGCCGAGGAATCCAAGATTCCGTACGAAATGGGTCTTATCCGCAACCATTACATTGGAAGAACCTTTATTGAACCCGATCAATCCATTCGTGACTTCGGCGCGCGGTTGAAATATAACGCGGTCAAGGAATCCATGGAGGGCAAGAGAGTGGTCCTTATTGATGATTCGATTGTTCGGGGAACCACCATGCGAAAGATCGTCAAGATGCTTCGGAACGTGGGGGCCAAGGAAGTCCATTTGCGGATCACATCCCCGCCCATTATTTCACCCTGTTTTTACGGCATGGACTTCCCAAGCCGGAAGGAATTGATTGCCGCGACCCATACCCTGGATGAAATTAAGAATTATTTAAGGGTGGACAGCATAAAATATCTTTCGGTGGAAGGCATGATGAGAGCGGTCAAGGGAACCCCGGAGGGGCATTGCACCGCCTGTTTTACGGCGAAGTATCCC
>JAHFCG010000043.1:0-15373 GCA_023249615.1 candidate division FCPU426 bacterium | reverse complement strand
CAGTTTGGAAATAAACAAATGTTAAAGGTTTGAAAGCCCAAAGGCGTGAAAGGTTTGGAATGAACGCCCGGTGTAACCGGCGAAGGTAGCTTCGGATTATTTGTTAGCCACGACCCTGTTTCTTCCCTTGTCCTTCGCCTGGTAAAGCGCCTGATCGGCTTGTTTGATCACTTCCTCGTAAGTTCCCAATTTTTTCCCCGCTGACGCGACTCCCACGCTTATGGTGATCGTTACTCCCTTGCCGGGCGGTGTTGGCTTTCGGGTGAAAAAATCCGCGACTTCCCCTTTTTGGCGTTTTTGCCTTCGGAGCCTGAACTTTCTGGTTTCCAGCGACGCCCTCGCTTTGTCCATCATTTCCACCGCCTTTGGAAAATCCTCCTCCTCGAAAACCACGCAAAATTCCTCCCCGCCATAGCGGTATACCCGGAAGCCGAGGTGTTCCTCCAGGTGCTGGGCGACCATTCTCAGGGCGTTGTCGCCTTCCGCGTGGCCGAAGGAATCGTTGAATTTCTTGAAGTGGTCGATGTCGACCATGGCGAGCGAAAAATTCCTGGTGAGGGTATGGAGGCGCTCATCCAGGGCCTGGCGGTTGGGGACCCCGGTAAGAATATCCACGTAAACTTTTTTCCAGTACATGTGAAGGATGGAGTGGAGCAGGATCGCGGTAAGGGCGGTATAGGAAACGATTATATTGAACTCGGTCAGCCCGGTTCCCGTTTGGACTGCGCCGAGGCTTGTTTGGACCGCGACGAGGAAAGGGGCAAGCGCGGCGGCCAGGGAAACCAGAAATGGCTGGATTTTCAAATCGGGGATGAAAAAAACAACGAGTAAAAAGACAAATAGGGTGAAGCCTGTCAGGTTGGGGAGCCGCGAAAGATCAGCGGCGGTTGGGGACGGGTTCCAGTAAAGGATCTTGTAAAAGACGTCGGGGGTCCACTTGGCCATGCAAAGAAAAAGGACAAAAGGGAATAAAAACAGAAGCAAACGGGCGAGGCTCTTGTCGCTCCACAAACGGCTTTCCTTGATGAGAAACAATACGCACAATGCCAACGGAAAGGCCGTTCCAATGATTTGGAAAGCGGCCATTCTCATCCAGGGGGTATGAAGGATTGCTCCGGGATTCAAGAGGAACCAGTAAAAAGCGAATAAGAAGACCGCGGACCAAAAAATGCGCGTTTGATTGATTTGCCACCCGAGCAGGGTGATCAGTCCAAGGCCGATGTAGGGGGCGAAAATCAAAAAATCATGGACGGCGGGCAGGGGGGGAATGGAAATGGCCGGGTTCAGGAAAAAATAAAGCCAGATAAAAACCGGGATAAAACCTACTCCCAGATAAATGGCAAGCCATTTGGTTTTGCCGGACAAGGGATTTCCTTGGAATAATCTTTGGAAACGAACGTTAATTTAACGGCCCATCAGGCTGTTGTAAATGGAAGCGGGAATAAAATTAAGGAATTCAGGATTTTAAAAAACTATTGAACGACAATTGTCCCGGCCATGACACCGGGGCCGCCGCAGGTCGGGTCGCACCCCATGGAACCGGGGGAGGGGCCGAAAATACAGTTGGAATGAATCCAACAATGGTAATTAATGGTGGCAGGCGAGGGAAAAACGATGGTTACCGATTGGCCGGGATTATTGATGAACTGGTTCGGGCCGCAAAGGCCTGTTCCGTCGTCCGTTTGAATGGTGTGTCCATAGGGGTCCATGTTGGTCCAAATAACCCCGTTGCTCGCCGTGATGGTAACCGGGTCCGGAACAAACATGGAACCCGTCATCTGGACATAGGTAAAAACGGGGGTATTGGTGGGGGTCATGGTCGGAGGCGGGAAGGGTGTTGAAACAGGGTGTTTGTCGCAGGCCAAATGCGATAAAAAGAAATAAAGAACCGTCACAAAGCTGTAAATGATTCCAAAACGTTTCATGTCAATCTCCCGGGCGTAATTCTACAAAAACCAAACTTTTTGGACAACCCCAAATTCCCCGTTACTGGACAACGACAGTTCCTGTCATGGGGCCCGTGCAGGTCGCGGCGCAAGAGGCGTTGCAGAAACCGGCATGGATGGAACAGTGGTAATCAATGGTCATGGCAGAGGGAAAGGCGAGGGTAATGGAAGACGAGGCCGCGATGGCGTTATCGGCCGCGCAGACCCCCGCGCCGTTGCTTGGGAAAATGCTATGGGGCCAAGGGTCCGCATTGACCCAAACCACGGTACCGCCGCGGTAAATGGTGACGGCGGCGGGAGCGTAGGTGGAACCGGAAATAGTCACGGATGCGGTTAGGGGAGCCGGGGTCGGGGTCGCGGTCGGCATCCCGTAAGTGGTGGGGTAATGAGGGCCGTCGTAAGGACATCCGATTGAAAAAAAGGAAAGACCGGCGCTAATCAAACAAACCGCAAGGATTCGATAACGGGTCATGATTACCTCGATGGGGATTAATTTTGAATTGTATTATACCAGCCTCGTCCCCCTGAAAAGGTTAAGTTTTCAAAATCACCGGGGATTTATTTAGGTTAGTTTTAACGATTTTGCCGAGTCTTACTTGAAAAGGCACGGCGGGGGACCCAAATTAACTCAAAGAGGCGATCCATGTCATTGGGAAATCCCGAACCACCGAAAGAACCTATTCCTCCCCCAATTGGTCCCGTTCAAAGGATAGGGTGGGCGCGAATGGTAAGTTATCCGTTAAGACCCTTGCGTCAGCTTTCCCGTGCCATGAGGTATCAAATGATCATGCGGCGGCGAAAAAAACCTAAGGAACAAAAACCCAAAGACACAAATCCCCCCGAAGGTTCATCCGGGATCAACCAACTTGTCTGAAGAATCGTTTTTTACCGCTTGTTCAGAAACGGGGATGCCCTTACGATATGCACGAAATTACCCCGCCCTTTCTTCGCTTTCATCCGTTCATTGGAGGCCTTTTTGAAACAAGTCAGCTATGAAGACGCAGGCGTTAACATTGAAAAGGGCAATGAATCCGTTCAACGGATCAAAAAGCTGGTCAAAAAAACCTTCAACCCCTCGGTTCTTTCCGACATCGGCCTCTTCGGGGGCTTGTTCGAGTTCGATACCACCCAATACAAAAAACCTGTCCTGGTTTCCTCGACCGACGGCGTAGGGACCAAAACCCAAATAGGCGTGGCCATGAAGAAATACCGCGGTTTGGGAGCGGACATCGTGGGCCATTCCATCAACGATATCCTTGTTCAGGGAGCGAAGCCGCTCTTTTTTCTCGACTACCTGGCGGCGGGCAAACTGGATGTCGAAGTGGTAGAGCAAATCATTAACGGCATGACCGATGAATGCGTGAAAGTTAACCTGGTTCTCATCGGCGGTGAAACAGCTGAGATGCCGACAGTCTATAAAGAAGGGGATTACGACATCGCGGGAACCATCGTGGGAGTCGTGGAGAAAGACAAGATTATCCGCGGCCAAAATGTAAAGCCGGGTGATGTTTGTATCGGACTGCCTTCGGTTTCCCTTCACACCAACGGTTATTCCCTGGCGCGTAAATTGGTTACGGACGTGGCGGGGTTGAAATACACGGATTTTGTGAAAGAGGTTAACGGCGTCATCGGCGATGTTCTCCTGATTCCCCATAAAAGTTATTTCCATGAGATTTATCCCATTCTCGACCAGGTGGAGGTCAAGGCGATGGCCCACATTACGGGCGGCGGGTTGATTGATAACCCCCCCCGGGTTCTTCCGGACGGGTGCAGGATCAAGTTCAAGCGCGGGTCATGGAAAGTTCTCCCGATTTTCGAATGGATGGTTAAGACCGGCAACATATCCGAATTCGAGGCCCACCGGTCCCTCAACATGGGGGTTGGGATGGTCCTGATTGTCAGCAAGGGCGAAGTGGACAAAGCTATGGCGGCCCTGAAGAAAACCGGGGCAGATCCTTCCATCATTGGGGAAGTGGTTTCCGGTGAAAAAGGCGTCGAGTTCGTCTGAGGGTGCAGCCTTCCTAATCTCGAAACCGTTTAAATCTGAGTTTGTGATTAAAAACCAAAAGCAAAGGCAGCCGCCGATAACGGTCGATTGACGGCGATAGGGATTATTCGTTATCGGATTTTACCGGCGGCAAAATGCCTTCGTTTTGGTTGCAAAGCCTTCTCACGGTTATGACCTAGTTCCGAAGGATAATTCTTTTTGGAAACACCCCAAACGAAGGTTTCCCTAAACGGTTGGCGGTTGGCCCTCGACCGGGCTCCCATGTTCCTGTCGGTTCTCCTGCTTTTTCTCCTTCCTTTCGTCACCAAAACCGAGGGAATGGATCCGCTATATCCCAAGCAAATGCTTTCCCAAATCCTTGTTTTTTTTATTTTGTGCGCCTGGTTGTTAAAAATAATGTTAACCGGAAGGTTGGTTTGGGTTCGAACCACGGCCTTCTGGCCACTGGTGGTTTTTCTCGGCTGGATAGTACTCACGTTGTTTTTTTCACCCTTTTCCTCGGTGGGATGGTCGGTTTTTTCCGAATGGATTTGCTACCCCCTTTGGTATCTCCTTTTGACCTTCACGTGTTTTGAATCCTGGAAGGCCGAAAATCTGTTGATTGTTTTTCTCCTCGGGGGATTGGGGACCAGCGGTTGGGCTATTGGCCAGGCGCTGGGTCTCGACGGAGGGGCTTGGTTCGTGATCGTGAAAAACCAATTCGGCGGCAGGGTGACAGCGGGTTTAGGAAACCCCGACTCTCTGGCGGGCTACTTATTATTGGTTTGGCCGATCGCCCTGGCTTTGTATCTGAGGGCAAAACAATTTCTTACCCGGTTGATTTGGTCGGGTTTGACGGTTTTAAGCCTAATCGCCCTTCTTTGGACGGGAAGCAAGGCGGGTTTGCTGGGCTGGGCCGTGGGAACCATGGTTTACGCCGTTTGTTACATCAGCCGGGGAGGGCTGGAAAAATCGGCTAAAAAAATATTGGCCGTGGCGGCCGTAACCATTATTTTTTTGGTGTTAATAACGCCGGTTTCCAAACGGCTCCAGGAAATTTTGGGATCCCGCAACGAGGCTCTTTGGTTTCGGACCTCCGTTTGGAAAGGCGCGGGAGAAATGGTGAAAGGTCACCCGATCAAGGGAACGGGATTTGGAACCTTTGAAGCGGCTTTTCCATCCTACCGCCCCGCGGGACTCATGATGCGGTATTCCAAACAGGTTTATGAGGTGGCCCACGCGCGAAATTGGCTTTTGGAATGGACAGCCGAAACAGGGTTGGTGGGCCTGGCTTTGTTGATCCTTTTTTGGGGGTTCATATTCGGCCAGTGGTGGAGGCTTTTTTCAGCGAATGCCATTCCCAAAACGCTTGGGGCAGGGATTTTCGCGGCCTTTGCCGGCGTCGGCACGAACAACCTTTTTGATTTGAATGATAAATTGCCCGCGGTCCTTGCGCCGTTACTTTTGTTGGCCGCCCTACCGGTCGCCCTTTCCCAAAGGTTTTACCATCTCGAGGGGTTTCCCATCCGGTATCGGGAAGTTGAGCTTTCAAGATTCAGGTTTTATCTGCTTCCTCTGGTTATTTTTTCGAGTTTTCTGGCCGTTCATCAGGTTGAAATGACGGTTAAAAAACAATTGGCGGATTTTGATTTGAAAAAGGGGACGGTTTCCCTGTCAACGGGAAAGGTGGACGAGGCCATTGGTTTTTTTGACAGCGCCCTTCAATTTGATCCCTCCTGTTACAAAGCCCGTTATCTCCGTGGAATATCGTTTTTTGACAGGAATAAAGATGGGGATTTAAACAAGGCCCTGCTTGACCTCAATCAGGTGGGTCAGGTATCCCCGGATTACCTTTTGATTCATTTTAAAAAATATGAAATTTTAAACCAAACAGGCCACCCCGAGGAGGCGAAGGTTGAATTGAAGAGGGCCATCCAGTTGGACCCGATGCTGATCTACCTTCTGGATGATTTTAAAAAGGCCAGGGAGTTGACCTCGGGGAACCGTTTTTCCGAGGCGTTTATCATTTATAGAAATTTATATTTCGATTATCCTACCTGCGTTCCGATGATGATCGACTACGCCAATGGTTTGGCCCTCGCCCACGATTATCCTTCCGCCATCAATCTTTACCACCGTGTTTTGGAACTGGATCCGGAGAATAACAAGACGCTAAATGACCTTCGGAAAGTTTCGGATGTCGCGAAGAAGGTGCAAGATTCAAAGAAGAAAATTTTCAGTTCTGGTTTATAAAATGCTTAGAACCCTCGCCCCTTGCGGGAGAGGGCAGGGTGAGGGGTTGGCTTTTTGTTTTAGGTGTCATTCCGAGGAGCAGAGCCGATAGGCTCGCTTTGCGACCTGGGAATCTCAGGTTTTACCTTTGATTTTTTAGTACTGGGGTTGTACTTGGCCCTTTGGGCCAAGCATGGTTGGCCGGTGGCCAACTACTTCAAGCCTGTCATAATCGTCCCGCTATTCGCGGGACATTCCTCGCAATGACAGCCATTGAAATTAAAAGGTGGTTTCCTTGATTAAAATCGCCGTTTTCGCCTCGGGGGGCGGTTCCAACCTCCAGGCGCTCATTGACGCCCAGGACACCGGCCTGTTTAAGGGCAAAATTGCCCTGATCTTTTCCAATGTCCCCGATTGCGGGGCGATGAAAAGGGCTGAGAACGAACGGATTGAAGCCGTCGCCATCGCCAGCAAGGGTTACCCAGGAAGCCGGGAGGAATACGACGCTGAGGTTCTGCGTCTTTGCCAGTCCAAGAAAATCGACCTGATTTGCCTGGCGGGCTACATGAGAATTATCACTTCCGTTTTAATTAAGGCTTACCCTTTTAAAATCATGAATGTTCATCCGGCACTTCTCCCCAAATTTGGAGGAGAAGGAATGTACGGTCACCATGTCCATGAAGCCGTTATTAAGGCGGGGGAAAAAGAATCCGGAGCCACGGTTCATTTCGTGACCGAGGGTGTTGACGCGGGGCCGATCGTTTTGCAGGGAAATGTGAAGGTAATGGGGACTGATACCCCTGAAACCCTTGCGGAAAAGGTTTTGAAAGTGGAACATCATATTTATTCGGAATCGGTCAGGCTTTTTTGCGAGGGAAAGATCAAGGTGGTTGACGGCAGGGTTCGGGTATCCCTTTAGAGGGATCGGTTGTTTCTTGAAATGAATGGTGCAATTTTTTCTTTTCAAACCTTGGGTGATGTGTAGAATAGGCCCGTTTTTAGGACGTTGATTTTTTAACCGTTTTAAGGTTGCGGAAATAGGTTCTTTTTAAATTCTAGGAGGGTTTTAATGAAAAAAATATTGGTAGTGTCCACTTTGGTGTTTGGATTGTCGAGCCAAGCTATTTTCGCGGGGGATAAAGAAGGCAAAGAGGGCGGCGGAAAAAAAGCCCTCGCTGGCGGGGTCCTGTCCGTGAAAGACGGCGGAGATGAGAAGGGCGGCGGAAAGAAAGGCATGCTGATGGGCAAAGAAGGCGGCGACGAAAAGGGCGGGGGAAAGAAAAGCATGCTGGGCATGAAGAAGGGCTCCGCTATGGGTCTGAAAAAGGGCTTGGCTTTGGGGAAGGGCGATGATGATAAGGGCGAAAAGGGCGGCGGAAAGAAAATGGGCGCGGCCATGATGAAGGGCGGCAAGGATAAAATGCTGGGCGGCGGACAGGATGGACCTGGCGGAAAAAACAAGAACGTTGACGGAATTAGCAAGGCCATGAAGGACAAGGGTCTGGTTAACGGCAAGGATGTGAAGGTCGGCGGGATGGACGCGGTGAAAGACGTTAAGTAATCGCGTTTGTATATTTCAAGGCCCGCCCTCCTTAAATGAGAGCGGGCCTTTTTTATTTGTATTTGTAAAGTAAATTTTTCGATGGGCTAAAGTAACCACAAATACCCTGGATCAAAAATTCGGAGGAAATCATGGCTGAAGATAAGGTGAAAATTAAACGGGCTTTGTTGAGCGTTTCGGATAAGTCGGGACTTCTCGATTTCGCCAAGGAACTGGTTGCTCATGGGGTTGAGCTTATATCAACGGGCGGTACCGCCAAAGCCATTAAGGACGCCGGATTGCCCGTAAAAGACATTTCCGAAGTCACTGGCTTCCCTGAAATGCTCGATGGACGGGTCAAAACCCTTCATCCCGTGGTTCATGGGGGCTTGTTGTCCTTGCGTGATAACAAAGAACACATGGAAACTATCGCCAAACACAAGATTCAACCCATTGATCTGGTTTGCGTGAATCTCTATCCCTTTGAGGCCACTATTTCCAAGCCAAATGTGGAATTGGAACACGCTATCGAAAATATCGACATCGGTGGTCCATCCATGATTCGTTCAGCCTCAAAGAACTACAGAAGCGTGACGGTTGTTGTTTCGTCCGTCCGCTATGCGGACATCATTAAGGAAATGAAAGAAAACGACGGGGCCACAACTTTTAAACTGCGCCAGGAATTGGCCATTGAGGCCTTTGGGAATACCTCCCGCTATGACGGGATGATTCACGAATACTTGCACAAGCGTCTTTCGGATAAGAAGTGGCCGGATATCTTTACCCTGTCTGGCGTTAAGCTTCAGGAAATGCGCTATGGGGAGAATCCTCACCAGCCCGCGGCTTTCTATAAAGACCGGTCAAACGCTCTGCCGATAATCGTGAATGGAAAACAAGTGCAGGGCAAAGAATTGTCCTACAACAACATTATGGACGCTGACTCGGCCTTGATGATTGTGAAGGAATTTGACGAACCAGCGGCGACTATTATTAAACACACCAATCCCTGCGGAACGGCGATCGGGAAGGATGTTCAGGAAGCCTTCGTGAAGGCTTTTGAAGCGGATTCCTTGTCGGCCTTTGGAGGGATTGTGGCGGTTAACCGTTCCGTGGACGAAAAGACGGCTCAGGTTATTCTGGAAAAATTGAGTTTCTTCGAAATTATCATTGCTCCTTCCTACGATGCTGGAGCATTAAAAGCTTTTGAAGCCCGGAAGAACTTGCGGGTTATGACCCTTGAGGGACTTGGAAAAGGGAAAGAGTTGGTTCCTGGTTACCACGTTCGCAGGGTGGAGGGCGGATTCCTGGTTCAGGATTTCGACCAGGCGGTTGAGGATAAGGCTCTTTACAAAGTGGTTTCCGAAAAACAACCAGATCCCAAGTTGGCGAAGGATATGGAATTTGGGTGGAAGCTGGTGAAGCACGTGAAGTCCAACGCCATCGTTCTGGTGAAGGATGGAGTTTCCATCGGAGTGGGTGCCGGACAAATGAACCGGGTTGGGTCGCTTGCCATCGCCATTCAACAAGCGGGGGACAAGGCCAAGGGAAGCGTGATGGCTTCTGACGCTCTCTTGCCCTTCCGTGACTCCGTTGACGCTTGCGCCAAGGCCGGAATTGCCGCCATCATTCAAACTGGCGGGAGCGTAAGGGATAAAGAAGTGATTGAAGCTGCCAATGAACACAGCATCCCGATGATTTTCACCAGCTATCGGCATTTCAAACACTAGGACCGAGGAAAGAATGGATATTTTGGTTATTGGCTCGGGCGGGCGGGAACACGCCATCTGCTGGGCTCTCTCAAAGTCCAAACGACAGCCTAAACTCATCTGCGCCCCAGGTAACGCCGGAATCGCGGAACTGGCTGAGTGTGTGGATCTCAAGGTGGAAGATATTTCCGGTATTGTGAAATGGGCCAAAGAACACAAACCAAACCTTGTTGTTATTGGTCCTGAAATTCCTTTGTGCCTGGGATTAGCCGACGAGTTGATTAAAGAAGGGTTCCAAGTGTTTGGTCCCACCAAGGACGGCGCCCAGCTCGAAGGCAGTAAAGATTTCACTAAGAAACTCTTGTTGGATAACGATATTCCAACCGCCAAGTCCGGCACTTTCAATGATTTTGAAAAGGCTCTCGCCTATGTTCGAACCCAAGGCGCACCCATTGTCATCAAGGCTGATGGTTTGGCCGCGGGGAAGGGAGTTACAGTCTGCGAAAACATACAACAAGCGGAATCGGCCCTTGAAGAAGCGATGAAAAAGAAAGTCTTTGGTGACGCCGGGGCTAAGGTGGTTATTGAGGAATTTCTTGAAGGGGAAGAAGCCTCTATTCTCGCTTTTGTGGATGGCGAGACGGTGGTTCCCATGGTGAGCGCCCAGGACCACAAGCGGATATTTGATGGGGACAAAGGTCCCAATACCGGCGGCATGGGGGCCTATTCACCGGCTCCAGTTGTTACCGATAAACTCAACGAAGAAATCATGCGAAAGATATTTGTCCCCACGCTTGAGGCCTTGAAAAAGATGGGGATTGTTTATAAAGGTGTATTGTATCTGGGATTAATGATCACCAAGGATGCTCCCAAGGTCATCGAGTACAACTGCCGCTTTGGAGATCCCGAGACTCAGGTGGTATTGCCCCGGTTAAAGACGGATTTTGTGAATGTTTGCATGGCCGTGGCGCAGGGTAAACTTTCTCACCTTAAAATTGAGTGGGATGAACAACCAACCGCTTGTGTGGTAATGGCTTCGGAAGGGTATCCAGGTTCTTATCCCAAGGGAAAAGTTATTACGGGATTGATGGAAGCCCAAATGAAAAAGAACGCTTTGGTTTTTCATTCCGGAACGGTTTTGAAAGACCGCCAGGTTGTCACGGCAGGCGGAAGAGTATTGTGTGTGACAGGGTTGGGGTCGAACATAAAAGAGGCCCTTCAAAACGCTTATGCGGCGGTAGGGGTGATTCGTTTTGAGGGAGCTCAATTCCGAAAAGACATTGGCTGGCGGGCCCTAAAGAGCTAAAACTCCCTTACCGCAGAGACGCGGAGGCGCAAAGATGAATTGTTTAAAAGGGATTTTCCAACATTTTAATCTTTAAACATTTTGGTTTATTCTGCGTCTCGGCGTCTCTGCGGTAAAATTTGTTTAGGTTTTATGCTGTAAAATTGATGTTTCTCTGAGAAAATTGACCAAGAGGCTGAACTTGAACGAAACGGACAAAACCATGGGTAACGAAAAGGCTGATATTAGGTCTTTGCCTTATACCGAAGCGAATCTTCAAAAGGTCGCGAAGGTCATTAAGGATGGCGGGATAGCCGTTTTCCCAACGGATACCGTCTATGACATCGGCTGTTCGGTGAAAAAACCCGAGGCCCTCAAGCGCATTTTCAAAATCAAGGACCGCCCCTTAAGCCAATCCCTTTCCATCCTTATTTCCCGGCCCGAAGTGGCCCTTGAAATTGGGGATTTCAAGGACAAGGATTTGGATCTCCTCAAGAAAATCTGGCCAGGCCCCTGGACTCTCATCATAAAAGCCAAGGTAACTTTGGGACAGGGCGGGGTAGGCCCTGACGGGACCGTTGCCCTCCGCTGCCCTGACCATGGAATCGCTCTCGAATTACTCCGCGCCTCCGGCGATACCCTTGCCGTTTCAAGCGCCAACTTTTCCGGCGGAAGAAGCCCTGTCCGGTTCGATGAGGTTGATTCTGAAATTCTTGAAAAGGCGGATGCCGCCATCGACGCGGGGGTTTGTCCCTTGGGCGGGGAAACCGCGATCGCCCGTATTGACCGCAAACGAATTTCCATTATCCGAACCGGCTGTGTCTCGAAGGATGAAATCGCGAGGGTGGAGGCTCTTTTATCCCAGTTGATTCAAAACTGAGTGAAATGAGAGAAAAGTTTGCCTAAAAAAATCCTCTTTGTCTGCACCGGAAACACCTGCCGGAGCCCCATGGCTGAGGGTTTATTGAAAAAGGTGGCCCAGGAAAACCAGCTGGCGCTGGAAGTCCAGTCGGCCGGATTGGCGGCTTTCGCCGGCGTGCCTCCGGCTCCCGAAGCGGTTGAAGCCTGCCGGGCTAAAGGCGTGGATATTTCTTCCCATCAAACCCAGCCATTAAGCAAAACCCTGGTTATGGAAAGTGAATTAATTCTGACCATGACTGAAAAACACAAGGAAATGATTCTTAAAAAAATGCCGGCACTTCAGGATAAGGTCAGCATGTTTTCGGAGTTCGCCGGAGTGGGGGTTGAGGATATTGATGATCCAGTGGGCCAACCGCTGGAGGTTTACCAAAAGGTGTTGGATCAAATGGAAGGGTTTTTATTAAAGGCGCTTCCGGTTTTAAAGGGCGGTTGAAAATGGTAGGGGCGAAGCTTGCCTTCGCCCTTTTATAGGGCGATCACAAGGATCGCCCGTACAAATAAAGCATGAGGAATCCATGAAAATAGCCATCGGAGCCGATCACGCCGGGTTTGAATTAAAACAAACCCTGGTTAATCATTTAAATGATTTGGGCCATCAGGTTCAGGATATGGGGACCACCAGTACCGAGTCATGCGACTATCCCATTTTTTCAGAAAAGGTAGCCAAGCTGGTTGGTTCAAAACAGGTTGACCGGGGAATAGTGGTTTGCGGAAACGGGATTGGAATGGCGATCGTGGCCAACAAGGTTCCGGGGGTTCGTTGCGCCCTTGTTTTTACCGAGAAAATGGCAAGGGATACCAGGGACCATAACGATTCCAACATGCTTTCGCTTGCCGGACGTGATTTGCCGGTTCAAACCAATGTCCAGCTCGCTGATATCTGGTTAAGCACGCCTTTTAGCAACGTGGATCGGCACGCGCGACGGGTTCAGGAAATCACCGACATTGAGAAAGAGTATCTGAAGAAGTAAGGGAATAACTTTATGAAAATTTCAACCTTTGGATTCGCCTGTTTCCTGGGATTAACCCTTTTAACCGGCTGTTCCTTGTCGCCGGAGGAAAAGGTGGGGCGCGAACAGGCCTTGAAGCAAACGGTGGATTCCTTCGCCGACTCAGTCGTTCAAACCAAGTGGGATGAGGTTTTCAAACTTTCCGATGGAAGTTTTGATAGTTCCGACAAGCTAAAAGGCCTTCTTGTGAAATCCTGGGTTTCGGACGCGATATTAACCAACGGACAAATCGCCTCCATGTCCTGGATATCGGACACCATCGCGAAGGTCAAATTGACCTGGACTTTCCAATTGGGAAGTGTTGAAAGCTATTCAAGTGAGACTTTTGTCTGGGTTTGGAATGGGAATGGCTGGAAATTCCGCGGACGCTCGCTTCGGTAAGTAGTGTAAATCCTTAAATAAAAAGGCCACCCGGTTAACCGGATGGCCTTTTTAATTTCAGTTACTAATTTCGCTTTTAGGAGGCGGCAACTACCGGGGCCGCGATCGGCTTGCGAATGGCTTGGCGTTTTTGAACCTTGCCGGAACGAAGGCAGCGGGTGCAAACCAAAACCCTTTGCGGGCGGCCATCAATGACGGCGCGGATGGGTTGCAAATTGGCCATTTGACGGCGCAAATGGATTCCCGTGATGTTAAGTCCGATTCCGCCGGTCTTCTTTGGTTTACCGCGGCGGGTAATCTTGCGGGCCTTGATGGGTCCCTTTGAGCAGATGTCACAAACTTGAGCCATGGAAATACTCCTCTTTTTTGGACTGCGAGGGCGCATTATAAGCAAAGCATTTCCGGATAAACAAGTATTTTTACCCCCTTGGCCTCCCGCTCCCATCCCTCCAAAATGTTATGATGCCCGCCAATAATAGCGAAATTTAAGGCCAAGGCTCCCAATGGTTGACCCATCAAAAGAAATGGAAAAGTGGTTAAAGCCCCTTGGGTTGGAAGAAAAACAGGACTTTGGCAATCGATCCGTTCAGGGAGGTCTGGACCGCTTTCTAATGAAGGGATGCGAGGTCCTTTCAAAAGACCCGAGCGCGCCGAAAGACTTCCTTCATTTCCTCAAACAAACCCGAAGCGCCTTTTCGCAATACATGACTTACACGGCGGAAGAACGCAAGGCCCTCATCTCGAAAACCAAAACCCAGATTCAGGAATGGATCAAAAAACTTCCGAAGGTTTCAGAAAAACCGCCCGGAAGCAATTTGAAACTATCGGATTCGGTGCTTCCCTTTGTGCCCCCGGATAAAATTCGGGCCTTTCACCTGACCCAACTCAAGACCGTGGATGATTTATTGCATTATTCCCCCAAATGGGCGGTTCATCGTTCGCTTTTCACCCCTATCGCCCAATGTACCAACCGTGAGGAACCCTATTTCATCGCCGCGATGGTGAATGGTATCTCCCAAAACCGCCATGGTAGGCTGGAAATCATTAAAGTGAATCTTCAGGATCAAAGCGGGCATTTGAACTGGGTTTGGTTCAACCGGCCTTATTTGAAAAAGGATCTTTTGAATGGACGTTGGGTGCTTTTGCACGACACCCCTAGCGTCTCAAAATACGGAAAACAGGTGACGGCGAGGGGAGAAACCTTTGAGTTTCTCACCCCTGAGGAGGTAAAGGATTTGGAGGAAGGGAAAGTTTTAGTTTTCTATCCTTCCACGCCAACCCTTACCCAGAACTTTTGGCGGAATATCATGAACGCCGTTTTGGAAAAGTATGTATTGGTCATCCCCCAAACACAAAATCCACAATCTGCCCTTGGAAAGCAGAAGCTATCGGAAGCAATTCTTGGGATTCATCGGCCCCAAAACCTGGAACAGTTTGAAACGGCCCGTAAAAGACTAGCTTTTGATGAATTGCTGGCCCTGCAGACTTTCCTAATCGTGAAGCGCAGGGCCATAGAGAAAAGGGAGAAGGGGAGGCGGTACAACTTTGAAGGCGAGAGGGTTTTAAAGTTTAGGAAGAGTATCCCGTACCAACTCACCCAGGCCCAAAAGAAGGTCGTAAAGGAAATTAGGGAAGATATGGCAAAACCCTACCCTATTAACCGCCTCTTGCAGGGGGATGTCGGAAGTGGAAAGACCCTGGTGGCGGCCATTTCCTTTCTCTACGCCGCTGATTCCGGCGTCCAAAGCGCTTTTATGGCTCCTACGGAAATTCTGGCTCATCAGCATTATCAAAATTTGAAAAAGCTTTTGGAACCAGTGGGTTTGAAAATCATCTTATTGACGGGTGACATGAAGGCAAAGCCGAAAAGGGAAGCGTTGGCTTTGTTGGAATCTGGAGAGGTTGATGTGGCAATCGGAACCCACGCCTTGATTGAAAAGACGCTGAATTTTAAAAATCTGGGATTCCTCGTGATTGATGAACGGCACAAGTTTGGGGTGATGCAAAGAGCGGCGTTGGAAGAAAAGGGAAGATTCCCGGATTGTTTGATGATGACTGCCACGCCGTTTCCCAGGGCTTTAGTCCTAACCGAATACGGCGACACTGATCTATCGGTTCTGGATGAATTCCCGAAAGGGCGCAAACCCATCAAGACCTATTGGAAAGGTGAAAGTAAGAAAGATGAGGTTTATTCCTTCGTTAAGGAACGCCTGCTTAAAGGGGAACAAGCCTTCTGGGTATTTCCGGTGGTGGATGAATCCAAGAATTTCCTGAAGTCGGCTGTTCAAATGTATCAACACTTCCAAAAGGATGTTTTCCACGGGTTCAAGGTGGGGCTCTTACACGGGAAGATGAAGAAGGAAGA
>JAHFCG010000161.1 GCA_023249615.1 candidate division FCPU426 bacterium | reverse complement strand
CCCTTAAACCAGCAAAAGCCTAGAACAACCAAAAGAACCGCCATGTAAAACCATCCCCGGAAAAACACCGTGTTCATGAAAAGAATAAAATAATTCTGGAAAAATTCCCGCAGGGAGGGATCACCCAGATTCCTCAGGTTGTAGGGGTTTGGGACGATTCCAAAATGAAAAGGATAATAAGGCTGTTCCAACCCCACCCCCAATAAACTCTTGAAAACGTTCCAACGGTGTTGAAGGTAGTCCGCGGGATAATGGGAAAGGGCAAAAATCCATTTTTTGTTCAGTTCATCGAGGTAATTTCGGTCGGTGGTAAGTTTGACGGGTGTTTCTCCCCAGAAAATAAGGGGAATCACGCTGATGGGATTGTAGTTTCGTTTCAGGGTCTCGGGTGTGGCCCCGCGGTTTAACTTTTTCCAATAGGGGGGAATTAAATCCTCGTTTCCCCTGGCCGCGAAAACACCCATCACGTCGTAGATTTCAATGACCTGGTAACCCTCGGATCGGCTCGCGTGGAGAATTCCGTAGTTGAAAAAATAAGTCGCCGCCAAACCCGCGGCACTCAGGAATAAACCCAGCAAAACCGCCCGGAAAAGCGCGATTTTTTTAACGAGGTTGGTAATCATGAAAAGGGTCAAGGGGATCAGGGCGGGAAAGGCGTTTTCCCTTACGGCTGCGGAATAAAAAAAGAAAAAAAGAAAAACCCCCGTGAAAATAATTTTTTTATGGCTTTTAAATCCCGGCGTTTTTTGATGGGTCCTGAGAACTAAAATCCCGAAAAGATAGGCGCCTGTGATGGTGAGGGTCAGTTGGGTGTCCTTCCACAGGACAATGGTTTGCGCGAGAAGTGGCGGCAGTAACGCGATGAATAAAACGAAAAATTGTTTTTCCCATTTTTCCGATGATAAAAGCGCCAGGAGGTACCAGGACAACCAGTAGATCAGGTTGTGGACTCCGAATAAAATCCCAGGATTTTTCCAGACGTGAAGCAAAAGGCTCCAGGAGGCCGCCATGATGGGGGGGTGAAGGTCGGAAAAGCACCCGTTCTTCGCCTCGGTTAATTGGCCGATGGTGTCCGGCGACATTTGGCCGGGGAAAAAGGCGGTGACCATGAGCAAAAACATAAGGAGGGAGAACAGGCCCGTGGATAAGTGGAATTGGATTTTGTGGTCAAACATTTAATGCCGTTTCGGAAAAATGGGAAAAATAATTCGAATGAATATACCAAGCCGCCCCGGAAAAAGGACCCATAAATATAATGTTTACGGGGTTGGGGGGCGCGGGTCCTTCCGGGGCGATGGATCCCTTTCACCCTTTTTGGTTAGGAGAAGGTTTTTCAAATGGCGGGAAAGGGCGGGTGGAAGGCCGTATTCGGGGCCGAAGGAAGCGGCCCGGTCGAAAAAAAGCCGCGCCTGGGGATATTTTTTCACCCGGGCCATCGCGGCGCCGTATTTTTGGTACATCGTCGCGAGTTCAATCCGGAGGAAATCAAAATTCCGCGCATGGGGGACCGGAATGGTTGATAACCAGGCCGCGTTCCTTTCGTTCACCTCCGAGCAAAGAAATTTGGAAAGCCTGGTCCAGTAAAAACCTTCCAAAATCGAGTCTCCCTGAACGAGGGAATAGAGGCCGAAAAGCCTTTCAAGGATGTCCTGCCGTGATTCCCCCTCGACGTGGTTGAGAACCTGGAACGAAAGCCCCCAAAACCCCTCGTTGGCCCTCCTCCACTTTTCAAGTGTGTTTCGGTCTTGGCCTTTCGTTGGAACAATTCCCCAAGTGTGGCTTTGGTTGGCCTTGTCGAGGACAAGGGTGTACCAGCGGCCATCAGGGAACCTTTCCTTCAGGTAGGGCTGGAAACGGATATCCGCCAGGAGGCAGATCCAGCCGGCTTTCTCCGGGGATAGGGCCGGGTTGAGGGCGGCGTTGAAGGGATAGGTCGCGATCATGAGACTTGAGTCGAAGGAATCCTCAGGAAATTCGGTAAAAACCAATCCGGGGCCGAATTTGGAATTCATGACCTGGGCGTATTGAAAGGCCACCATCCGTTCAATAGACTTAAATTTCCAGACCTCCGGCGAGGCCGCCGAGCGGGATTGGGGCCCCAGCAACCGGGTGATATCCAGAACGGAGGATAAAAGAAGAAGGGTTGTGAGAATCCAGGGCCGGGCGGGGGCGGGAAAGCCCGAAAGAAAAATTTCAATGCCTTTTGAAACAAGGATGAATAAAAAGGGAAGGATCTGGATGATCCGATAAAATTCCAGGGTCTTGGTTAAAAAAGCGGGCGAAAGGCAAACGGCGGAAATTAAAAGGGGGAGGAAAAGGGATGGCCGGTTTTGTTTGTCCAAAAACCCGGTTAACCCCAGGAAAAGAAAGGCGCCGAGGATGGGGTTTAGAAAACCGGCTGATACTGGCCCGTATCCCCCCAGGGCGAGGGAGGCGGGGATTCCCCAAAAAATTCCCGCAAGATAGGAAAGGGGATTGAGGAATAAATCCGACAAGGGCAGGCCCATGCCGATATCCAGGGAATTTTGGATGTAGGACGCGTGGCCCGATTGGTGAAAGGCGGACGCCAGGGGCAGGGTGACGAGAAAGGCCGGAACGAAAAAAGCGGGAACCAGAATTTTTTTTGGCCAGCCCTTTTCAATCACGGCCGCGAGGAAAAGAATACCTGTCGTGACCGCGACCACCAACCAGGTCAGGACGATATAAAAACCCGTTCCGACACAAAGTCCAAAAAAAACCGCGCTGAGGATTCTGAACCCCGGGGTTTTGGAATTCAAAAAAACGGCCCAAAGATACAAGGTTAAAAGCTCCCAGAAAACAAAAAGGGGATACTCGACCCCGAATCGTCCCTCGAGAAGGGGCCAAAAACCAAAAGCCCACAGGAAGGTGGGCAACCACACCCCGTTTTTCGGGAATAAGCGCCGCGCCGTCAGGAAAACCAGCGGAAGGGAAAGTGTCGAGAGGAGGGCGGGCCAAAACCAAAGGGCGGCGAGGGAGACGCCCCCGGCCCTGAAAAGGAAACTTAAACCATAAATGTAAAGGGGTGGAATTTGGGCGAGGCTGTAAAACCAGCGGCCTTCGCCGTGGCGCGACAAATCAAGCGCGGAAAAACCAAAAAGGGATTCGTCGAACAAAGGCCAGGGAGAAAAGGAGGTGAGCCTGAAAAACCGGAGAAAAACCGCGATCAAAGCCGGAACCAGCCAGGCCCACCAGGGCAGATCCGTTAAAAAGGAAAGAGTTCCCTTTTTGGAAAGGGGTTGCAGGGGGAAAAAGCGAGCCAATAAAACGAGGCTTAAAACCAGGACCAGGATTTCGAGGATGATCTTGTGGTGGAAGGAAAGGCTGTCCGGGAAAACCCCGTAGGAAAAAAAAGAGTGAATCAAAAAAAGAACGGCAAAGTGGACGAGGGGATTCCAATCGGTGAAAAACCCTCGGCGGGTTTCGGGTTGGGGGGCCATGAGAAACTATGTTAATTGGAAGGACGCGGTCAACCAAACGGTAAAGTTAACTTGACAGGGGCCCTGAAAAAAGTATAATTCCAACAGTCGTTCAGCCTTTAAAAAGGGTCCTGTGAGACCCTCAAGGGAAGAAGATGAAGCTCGCTTGCGCGCGGTTAACTGAATTCAACTTGTCCCGAACATCCAACCTGGGTGCTTCGGGATTTTTTTTGCCCACCCCCCATTGTTCATTATTCATTTTAAATTTTAAATTCGGCATCCGCCGGATGGCGGTGCCGCAATGACCCCTCCGAAAATAAAGGCGCTCATCATGGAAGCCCGCGACTTTGACCGGGCCCTCACCCGAATCGCCCACGAAATCCTCGAACGAAACAAGGGAATCCAGGACCTGGTCCTTATCGGCATCAAGAGCCGCGGGGAAATCCTTGCCGAGAGGCTGGCGGCCAAAATCAAGGGAATCGAGGGTTCGGAAGTGCCTTTTGGGGCGCTGGATATCACCTTCTACCGCGATGACGCCGGAACCCACAGGCCCGAAAAGGCCCCCACTCCCACTCTGCTACCCTTTGACGTGAACAAAAAGAAAGTCATCCTGGTGGATGACGTGCTTTATACCGGGCGCTCGGCGAGGGCCGCCATCGACCAGATCATCGACTTTGGCAGGCCGACCTCCATCCAGTACGCGGTCCTGGTGGACAGGGGCCACCGGGAATTTCCCATCCACGCGGATTACGTGGGCAAAAACATTCCGTCGTCCTCGAAGGAAAAGGTGCTGGTGCACGTGAAGGAAAGCGACGGCAAGGACGAAGTCTACATCGCGGAGGCTGAGGCATGAAAACTACCTATTCACCGCAGAGCCGCAGAGGTCGCAGAGGTCGCAGAAAAAATAAAAATCTTTTTTATTCCGGCTTAAATCAAAATCATTTTGGCTTCGGTTTTCTCTGCGACCTCTGCGACTCTGCGGTAAGAGACGAGGTTTTCTTATGACTTGGAAGAGCAAAGACCTGCTCACCCTTGAGGAACTTTCGGCTTCGGAAATCACCCATATCCTCGACACGGCCGCGTCCTTCAAGGAGGTCTCCACGCGCTCGGTCAAGAAAGTCCCGGCGCTCCGGGGCCGCACGGTGGTGCTTTTCTTCCACGAACCTTCCACCCGAACCCGCATCTCCTTTGAGTTGGCGGCCAAACGGCTTTCGGCCGACATCCTGAATGTGCAAACGGCCTCCTCGTCCCTGGTAAAGGGGGAGACCCTTATCGACACTCTCAAGACCCTGGAATCCATGACTATCGACGCGATCGTGGTCAGGCACAAATGCTCCGGAGTTCCCCAGATGCTGGCCAACATTACGAAGGCTACGGTTATCAACGCCGGCGACGGGGCGCATGAGCATCCCACCCAGGGGCTTCTCGACCTTTTGACCATCCGCGAGCAAAAGGGAAAGATCGAGGGGCTAACCGTCACCATCATCGGGGACATCACCCACAGCCGGGTAGCCCGCTCGGACATCTATGGGTTGACCAGGCTGGGGGCCAAGGTGAGGGTTTGCGCTCCGCCCACCCTTCTGCCGGTGGGGATCGAGAAGATGGGAGTCGAAGTTTTCCACGACCTGAACAAGGCGCTGGACGGAACCGACGTGGTTTATGTGCTCCGCCTCCAACTGGAACGCCAAAAGAACAATCTCTTTCCGACCATCCGCGAATACAGCCTGCTTTACTGCGTAAACAATGAAAGGCTCAAGAGGGCCAAGAAGGACGCCATCGTGATGCATCCCGGCCCCATGAACCGCGGGGTGGAAATTTCCTCGGGCGTGGCGGACGGACCCAAGTCGATGATTGATGAACAGGTCACCAACGGCGTGGCGGTCCGAATGGCAGTCCTCTACTTATTACAGGGCGAGAAAGAAGAAAAACATGTTTAACCGCAGAGACGCAAAGACGCAGAGGGAAGAAAATGTTTTGGAAAACAGTTTAAACTTTGCGCCTCTGCGTCTCTGCGGTGAAAAGAGGTTTTTATGAAAAGTATCTTAATTACCGGCGGCCACGTGGTCGATCCCGCCAACCAAATTGACGGCGAGGCGGATGTCTTCATTAAGGACGGCAAGATCGAGAAAGTCGGGAAGAACCTCAAGGTCAAGGCCGACCAGACCATCGACGCCAAGGGGAAAATCGTGACCCCAGGATTGGTCGATATTCACGTCCACTTTCGCGAGCCGGGGTTTGAATACAAAGAAACCATCGCCACGGGCTCCCACTCAGCTGTGGCTGGCGGGGTCACCTCGGTAGCCTGCATGCCGAACACGAACCCTCCCATCGACGACCAGGCGATAGTCCACTTCATCAAATCGAAGGCCGAAAAAGAAGGCTACTGCCACGTGTTTCCGATCGGCTGTATCTCCAAGGGCCGAAAAGGCGAGGAAATGGCCGAGCTGGGCGAGCTTAAAAAGGCCGGGGCGGTTGCCCTTTCCGACGACGGCGCTCCCATCATGAACGCCGAACTCATGCGCCGGGTCATGGAATACGCCAAGATGCTGGACCTGACGGTCATTGACCACTGCGAAGACTCCCATTTGTCCAACGAGGGTGTGATGCACGAGGGAGAAGCTTCCACCTTGCTGGGCTTGCGGGGAATTCCGGCCGCCTCTGAAACCGTGATGGTGGGCCGCAATATCCTGCTGGCGGAAATGACAGGCGCGAAATTCCACGCCGCCCACGTGTCCACGGCTGGGTCGGTGGAGTTAATCCGGC
>JAHFCG010000160.1 GCA_023249615.1 candidate division FCPU426 bacterium | reverse complement strand
GGATATTGGTCTTGCGGGCGAACTTGTAGAGCGCCTCCGAGGCGTTGGCGTTGATGACTCCGCCCCCGGCGTAAATGAGGGGCTTCTTGGCGCCCTTGATCAGCTCAGCCATTTTCTCGATCTGCTTCATATCGGGCGTCGGCACGAATTTGGACAAAGGGATGGTCGAGTGTTTGGGAATAGCCACTTCGGCCGAAGCCGCGGCGATGTCCTTGGGGATATCGACCAAGACCGGCCCGGGACGGCCTGAGCGGGCGATGAAAAAAGCGTCTCTCATCACTTGGGGCAGTTCCTGGATGTTCTTCACCAGAAAATTATGTTTCGTGCAGGAACGGGTGATACCGACCACGTCCGCTTCCTGGAAAGCGTCGGTTCCGATCAAATGGGAGGGCACCTGGCCCGTGATGGCGACCAGTGGAACGGAATCCATCATAGCGTCGGTCAAACCCGTCACGATGTTCGTGGCGCCGGGGCCGGAAGTGACCACGCAAACGCCGACCTTGCCGGTAGCTTTGGCGTAGCCCTCAGCCATGTGGATGGCGCCTTGTTCGTGGCGCGTGTCGATCAAGCGGATCTTGTCCGAGTTTTGGTAGAGGGCGTCAAAAACCGGCAGGATCGCCCCGCCCGTCAGGCCCCAGAGAATGTCCACGCCTTCGTCGACCAGGACATCGACCACCATCTGCGCCCCGGTTTTTAGTTTGTTCTTAGCCATATGAATCCCCTTTGTTGTCTTCAGCCTTAACTGGCGTGAAAGACCCAGATTTTACAACAATTCGACCCGTTTTCTTATTAAATACGGGCCTTTACCGCCGAATAGCCTTTTTGTTTACACCAAAATTAAGCCTTTCTTGGCCTTCTTGGTGAACTTGGTGCCCTTGGTGGTTCAAACTTTTTGTTTCTTTTGGGGTTTGCTTCGGTGGGTTACTTTGGCCTTAAAACAAAAAAGCCGCGGTAGCCCGTTTGAAGCGGGCCCCGCGGCATTGATTCTGCCGTTAGGAGCGAACCGCCTCCGGACGCAAAACTACTACCTGTACGAGAAGAAGTAGGTTTTTCGCGATTCCGAAGGACATTTAAAAGCTCCTAAAATTTAACTGCTAGTGGGAGAACTATACTTGGGGGGAGATTTCTTGTCAAGGGCGGTACTCCTGAGTTTCAAAAACCCAAACTTTTGACGAAGATTTGCCTTTATTTCATCCCAGGGTTGCTCATAAGTAAAAGAAATAATTATCCAGCTTTAAACTGTTGGTACCTCTCTTCTAAATTTTCTTCTTTTGGCCAATCCGATTTGGACCTTGGCAGGATCAATTTCGACTCATGGAATTCCTGTAAACCGTGTTTAAGCATTGGGCCATCTTTTTCCATCAAAACCGCCTCATTAACTTCAACATGATAGTCAGGACGAATACCAATAATTTTGGTGTCGTAAGCGGCGTGATGAATCCGACAAAGAGAAATCCCGTTGTCGACCGTTGGGTGTCCATTAGGATGAGTGTCCGGAAGTATGTGAGCCGCATCTAACAAAGGTGGATGCCCAAGGTAACAAATAGCGCAATGTTGTTTGTATGCGATGAGGACACGAGTTCTAAAAACACCTTGGTGAACTCTTCGATGAGCTTCATAGGTGGCGTAAGACCGCCTTAGGTCTTCCGTCTTCTTCGTTGAAGCATTTTCCGAAACAAATGAAAATTCTTCTTTATCAACTTTAGCCATAAAAGTTAATTCTTTCGGGTTATCTGCAACGATAAAAACCGGCCAACTAGCAGAATAATAGCCCTCTGCTAAACCTCGAAAATATATAAGAGGCGTCTTTCTCTTCATCGCCTCCCGTAAACCAACATTTTGGTAATGATTTTGATCTTCACCCCTGTATTTGTATGCAATCACTCCACCATATAAATCTTTATCGTCGTATGGGCTATTTGGTGAAGTATTGATACTCAGAGGAAGGTATGGGTTCGTTGGAAGGATAGCAGGTTTAAATATCCCTTGTGGACCAATCAAAGGGACCTTTTTATCTTGAAAAAAAAAGCCTTTTTCCAAAAGTTTCCTAGGAATACTATCAGCGTAATCTAATTGGATTTTTTTTATAAATTGAAATGAAGCTTGACGGACAAGAAGATCAATATCTGGTTGCATTTGGGCATTATACGAAACAAGTGGGTCCGGGAACAAATGGGGAACCCCACGCCTACATAACAGAAGGCAAAGCTGGAGTTCCCCCGATTTGGTGGGCTACCTCGCTTAATGTAATCGACCCAATTCTATTCCTACTTCTCGACCCCAAAAGCTATGGTAGGAATGAGGTGGAACAAGAATCTGGAAACGTGTCCGAGCTTGGCCCGCTAAAACTATCTCCCGGTTTCAGCGTAGGGCGCTTGCGCGAACCTGATATTCATTTTTCTTAAAGACTCTTTGCCGCGCACCGTTACATCGCTGATCAACAGGAACTGCTCCCGGCTTTCCCTCACATAAGCCTTCACCCGGTAATGGGTACCCCAGGGCTTCTCCAGGACGATCACCGTCACGGGAGTATCGGGTTGGCGGTAGGGGCTGGATTCCGCGGCCTCCTGCAGTTTCGCCCTTGCCGAGGCGGCGTCATGGTCCGGGTGAAGGTAAAAATCCGCCACGCAGAGCAGGCTGTGGTTGCCGCTGCTGGCGTTGTGGAGGCTGGCGGTCCAAATACGGGAATGGGGAATAATGACCTCGGTATCGTCCGGCGTCACGATATGCACGGCGCGCAAACCGATAAACTTGACCTCGCCGTAGGTACCGTCCACCTCGATCCAATCCCCCGGCTGGTAGGTGTTTTCCAATATGGTTGTCACGCCTGCCGCCAGACTGCTCACATAATCCTTGAGGGCGAAAGCCAGGGCCAAGAAGACCGCGGCGGACAGGGCCGCGACATTTTGAAAGGTTGGTTCCACCAGGATCGGCACGATGATGACGATGGAGGCCAGGTCAATGAGGAGGCGCAGGATAGGCGATAGGCGAAGAATACCGAGCCGGTAACGCGGCGCCGCTTTCTCCGCCGTTTGACGGACAACCCATCGGACCAACATCACCAAAAGGCGGGTCAGCACCAGGATGGCTAAAATGAGTCCGATGTGTTCCCAGGTCAGCTTCCGCAAAAACCCGCCTGCGTTGAGGATATCGTTCATTTCACGCCTTCCTTTTCCTGTCTTGAGAGACAAAGGGAGCATCCGCCCTATGGTTTAAACGATTCTAACCCTTCCCCTCACCGCCCACCCGCTAAAACTATTCCCTCAGGTAAAGATACGTCCAAAAAACGGCCCTCAAAATGACCGTTTTGACGAAGTAACATAAATACAATCGGAATTTGGGAATTCATGACAAAACAAGGAGAAGGGCAAAAAGGGGGTTTTAGGTATGGCGGGTTGCTCGAACGGCTTTGACCTTGCCGGACTTTAAATCCTCCAGGTCCTTGAGCATTTCCCTTTCTTCTTTTGAATCCGCCGCCCGGAAATTCAGCGGATAATGTTTATTCACGATATGGGCGATCTCATGAGCGATTTTCTTCGCGGGAGTCTCGGCTCCCAACTCGTCCTGAAGAGCCTTTTCCACCGCGTGATCAATAAAGGCGTTGACGCTGCGGTATTTGAGCTTCTGGACAGCGGCTTTTTCCAGAAATTTACGATCAATTTTAGTGCGATAGGATATGACGCTCACGGGATCCTCCTTTTACCTCGAGAAAATTGTAGTCTCTTTGTAGTCTTTATTCAAGTTTTGCGAAGGCTGAATTCGGTGACATAAAGCCATAATAAATCGGCCTTTTCTTCCGCCACGATCACTTTGATGATAAAGGGAGTGTGGGTATCGGAAACAAAGGCGCTTTTTCCAAATTCTTCCCTGAGCTTTCCCCATTTTTCCGGAGGAAAATCAAAAAGCTCGTCGTAATAGCGCTTGGCTAATCCCCCCAGCCTATTGTCCCTGGAAAGTCTTTGGTAACTTTCAAAGGCGGTTGGCTTGAAATCGATAACCACTTTTTTCATGAGAATAAGACGGCGTGGGGATGATTTTTGTTCCAGAAAAATGGGTCACCGCTTCCCCCTTGGAGCTTCTGGCTTCCCTAAGGAGAACCAGGGTCAAATTTTCACGGACTATTGCCCAAATCAGTTACTGCAATTTTGGAACCACGCCTAGAAAAGGATTATGTCGGGGCTTGATTTATCAAGCCCTTTGGGCGCCATGAATGTCGCCCCTACATTTCTTCACCCACAAAATGCGATTGGGCAACAACCCGTTCACTTTACATTCTGACCATAAAAAGGGGTCAGTGGTTCGACGAGCTCACCGCAGGTCGCTCATCCCTCAACTTGGATCGGGACAGGCCATCCGCCCTAGCCCCCTCAGCCCTCGTCCGCCAATAATTTTCCCAGGCTCAAATCCCCCCGAAAACCGGTTCATTGACAGGGTTCCGAAAGAGTATTACATTGTATATACATCGTTATCACGGAGGAAAACATGATCAAGAAACTCAGCAAGCACGGCAACAGCTACGCTTTGGTAATCGACCGGAGCATCATGGATCTTTTGCATATCAGCGAAAAATCGGAACTTTATGTCACCACTGACGGGAAAAGCCTTACTATTTCACCCGCTGACGATAAAAGGAAACACGCGAAGTTTGAAAAAACGGTTGAAAAATCCTTCAAAAAATTCCCCAAAATGTACAAGAATCTCGCGGGTTAATGAAACGTGCCTGAATTTTTAACCTTGGAAAATATCCTTTACATCCACAAGGAACAAATCCGCCGTTTGGGCGGGAGCGAGGGGATTAGGGACCGGGGCCTTCTGGATTCCGCCTTGGCCATGCCCCCGCTGAATTTGGGGGCCAGTACCTTCACAAAGACCTATTTGAGATGGCTGCCTCATATGTTTTCCACCTGGCCTTGAATCACGCCTTCATTGATGGAAATAAGAGGGTGGGAGCGATGGCGGCGGATGTTTTTTTGGAACTCAACGGATATTTCATTCCCTCATCCAAAGAAACCCTTTTTGAAAAATTGGTTCTGGAAGTCGCCCAAGGAAAGGTTGAAAAACCTGAAATCGCGGCTTTTTTCAGGAAGCACTCCAAAAAAATCACACGTAAAAAAAGTCGAACAAAGGGACCGGTGGAATTGACAAGCTCACCACAGGTCGCCCAGCGGCTAGCCGAATAGTTTTCATGGCTCCTCCTGAATATTGGGGTCAGATCTTCTAGCGGGAATAGGCGTCTTTTCGATGGTCCAAGGTGATTACGGAAACAATCTTATCTTTTTCATTTATTTCGTAAAAAACTCTCCAAGGCCCGATTCGATAGCGCCAGGTTTCGGGCCCCAATTCCGTAGTTTTTTAATGTTGGGACCGTAATGGGGCTGGGTTTTCAATTGAGGATAAACGTAGCCGCGCAGTTTTTCCTTCAGCTTTTCCCTCACCGACCTATCCAAGACCTCCAGATCCTCAATAAAAACCGAAGTCTCAAAAAGCCGGTAATTTCCGGAACTCAAGCCACGAACCGCCCCTGTTTCTTATGCGCGGCTTTGGAGCCCTCTTTCAACCGGGAAACAAGCCTGCCATTAGACTTGATGGCCCTCATTTCCTTCTCTGACACCATTTCGCATTCTTGCAAATGGCGTTTGGCTGCCGTCTCGATCAAATTAGCCATAGGCCTGTTGTCAGCCTCGGCGAAATCTTTAAATAATTTATAATCCTGTTCGGACAACCGAATCGTTATGGTTTTTGACATTAAAATTCCTTTTGCTTCTTTTTAATTCTAATGAATTCTCCCACAACAAAAGCGTTTTTTCAAGATAACGCCCAAACAGGCAGTGCATCAGTTTCAAAAGATGATTTGTTCCTTTGTCATTGCGAGGCCCAGCCCCAATCGGGGCGAAATGGGCCGTAGCAATCTCAGGTTTTGGCAATTGTTTCAAAGCTTGAACTGAGATTCTAGTTGGCCTTCTCGGCCACCCACACCTGGCCCGAAGGGCGGACGTGCCGCATGCCCGTCGCAAAACGAGCCTATCTGCTCTGCTCTCGGTATGACGGCAAACTACGTCACTACCGGCCGGCAAGGGGTCCCGGTTTTCCTTTGACGACCCGTTCTTTCGTCTCTATTTTTCCACTCCAAAAACCATGTAGGAATGAGGCGGAACGGAAATCTGAAAACGGGTCCGGGCTGGGCCCTGGGGCCTGGCTTGAAACC
>JAHFCG010000042.1 GCA_023249615.1 candidate division FCPU426 bacterium | reverse complement strand
TTGCGAGGAATGGCTGCCGAATAGGCAGACGTTTATGACGAAGCAATCTCAGTCAAAAAAAGATTTTACAAACAGTTTTATTTAAACTGGGGTTGCCGCGTCGTTTTCGTCCCGCTATTCGCGGGACACTCCTCGCAATGACAAAATATTATTTGGAGACCACCAGAATTAAATCCGGGCGGGATTAATCACGCCCCTAAGAGAACAAACGGCACCCTCATTCCGGCCTTCTCCCCTCGAGGGAGAAGGGTGTAAGAACAAATAGTCATTCGCGGAGTTTTGCATGACCCAACCCAACCATAAAACCCTTGTCGTGGTTTCCCTTTTCGTGGTGGGCATCATGATTTTGGGATTATCAACCGCCCTCTTCAGCGATCTACCCAAGCTTTTGGATATTTTTCATCATATTCATGTCGAAGCCCTTCTATTTTCCCTTCTTTGTACCGGTATCGCCTATTTGGCTTTTACCCTTTCCTTCAACGGTTTGTTTGAAATGACCCCCTACCGGGTGCCGTTCAACAAATTTTTCGCGATCATGTTCATCTCCTATACCATTAACTTCATCGTTTCCACGGGCGGTTGGTCGGGTGTCCTAATTCGAGCTTTTCTCTTAAAGCATGAAAAAATTCCTTATTCAGTCACCATTCCACTTTCTTTCGCCCAAAACATGGTATTTAACATGGTTCTTTCAATTGTTTGTTTCGGCGGGTTGTTTTACCTGCACAACCACCCGGAGTTTATCGGGGGGGGAAAACAGGTGTTTATACTTCTATTTATGGTCAGCTTGTTGGCGGTGGTGGGGATCATGATTCTAATCTTCTTCAACGACAGGTTCAGGCATTTATTTCTACGGCTTGTTTTAAAAACGGGGAATTGGTTCAATCACAAGATTTTAAGAAAGAAAGCGGACAACGAGAGGCTGGTTGAAATCAGAAATAAACTGGAAGAAACGGTTAAGTTTCTCCATAAGGGTTGGATTCAGCTTTTCGTGGTCTTCTTTTGGGTCTCGATGGATTGGCTTTTCACGGCCTTGACCCTTTATTTTTGTTTTAAGGCGGTGGGGGTGAACCTGCCCCTTGGGCTTCTATTAGTCGGGTTTACGGTGATGTTTTTAACGTCCACCTTTAATCCAGTTCCCGCCGGTTTGGGGATCAGCGAGGTGGCACTGGCAGGCACCTTTGGCCTTCTAGGGGTTGGCTTTGAAAAGACCCTGATCGCCGCCCTTCTCTTCCGGTTCGTTTTCTATCTTCTGCCCCTGGCGGTTTCGACTGCCCTTTACTTGGATACCATGAGGTCCTTCCTGAAGAAGCAGGCGAAAGAAGACAGCTAACAGCTGACAGTTCACAAGTTAACCCCCAAAGCAAAAACCTCTATAAATCCTTATATTTATGCCATTATTGATAATCGGAGTGGGTTATCCGAATTCGTTTGACTTGATATAAAGTGACTCATATAATCTGTTTATTAAAAGCATAGATTATATGTAAAAGAGTTGTTGTTGGCGTCCCGGGAAAGGGACAAGGAGGCAGTCGTGGAAAAGTTACCGTTTTACAGCGAAGAGAAATCGGTCGGAACTTATCTAAGGGAGATCGCTCGGGTTCCCCTTTTGACCCCCGCCGAGGAAAAAGAAATCACCAGAGCCGCCCAAAAGGGCGACGAAAAGGCTTTGACCCATTTGATCGAGGCGAACCTTCGGTTCGTGGTCTCGATCGCCAAGGGCTACCGTAACCGCGGGCTTTCCTTCCTGGATGTAATCAACGAGGGAAACCTGGGGCTGATGAAGGCTGCCCGTACCTTTGATCCGGAACGGGGCGTTCGTTTCGTGTCCTATGCCGTATGGTGGATCCGGCAGTCCATTTTGGCTGCCATCCTGGATAAGGCCGACATGGTCCGCATTCCCCAGAGCCAGACCAAGAAAATCCGCAAGATCAACAAGAAGGTGGATGCCTTGCGGTTAAAGGCAGGCGGCGACGTCAGCGATTCGGATGTCATGAAAAAGGCCGAAATCAGCCGGGAAACCCTGAACGAGGTTCAGCAGTTCACTCACGGTTATCTCAGCCTGGATACCACCCAGATCGGCGATAGTGAAAAAACCATTATCGAGTTCTTGAGGGATCCAAAAGCCGAGGACGGGTTTGAGAAGGAACTGATGGACCAGGATTTGACTTCCAAGGTTCAGACGGCCCTGAAGAACCTCGACCAGCGTGACGGGAAAATTTTAACCTGGCGCTACGGCTTGGACGGCCGCGGCACCCAAACGCTGGACGAAATCGGAAAGCGCCTGAAAATTTCGAAGGAGCGTGTCCGGCAGATCGAGGAGCGCGCTATGAAGAAAATCCGGGGTTCCAAGAACGTGGAATTGCTGAAGGATTACTTCGTCGCGTAAAATTTGTAGGGGCGATGCTTGCCATCGCCCTGGGCGAACACAAGGTTCGCCCGTACAATTGAAATAATTCTTTTGTCGTCTACTGACAACAAAAATTCGTCAACTGACGGCGGAGAAACGGCCAAAGGGAAAATAATGGAAGTTCCGCCGCACCACCCAGCTTATACCATCAGTGTAGTGGCCCATCTTTTAGGGCTTCATGAACAGACTATTCGGCAATATGAAAGGTTGGGGCTGATCGCTCCTTGCCGGACAATCCGTAAAACCCGGTTATATTCTCAAATTGATATCGAACGGCTCGAATGCATCACCTATCTCGTCAAAACCTGCGGGGTAAACTTATCGGGCGTGAAAATCGTCATAACTTTATCCATCCAGCATCCGGAAATTGACGAAAAGTTAAGAAACAGAATGTTTGACCCGCGCCGAATGTCGGCGCCGGAAGCATCCCAGACATCGGAGGAAACAGATGATGAAACTTAAAAACGGATCAAAATCCATTTTCGGATTATTCGCCCGATATTTAACAGCGGGTGTTTTGTTGATGAGCGGGTCGCTTCCCGCGGCGGTTTCCGGGGCGCCTTTAAAGCTCGGCAAGGAAGCGGCTCCTTTGACGCACGGGGCCAACAGCGCGGCCCTTGCCCTTCAAAACGCCTTTATCGATGTAGCGGCCTCGGTGAGCCCGGCGGTCGTGAACATCAGTTCGGAATGGACCGAGAACGTCCGGGGTTTCAATGATTTCGGGGGAGCTGATGATTTTTTTAATTATTTCTTTTATGGTCCGCGCGGCGGGCCCCGTCAGCATCCGCAGATCAAGCAAAAACAACGCAGTTTGGGCTCGGGGTTTTTAATTACCGCGGACGGATACATTCTCACCAACGCCCATGTGATCGGGAAGGCTGAAAAGGTTTCAGTTACCTTTGAGGATGGAACCACCTATTCCGCGAAAATTATCGGAAAATATGAAAAGGTCGATATCGGCGTCATCAAGATCAACGACGGTGATAAAAAATTTCCTTATGTGGTATTGGGGAATTCCGACGCCATCAAGGTGGGTCAATGGGCCATTGCCATTGGCAACCCTTTCGCCCTTGACCACACGGTGACCACCGGGGTAATTTCCGCCAAGGGGCGAAGCGTGGAAATCAGCCAGGACCAGGGTTTTCAAAGCTATATTCAAACCGACGCTTCCATCAACCCGGGTAATTCCGGTGGACCTCTTTGCAACATCGACGGGGAAGTCATCGGAATCAACAGCGCCATCTACAGCCAATCCGGGGGTTCGGTCGGTATTGGTTTCGCTATTCCCTCCAACATCGCCAAGAAAACGGCCGAGGACCTGGTCAACGAAGGAAAGGTTAACCGCGCCGGTTTGGGGGCGGTCATTCAATCCCTGACGCCAAAAATGGCGAAGAGTTTCGGCCTTACCTCCACCGGAGGCGCGCTTATTTCAAGCGTCAATCCGGGAAGCGCCGCGGAAAAAGCGGGCCTGAAGCCGGAGGATATTATTCTCGCGGTTAACGGGGAAAAATTGGTTAATTCAGGCGAACTGGTTGCGAAGCTTTTCACCTTTAAGCCGGGGGATATTGTCCGGATCACCGTTTTAAGAAATGGCGCCGAGAGTGTCCTTCCGGTTACTCTTCAGGCCTTGGATGAAAAATTCCTGAGTATGGGCGAGAAAAAGGAAGAGGAAAAAGGCCTAAACGGCCAGCCCAATCAAAATGATAACCTTGGGTTTACCTATCAGGACCAAACCCCGGAGATTGCCGCCCAGCTTCCGGCCGGGGCGCCGAAGGGGCCGGTTATTACGCAGGTGGATCCCCAAGGTCCCGCCCAGGGCGCCAGTTTGCAGGTGGGCGACATTGTCCTCAAGGTGGGTAAAACCGCCATTGTTTCGGCGAATCAATTGACCGTGGTTTTGAAGAAAAGCGATTTAAAAAATGGCGTCCGCCTTTTTGTTTGGCGAAAAGGGATGACGGTATATACGTTTTTACAAACGGGAGACGAATAAAGGCAATTTTGAATTCTGAGGTTTTAATTTTAAATTGAGGAAAAAGCTCCGCCCAACAGCGGGGCTTTTTTATTTTGTGGGAATATGTAGGGGCAGGCCGCCGGCAGAGCCGGGCCGCCTGCCCAGTTGGGCGCCTCTACAAAATTAAACGCAACAACAGAATGCCCCAAATAACCCCATTGCAAATATGCCCCATCCAGCAGATCCGGCACTCAAGTTGATCCTTGAGTAGCCTCCAGGCCAGGTAAAGGGTCATCGCAAAAGCCAGGGTGGAAATTCCAAACAACAATAGAATTGGTTTTTGAAGGTAAAGCCCAAGCGCGAGAACGGGATAGTAAAGAACCGCGAGGGCTGAGTTGGGGATTCCCAAAAGCGCCGCCGTGGGTGTGCGGAACAAAACCTGACAGCCTCCCGCTTCAAGTTTGCAAATGTTGGGTCCGGTTAGAAACGCCGGAAGAACGCGGTAGCGGCCGTAAAGCGCGATCAAAGCCCCTCCTGTTCCAAGTAGTAAAGAAATCAAAAGTTCCAAATCAGTAAAAGAAGCCAATTTATTGCCCTTATATTTCTTTATGGGTTAACAAGATGTCGTTATTATTGCAAATATGCTCAAGAAAATCAGTCTAAGCGCCATGACCTTCACTTACCTCTTCGCGGGGATTGTCCATTTCACGAAGTTTGATTATTTCCTCAGTATCGCCCCTTCCTTCATGCCCTATCCCAGGATCAGTGTGGTCTTAACAGGTCTTGGGGAATTACTCGTGGGGCTTTTATTACCGCTGCCCCTTGCCAGGCGTTGGATCTGTTACTGCGTTATGTTTTTCTGGAGTGTGTCGTTGCCCATCAATATTTATGTTTTAAGCATTGGAGGGGCGGGCATTCCCTTGGACCACTGGAAATTAGCGGGAATGATTCCTTTTCATGTGTTTTTGATTTTGTGGGCCTATTGGCACAGTTTGCCTGAAAAGTCAGTCGATAGTCGGCAGCAAAACCTGAAAAACACTTAAACCTTTACCGCAGAGGCGCAAAGACGCAGAGAAAAGAATTTTAAAAAGATTTAAACACTTTGTATGTTTCATGTAATCTTTGGTTTTGACAAAGAAAAAGGATTTTCTCCGCGACTCTGCGTCTCTGCGGTGAAAAAAGGTTAAGAAATTTAAATGTCCCATTCGGAACGGCTTCAAAAAATCGAGAATTACGGGATTTATCACAAGAACTTCCCTGAGTTCCTCAAGGAATTCCCCAGGGAAATGTGGAAATACAAGCCGGATGCCGACCACTGGAGTATCCATGAGATTATTCACCACCTTCTTGATACCGAAATGAACTCTTATGTCCGTTACCGGACCTGTATCGCCGAGCCCGGGAAAACCATCACCCCATTTGAGCAGGACAAGTGGTCGAAGGAATTAAAATACCAGGATAGGGACATTGAGGCGGCGATTCAGGGACTGCAATGGGTGATTCAAATGAATTACGAGTTGTTGAAATCCCTGCCAGAGGAAACTTTCTCCAGAACGGTGGTTCATCCCGAGCGGGGTGTTCAGAGTCTGGATCAGGCTTTGCATGTTTATTTCAACCACATTCCCCACCACATCGAGCAAATGCGCAAACGGCACAGGGAGTGGAAGAAGACCAAAACCTAAAAACCATTTAGCCACAGATGCATGGGATTCATTTGATGAATAATGAGAATAAATTTTTCTAAAACCAAAGATTAAACCGTGTGCATCCCATGCATCTGTGGCAAATAGCTTTTTGCGGTTGGTTTATGGTGTTTCGACGTGTTTTCTCCTGGGTTGGGTTTGCCGGTATATAATGCGCTCGGTTGCTAACCTCCCCATAAGGCTATTCATTGAATATTCTTCATGTTTTAAGCGGTGACTTTGTGGCCGGATCAGAAACTTCCACCGCCGCGGTAATCGAACAACAAATTAAAAAGGGCCATCGTGTTTTTATCGCCTCGGGTAAATTTGCCCACCCTACCCAGGCGAGGTTTTTTGAGGTTCCCATTTACAATCGGGGGTTTTTCGCCCGCGTTACTAACGTTTTTTCACTTATTCAATTAATCCGCCGGGAGAAAATCGACATCGTTCACGCCCACTCGCGGGCGGCCAGCTGGGTGAGCCACTGGGCCTGCCGGTTAACCCGAACCGCCTATTTGTCCACGCTTCATGGACGCCAGCATCTCCATTTTTCCAACCGCCGATTCAACGTTTATGGACCGAAAGTGATCGCCGTTTGTGAAAATATCCGTGAGCAAATGCTCGAAGAAACAGGGGTTTTTAAGCCGGAACAATTGGTCGTGATTCGCAACGGAATAACGACAAAAACCTAAGGACTTTTTGCCACAGATGCATGGGATTCATGGGATGGATTTAAAGATTTAATATTTCCTTTGTTTAAAAGCTAATGATTAAATTCTCTGAATCTTTTTCCTTAAACCCAAAGTATGAATGGTGTAGAAAAAATTAGTTTCTTTGCCATCCCATGTATCCCATGCATCTGTGGCTAAATGGTTGTTGTTTTGGTTTGATTCCGCGGCACTGAAAGGTTTTCTGTGGCTAATCCGCTGATTCTTATCGTCGGCCGGCTTTCGGGCCCCAAGAACGATGTCATCCTTTCCATCCTTCGAAAAGTTGCGCCCAAAATCATCCAGAAGTTCCCCCGCGCCCGTTTTACGGTGGTTGGGGGACCAGTTTCTGATGAACACACCCAATTGGAGAAATATTTTCCTTACATCACTTTCCTGGGGCACCAGAAAAACCTGAAATTCTTTTACCAAAAAGCCACGGTGGTTGTCGGAGCCGGCCGGGTGGCTTTGGAAGCCATGGCCTTGAATAAACCCGTGATTGCCATCGGGGAAAAAATTTATGTGGGACCTCTTCTGCCCGAAAAAATTGAATTGGCGAAGGAAACCAATTTTGGGGATTGTTTTGACAAGGAGGAATTTGACTGGGCCGGAATGGGGAAGGACTTGATCGACCTGCTCCAGAATAAAGGCATGAGGGACAAAGCTGCTAAAACAGGGAACCAGCTGGTTCAGGATGAATACGACATGGAAAAAATCTTTCCGAGGATGGAAACCCTTTATCAGGAAACCCTTTTCCGGAAAAACCTGTCGGGGATTCATGAATTGCCGGTTTTGATGTATCACCGGGTTGTTGACAAGGCGCCAGCCCAATCCAAATACAATCTTCACGTCACCAAAGAAAACATGGAAAAACAGCTGTTGTTTCTTCGCGTCCGTGGATTTGAAACGATCACCTTTGAGGATTTAATATCCCAACGTATCCCGAAGAAACCTGTGATTCTGACCTTCGATGACGGCTATGAGGATAATTATCATCACTTGTTTCCGCTCCTGAAAAAATACAACGCGAAAGCCGTTCTTTATCTTTTGGGAAACCGGAAATACAAAACCAACTTCTGGGATGTTCCTCAGGGCGAACCCGAGGCGGCGCTGTTAAAATCCACTCAAATTCAGGAAATGGCGAAAAGCGGTCTGGTGGAATTCGGGGCCCATTCCATGAACCACGTTAAGCTGACAAACCTGGGACCCAATGAAATTGAGGAGGAGGTGGCAGGCTCTAAAAAATCCCTTGAGACCTTTCTTCAAAAGCCGGTGGTTTCCTTTGCCTATCCTTATGGATTTACCAATGCAGAAATCAAGAAGAAGACCTCAAAGGCGGGCTATACTTTCGGCATCGCCGTCAACAGCGGGCCGACAAACCTCGCGGGCGACCTTCTGGAAATACGAAGGGTTCACATGTTTCCACATACTTCGATGTTTGAGTATTTCAAAAAAACCAGCGGGTTTTACCTGCGCTACCGAAAACTGCTAGGCAGGGCATAGCAACCGAGGAACAAGGCTAAACAAACACCTAAAGGCTATTTGCCACAGATGAATGGGATTAATTGAATAAACTTAAAGCCTAAATATTTTGGTTTTTAAAAACAAAAGTCTAATCTGGGTTCATCCCATGCATCTGTGGCTAAGAAAGGTTTTCTTTTGAAGTCTTTGAAACCATCCCTTTCCATCATCCTGATTACCCTCAACGAGGAAAGAAACATTCCCCGCTGTCTGGGAAGCATCCGCTTTTCCCGCAAGGTATTCCCCCAGCAGGAAATCATTCTTGTGGACGCCGAGAGTACAGACAAAACGGTTGGCTTGTCCCGAAAGTACGGCGCCAAGGTCCATGTCCGGCGCTGGAAGGGTTACACGGACCAAAAAAACTGGGCCCTCGCCCAGGCAAAGGGGGATTGGATTCTCTCCCTGGACGCCGACGAGGAATTAACCCCTCAATTGAACGCCGAAATTGAGAAAACCCTGGCGTCAGCTCCCGATAACGTGAACGGTTACTGGATCGCCCGAAAAACTTTTTTCCTCAACAAGTGGATGCGCTATTGCGGCTGGTGGCCGGATTTCCAGCTCCGAATTGTCCGCCAGGGGAAAAGCTACAACACCGATGAACCTCTTCACGCCGGTCTTGAAGTGGGCGGAGAAACCCGCCAAATGAATGAGCCCATGCACCACTATCCCGTAGAGACAGTCCACCAATACCTCGAGAAAATTAACCGTTATTCGGCCCTGGATGTCATGGCCATGAAACCCAAGAAGAAAAAGTATTGGCCTTATTACCTGACCGTGGCGCCTTTCATGACCTTTATCCGGACCTTTATTTCCCGCAAGGGTTATAAGGACGGGTGGCACGGGTTTGTCCTTTGCGGGTTGGACATGTTCCATGATTTCAGCCGCTACGCGAAACTCTGGGAAAAGGAAATCCTGAAACGCCATGGATAAACGTGACAAAAATTCTTCACCGCAGAGACGCAGAGACGCGGAGAAATTTGTTTCTAAAATTGAACCAAAACAAGCCCCATCCCTCACAATCGTCATCATCACCTTAAATGAAGAGAAAAATATCGTCCGGTGTTTGGACAGTCTTGCTTTTTCGAAACAGGCTTTTTCAAGGATTGAAGTCATCGTGGTGGACGCCGAAAGCAAGGATAAGACGACGGCCGTCGCCCGTTCCAAGGGAGCCAAGGTTTTTGTTCGTCCCTGGAAAGGCTATTCCGACCAGAAGAACTGGGCTTTTACCAAAGCCACCGGGGATTGGATTTTATCGCTCGACGCGGACGAGGAACTAACCCCAGAGTTGATCAGAGAGATCGGGGAAAAGGTTTCGGCGGCTCCGCCCGATTTGATCGGCTTCGCGGTTAAGCGGCGGGCGTTCTTTTTGGGCAAGTGGATCAAACATTGCGGCTGGTGGCCGGACTCTCAAATGCGTTTTTTTAGACGGGGGACGGGAAAGTTTTCCAACAAGGCCGTCCATGAGGGTTTGGAAGTAAAAGGAAATACCCAAACCCTATGGAACCCCATGAATCATTACACTTACGACACTATTTCAAGCTATCTTGAAAAATTGGACCGTTACACCGATCTAACACTTATCAACCTCAAACCCAAGAAGATCAAGTATTGGAAGCTTTACCTGACCCTGACCCCAAGCCTCACTTTTGTACGGATGTTCTTCCTCCGGTTGGGCTTTCTCGACGGATGGCATGGTTTTGTGGTTTGCGCCCTCTCCACTTATCATGAATTTTCAAAAATCTGCAAGTTGTGGGAAAAGGAAATATTGAAATGGAAAGTCAGCGACCCGCGAACCTCCTCCGAGGTATGGAAAAAATAGTCTCTCGCCCCTTGCGGGGAAGGATAGGGTGGGGGGTGCCGCATAATGTTGTAGAGGCAGGCCCCTGCGCCTGCCTAGGCGGCCACGGGGGGCCGCCCTTTAAGTTCTTTGATCGTCATAGCGAAGAGCCCCTTTTTCCTGGGGGCGACGAAGCAATCCAAACCAAAAAAAAACTGCAGTTCTTTGTAATGTTAAGATGGCCACGTCGGCTTAAACGCAAGCCTCCTCGCCATGACACCTTTAACCAGAAAATATTTTATGGGGTTTAAATGTTTATTCATAAGTTGTCTTTTTTAAGGATTTTTCATTCCTGCTTTTATATCCTCCTCCTTCTTTATGACCTTGGCTGCGGAAAGCTTTTCGTCCAATACGTCCATTTCATGGCCCTGGCGGGGGCCGACAGCGAAATTGGCTCCGATCCATGGACGCTTGATTGGAGATTAGTCAGTAAAATTCTCCTCATTATTAATTGGGCAGCCCTTGGCGCCATACTGCTTGGATTTTTAAACCGGGGATTCTTTCGAAAGATTGGGACAACACTCGCCTTTGTTTTTCTGGCGAACGCCCTTTATCCCAACGCCGTCGCGCTTTTCATGAGCGGGTTTTATTTAATCCTTCTTTGGGGTATTGTGTTTAACGGTTACGCATTTGGGGTTTTGTTGTTTTTCAGGGAAAAGATTGGTTTTATTCCAGTCGGGACGAAGGGAAGAAGGAAAATGGACGAGGTAGCCCAAATCGACGTGGCCCAAGCCAGGGAGCTCTTCGAGACCGGCGCCACATTCGTGGATGTTCGGGACCCGGCTTCCTTTGAGGCCGCCCATGTTCCCGGCGCCCACCACCTCAGCGACGCCAATATCGAAAAATTCGTCAGCCAGCAGGAAAAGGCCAAAACGGTGGTGGTCTATTGCTATCACGGCAATACCAGCTTGGGTGGGGCGGCTTATCTCATGGATCAGGGTTTCCAAAAGGTCTATAGCCTTGCCGGCGGGTTTGAGCTTTGGAAGCAAACCGAAAAAATAGAAAGCTGAATGGCTTCACCACTAAGGTCCCGAAGTACACGAAGTAAATATTAAATTTTTTAAACCGATTTAATTCTTACATTGTGAACTTTGTGTACTTCGTGGTGAGAGAGGGTTCTATGTCTTCACGAAAATACTGGCTCATGAAGGCCGAGGAAGAAGCCTATTCCATTGAGCAGTGGAAAAAGGACAAGGTCACCTTCTGGGACGGGGTGAGAAACTACACGGCCCGCAATTTTATGCGGGACCAGATGAAAAAAGGCGACGGGATGTTCTTCTATTACTCAGGAGGAAAGCCCAGCGGGATTGTGGCGATGGGGGAAGTCGTCAAAGCGGGCTATCCCGACCATACAGCCTTTGATCCCAAGGATATTCACTTCGATGAAAAGAGCGACCCCGCCAAACCCTCCTGGTACATGGTGGATGTGAAATTCGTAAAGACTTGCAAACAAATCATCCCCCTGGATTTCCTAAAGAAAGTCCCGGGGTTAAAGAACATGGCGCTTTTCCGCTTGTCCCGCCTGTCCGTCCAACCCGTCACTGATTCGGAGTGGAAAATCATTAACCGCCTGATCGACGCGCAATAGAGTGAGTTTTAATTTTTGAGTTTATTTGTCATTGCGAGGCCCAGCCCCAATCGGGGCGTTTGGGGCCGTGGCAATCTCAGTTCAAAACAGTCAGAAACCTGAGATTCCGACGTCGCAAATCAAGCCTATCGGCTTTGCTCCTCGGAATGACATCCCAAATTAAGAATTGAAAATCCATTTTGGCTGTTAAAATATCCGCCTATGTCATTCACCAGCCGATGGTTAATCATAACGTTTCTGGGATTTATCGCGGTCTCGACCGCGTTGGCCGATCCCACTTCCTTCCTCGGACTTCAAACCGACATCCCCTTGACCGGGGGCGTTTCCCGGTTTGATTACCAAACCCTCGATACCGAAACAGGAACCCTCTATATCTCCCACATGGGTGCCGGTCAAATTATCGTCTTTAACACCAAGCAAAACAGGGTTTCCGAGACCCTGAACGGTTTTCCGGGGGTTACCGGGGTCCTGATAATCCCCGAGCTTCACCGCCTCTACGCCAGCGTGTCCCGTCATCACCAGGTCATGGTGTTGGATTCACTGAGCCTCAAGGTCATCGCGAAAATTCCCGGGGGACATTTTCCGGACGGCATGGCATACGCCCCGGACCAGAAGAAACTTTATGTTTCGGATGAAACAGGCGGGGAGGTCAGCGTCATCGATGTGGAGAAAAACACGAGGGTTAACTCCATCAAAATGGGGGGCGAAGTTGGGAATATTTGTTACGACCCCAATTCACACTTGTTATTCACCGTAGTTGTAACCAATGAACTGGCGATTATCGATCCCAGGACCGACAAGATCATCAACCGTTATCCGCTGATCGGGGGGAAACACCCCCACGGGTTATGCCTGGACCCCAATTCCCACCTCGCCTTTATCGCCTTCGACGGGGACGAGAGGATTGTGGCCATGGACATGAATAATTTTCAGATCATCGGGGTTTCACTGGTCGGCAAGGAACCGGATGTCATGTCGTTTGACCCGGGGATGGGATATCTTTATGTGGCTTCTGAATCAGGCCTTGTCTCCGTTTTTAGGGTGCGGGACCGCAAAGTCGAGAAGGTCGGGGATTTTCCCGTGGGCCAGAACGCCCACAGCGTTCTGGCGGACCCTCGAACCCACCTGGTTTATTTCCCCCTTCGCAAGGTCACGAAGGGCCCGGTGCTTCGGATCATGAAGCCCGCTAATTAAAGAAGGTCACCCCTTGATTATCGGGGCGTTGTTTACCAACACACCCGAAAAAAACTGAAAACCAAAATTGACCCCGAAGCTCTTCAATGGGGGATTCCCCTATTCGAAGAGGGGTTTATCATAAGGAAAAACTATTTGCCTTCGCTTCTTTTTTGAGTGGACCTTACCTGGCGGTTTCTAAGCGCCTTTTCAATCATCCCTGAAATATTTGGGTTCTTCATCAGGATTTCCTTAAAGTCATTCCGGTAAAGAACATAAAAATCACAGGAAGTTTCAGCGACGACTGTCGCGGACCTTGGATGGTTGGTGACCAGCGCCATTTCACCGAAAAACTCGCCGGGGCCCTGGTCTGTCAGGAAAATATCCTTGTTAAACAGGCTTTTTTTGTGCCAAATGGATACTTTGCCGCTGGAGATCATATAAAAGGCATCGCCCGGCTCTCCTTCCTTTATCACCGTTCTTCCCTTGGGGACGGACAATTTTTTTATTTTTTCGATGAGTTGTTCCAATTGTCCGACTTTCAGTTTTTCAAAAAAATCCACACTTTCCAAAATTTTTAAAAGTTGCCGGTTTTCATCGGTCCTTTTCGCCATTTCCGCTCCTTTGCTTCATTTTTCTTATTTTAAACCCCTTTGCGGAAAATGGGGTGGCCGAATAGGAGGTTTTAAGCCTTCCAGGCCGTTTCAAATCGTACATTTTTAGGCCAGGAAGAAGGAGGCGGGGGAGGAATATTAAAAGTCCCTCAAAAAACCTTCGGATTTATAATGAATCAAAATCGGTTTTCAAGGACCGCCATGCCCGCTTTTATGTTCACCGACATCGAAAATTCCACGCTTGCGTTGGAAAAATACAAAGATCTATTTCTAAAGGCGCTGAAACGCCATGACGCCATTCTAAAGGGGAACATTGTCAAATATGGCGGGAGAATCATCAGCCATACCGGCGATGGGATTTTCTCCGTTTTTGAGGATGGTGGAAAACCAGATCCGATGGGGTGCGCCCTCGAAATTCAAAAGCAGTTGTGGAGGGAGGATTGGGGTGAAATCGGCGAAATTCGTATCCGAATGGGTCTCCACGCCGGGCCCGCTGAAAAACGCGGGGATGGAAATGAGGAAAATTATTTCGGCCCCGTCGTGGTCAGAACGGCCCGGCTCATGGCGGTGGGTTGGGGAGGGCAGATTTTGGTGACCCCCGAGGTCGCCAAAACTTACCCCCTGCCCGCGGGCGCCAGCCTTCAGGACATGGGGGTTCACCAGCTTAAGGACCTGGGTGAACCCCAGCAAATTTACGGCCTGCTCCACCCCGATCTTAAATTGCGGGAATTCCCGCCCCTCCGATCCCTCTCCGCGCATCCCAACAACCTGCCCCACCAGCTGACCCCCTTCCTCGGAAGGGAGGAGGAACTCCGGGAGATTGAAAAGCTTTTAAGCGATCCGGGCTGCCGATTGTTGACCCTTTTGGGGCCAGGAGGCATCGGTAAAACACGATTAGCCCTTCAAGCCGGGGCGGAGGCCATTGAAAAATATCCTGACGGCGTGTTCTTCATACCTTTTTCCCCGTTTAATCCCACCGACAGCGTCATTCCCATCATCGCTAAAACCCTCAAACTTTCCCTGGGCGGAACAGAACAGAAGGCGCAATTTTTAAATTACTTTAAGGATAAAACCATACTTTTGATTCTCGATAATTTTGAACATCTTGTTCCCGGGGGGGAAATTTTGTTGGAAATACTCCAGGCGGGGGCCGGGGTGGATTTGCTCGTCACCTCCCGGCAGCGCTTGAACCTCCGGGCCGAATGGGTTTTCGAGGTTCAGGGGATGAAAGACTGGGCGGACGATTCCGGGCAGAAATTCGAGGAAAATGGGGCGGTACAAATATTTATCCAAAGCGCGCGAAGGGCCCAGGTCGGCTTCAAACTTTCCGAAAAAGACAGGCCCGCGGTGGCCCGCCTATGCAGGCTGGTCGAGGGTACACCGCTGGCCCTGGAATTGGCCGCTTCATGGGTGAGAAAACTTTCCTGTTCGGAAATCGCCGATGAGATCGAGAAAAACCGGGATTTTCTCGCGGGTACCATGGGGGACCTGCCGGAACGCCAGAGAAGCATGAGGGCCGTGTTTGAATATTCCTGGAAATTCCTTTCTGACACTGAAAAAAAAGTTTTAAGCGTATTGTCTGTTTTCCGGGGAGGGTTCCGAAGGGAAGCCGCGGAAAAGGTTGCGGGCGCCCTTCTTCCCGTTCTTTCAACGTTGGCCGATAAATCCCTGCTTCAACGAACGGCCAAGGGTCGTTACGCCGTTCATGGGCTTACCCGGCGTTACGCGGAGGAAAAACTGGAAGAATCCCCACTTTTGAAAAAAAAGGCCAAGTTTCTTCACGGGGCTTTTTATTTCGAGTTTTTGTCCCGAAAGCTCGAGGATTTTCAGGAGGAACTTTTTTCCTCAAAACAACAGAGAAAGCTGTTGGAGGATTTATGGGAGGATATTGAGAATATCCGGGCCGATTGGACGGGAATGGAAGACGGGAAGGTTTCCGGGTTTATTCCCCCCGGGGAATTGGATTTAAAAGGTTATTGTCCCGGACCCAACGAGCAAAAGATAACCACCAGGGACCTGGCCATTTTCGCCAGACATTTAATGGTTTTGTTGAAGGGCGGACTTTCGCCATGGGACGCGATGGGAGCCATCGCCGGAAAAACCGAAAATAAATTTTTGGCCGAAATCATCCTGAAAGCGAGGGCCGACCTAAAGGAAGGTAAAAAGCTACAGGAAACCTTAAGGGATTATCCCCAAATCTTTCGATCCAAATTTTTAAACATCATTTCAGTGGGATCGGAGGACAATGTCCTCCAATTGATGGTCGAGCTTCTCGGACTGCATCTGCGTAACGTGGAAGCGCTGGAAGGCAGGCCGCTTCAGGGGTTGGACGAAGAGGCGAAAATGATTTACCGCGACGTTTTTAAAAAATTCGATGGATAAAGGATAAACGGAATAGCGGAGGAGCTCAATTTTGATAGAGGGACCTTTTTAATGCTTTTTTATTCCGATAGGATTACCCGCCTTTTTTCAGGAATTTAGGGATTCTCCCGATTTGAAAAACGAATAGGGGGGTGAAATTTAGCTTAAGGAGCCCCAAACGGTCCTATACTTAAATTAGAAATTTAATCTGAAAAGGTTTTTCCTTCCAACATCATCGCCGGGTTATTAAATTTCAAGGTTTACGAAACCCACATTAAGGCCAAGGAAGCGGCCAAGGAACCACCCAAGGTGGAAAAATTTTAACAGGGGGCCTCTATGCAAGAGCATTTGGAAAATTTTCTGAGTGGGTTGAAGGAACATTTGGGGAACAACCTTGTTTCCGTGGTCCTTTACGGAAGCGGGGCCAAGGATGGTCATGACCCCAAAAAGTCCGACATGAACGTGATGATCGTGTTAAACGAGGTCTCGCTCGATCCTCTCTCCTTGGCGGAGAAAATTATTCTCCAAGGTCAACGAAAGGCCAATATCCGCCCGGTGTTTTGGACCAAAGGGGAACTTAAAAGTTTCGCGGATGTTTTTCCGGTGGAGTTCTCCGGAATTCTTAAAAACCACAAGGTTATTTATGGTTCCGACCCACTCAGGGGAATCAGGGTCAGCACCAAAAACCTGAGGCATCAGCTTGAATTCGAGCTGGCTTCCAAGCTTTTGCGCCTGCGTACGGCCTGGGCGGAATTACGGGGGGACAGCTACGGTTTGGAGGTGTTCCTGATCCAATTTGGCACCTCCTTCGCCCACTTGTTCCAACACGCCCAGAAACTTTTGGGAAAAAAATTGAAACCGGATCTTTCACTTCCTTTCGAAGCGTGCCGCAGGTTAAAACGCAAGGAAATCAAGCTCAAGCGGCACGAGTTGGAGAGGCTTTATCAGGAAGTTCACGACGCCGCGACGGCTGTCGTCAAAGCCCTTTAAACTACACTGATTCGTCAATTGAGTTTCCACTACTGGTTTTTTTGAAGCCTTTTAAAGGAGTTTGTCCTTGATTAAAAGGCCTTGGTTTTTAGCTTTGTTTTTAACTTCCGCTTTCCACCCAACCGTCTGCTCGGCCATGCCCCCAAAACCCTTGGGGTTCAACGAACAGGTTTACGTCAGCGATTTTGCCAAGGTCCTCGACGAAAAGACAAAATTTGAACTCACCTCTTTAATCAATCAAACCCAACAAAAGACCTCCGCGGAAATCGCGGTGGTGACCGTCAAGTCTTTGGAAGGCATGTCCGTTGAGGAATATTCCATTAAGTTGTTCAAGCTGTGGGGCATCGGAAAGAAGAAAAAAGATAACGGGGTGTTGGTGCTGGTTGCGCCTAACGAGAAAAAAATGCGGATCGAGGTGGGGTACGGTTTGGAAGCCATCCTGCCTGATGGTTTATGCGGGCAAATTTTCCGGGAAGATTTCACGCCGGCTTTCAAACGGGGAGATTATCCGGTCGGGGTTTTGAGCGGTGTCCGGCGTATTTCCCAAATGCTTAATGGCGAGACTTACGAACCCTCGCCGGAATCAAATGACGGAACTTGGATGAGCCGTCATTTAGGGTTGTTTCTCGGGTTGTTTTTCAGTTTTTTTATAATCCCCGGTTTCATTGTTCTGGCCTCAGGTTTCAAGGGTAAAGTTTACCCATCGGTCCTATGGGGCGCGATGTTTGGCGGGATTCCGGTTTTCATGTCCCTCGTTTTCGGAAAAGAAGCCGATAATCCTTATCTGCCTTTTTATTGTTTCAGCCTAGCCATTCTGACCTTTGTTTGGACGTGGAGAACCATTCGACTTTCTAAAAAGTCCCTTAAATGGAGCCAGGGAGATTGGCACAGCGGAAGTTCAAGCGGTTTTGGCGGAAGTTTCGGCGGCGGCGGCGGGTTCGGGGGTTTTGGGGGAGGAAGCTCGGGCGGAGGTGGCGCGAGTGGCGGATGGTAACTCAAAACCTTTATTTATAGTCGCATGGTCAAAACGGCCTGTATGGTTTGCTTTTACTAATTTCTTTTTTGCCCTCGGTTCCGCCATGCCTCAAGAACTGCTGGGCCTCTCAAAAGATTTCATTGCTGTGCCCCAAAAACCGGAGGGCCCCTGGAAAGACTTGCTGCAGAAGGACCTTGTAAATGGTTTTATGATTTTTGTTTTTTTATCTTCCGCGGCGTTGTTTATTATTTTCTTATTGACTTGGCTGACACGTTTGGAGTCAGGACAAACAGTCGGTTCAAAAACTTCCGCGGGGAAGGTTTCTCAGGCGGGAGCAAAGGAAAATTCCTTAAAACGAGGTTCAAAGAAGTTTTTTATTTTTTTCATGGTTTTTACGGGAGGTTATCTTGGTTATAAATTCGGTTACGCTATTACCGGCCATCAAGAGATCGGTTCTTATTTAGGCATTTTCGGGGGCATTGCGGTGTATGTTTTAATGACCAATCGGGGCGGCGGTTGGAAGACTGTGGTGGAACGTATTTTTAGCCGGTTTTTATTAAGAATTCTGTATGGATTAATTATTTCCTTATCCTTTTTGCCGGGTGGTTTAATTATCGTCGCGACCTTATTACGCCCTTCAGACGGGGAGGGATTTTTTATTTTCATGGGTTTTGGCATCCCCATTCTATTGGGGTTTTACGCGCTCCAATGGGTAAAGAAGCGTTTTTCAGGGCTTACGATCAAGGAGTTTTTAGCGGGCAGTTTCGTAGGGGGGATTGGTTTCGGGGGTTTCGGCGGCGGTTCCTCGGGCGGCGGCGGCGCGAGTGGGAATTTTTGACCGAATCCCTCTGTTAAAAGGGCTTCCCTACTGAAACGGTTTGTTTTCCCTTTTTTGATTTTTTTTGACTCTTTTGGATTTCCTTGATTGGGGTTTGACATGACGTTTTTTCTTCAACTCATGATCGTTATCGGTTTTTACGCGCTAGGGAGGATGAGCGGGAAAAAAGGTGATAAAGCCGTTCCTAAACTCATGAGGTTCGCGATCATTGGCGGAATGATCGTTTTGCCCTTGTCTTATCTTTACGCCCCTTCCTCCCGATATATTTTCTCCACCTTGGCGGCGCTTTTTTTATTTTTGGGTTGGCGGAACAGACCTTTAATGGAGGGGATTGGGAATCGAACCTCAAGTTCCTGCCTCCATTGCGGCGGACCGATACGCCGCGCGATGGTTATTTGTCCTTCTTGCGGAAAAAAGCAACGATTGAAGAATCAGGAGTTGCGCGGTTTTAAGCTTATCCTAAGTTGCGGCGCGGTCATCTTATTAGTGCTTCTATATGGGATCGTGCCCTGCTTTCTTTTTGGAAGAGCCTATGTAGTTTGGGGAATTTTAGTGTCCGGTTGTTGTATTACGTGGGGGTTTGAGGATCTCCTGAATCCAGACGGGAAAGACAGGGGCCATTTCGAGGAGTACTGGGATGTTGTCGTCGGGAGTTTTTGCAGCGGTATTGGGAGCTTTCTTGGGATGATTTTCAACAGCCCTTTAGCGGGAGCTTTAGGTGGGGTTTTCGGGGGATTCCTTGGTTTCGTTTTGGTTACGGGTAAGGGTGGGTTAATAGCAGGTTTGAAGCGTGTTTTAGGAATCAGTTTAGGCGGCGGCTTGGGGATTGTTTTGGGCTATTTTTTGGGAGGGCATTCTGAGTTCGTTTTATGGAGGAATACCGGTTTCTATTTTTGGCACACCCACTACAATTCGTTGGGCGATTTTTTCGCCGGGGCGGGCGGGGTTCTTGGGGTGGTTTCGTGGGTTCTTTTGATGATTTATTCCGCCTATGGCAATGCCTGGAAGGGTCGAACAGGAAAATTTTTTTCTCGATTTTTTGAATTCCTTTTCGAGAGCATTTTTCCAAGTATTTTCTTGGGTTTTATCGGATTCGGTTTAGGCTACGCTTTAGGAAGCGTTTTGGGCGTCATTCTTGAAATCGTCTCCGGGGGCATTATGGGGGCGACCCTGGGAAGCATCATTGGACTCTTTTTTGGAAGTTATCTGGGAAACTTTCTCGCGGGTTCTACCCGGCCGCAAATCCCTTATACCGGAGGTTTTGTTGGCGGTGAATCTGACGGAGCTTTTGGCGGCGGCGCTTCGGGGGGAGGTGGCGCGGGCGGGGTTTGGTAACTTAAAGGTTTAAGTTTTGTTAAATCGCCCGGAAACACAGGCCTGGATTTCTATAAAGGCGGGGGAAGTAAATGATGGACACGATCCAACTCTTTCAA
>JAHFCG010000159.1 GCA_023249615.1 candidate division FCPU426 bacterium | reverse complement strand
GAAAAAGGCAAAATTTCCCTCGGCATGAAACAAATGACCCCCGATCCTTGGGCGGACGCTGAAAAACGCTATCGGGTTGGCCAAATCGTCGACACCGAAGTCACCCACTTCGCCGATTACGGCGCATTCCTGAAAACCACGGATAACCTTGAGGGTTTTTGCCATGTGACGGAGATTTCCTGGTCCAAAAAACTTAAAAAACCGTCCGACATTTTCAAGATCGGGGACAAGAAACAGGCCCAGATCATTGAAATAGATTTTGAGAAAAGAAAAATCAACTTCAGCTTCAAGCGGTTGGAAAAAAGCCCCTGGGATGATGTCAGCCAGCGCCACCCCATCGGTTCCAATTTCCAGGCAACCGTTACCAACGTCACTGATTTTGGCTGGTTCATGGAAATCGCGGATGGTCTGGAAGGTCTTTTGCACCAGTCCGATATCACCTGGGACAAAAGGTCCAAAGCCCCGCAAAAGGATTTCAAGATCGGCCAAAACCTCACCGTGAAAATGCTCGCCATTGACATGGAAAAGAAGAGGATTTCCCTTGGATTGAAACAAGTCGAGGGCGATCCCTGGGATAAGGTCGAGGAAAAATACAAACAAGGCCAGATTATCACCGGCAAGATTTACCGCCTTGTGGAATTCGGGGCCTTCATGGAACTGGAAAAGAACATCGAGGGTTTGATTCACAAGACCGAAATTTCCCATCCGCCACCCAAAAAGCTCGAGGATGCCGTCAAGGTGGGTTCGGAGGTGACCGTCAAGGTTTTGTCGATTGATTCCGGAAAACGCCGGATTGCCCTCAGCATCAAGGCCCTGGCAAAGAAAACCGATGACAAGCAGGAGGAAGATTCGAATGATGAAAACGCGGTTCACCGCAAAACCGGAGCCTTCCAAAAAATGTTGAAAAAGTTCCTCAAAAAATCCAAGGCTGAGGATGAGGACGAGGATGACGATTATTGACGTGATTTAAAATTAGTATTTAGTTTTTTTGGAAGCCTTTCATCCTAGAAATGAAAGGCTTCTTTTTTTCCCACTTGACATCTTTTGATAGCCGGCCCCGTTTGGTATCGGTTTCCGTCCAGCTGCCGATCAAAACCGTCCAAATTCATTTTTCTTGTTCCAAAGGACAAACTCGTTCGTCAAAATAACGAACAACTTATGAAATTTCGAACCTTTTCAAAATCACCCTTCTTTATTGTTTCCCTTCTTTTGTGGGTATTCACCTGCCTCCACAACAGGACTTCCGCGGCCGGGATAGACCCGCCATCGCCCGCCGAGGAGGGAAGGGCGCTTCTGAAATCCCGCGCCTATCACCTGGCCATGGAACGGTTTCTTTTGGTCGAGGAAAAAAGCGAAAGTTCGATTGAAAGGGCCCTCGCCTTGAGGCTGATCGGGGAGACCCAATTCCACGAAAAGGATTACGCCTCCGCTTATCAAGCCTACCAACAATCCCTGCACCTGAACCCCTTATCCGCTGGCGCGCTGGGGCTTGAATTCAAATCAGCGGTAGCCTCGGTTTATTTGAATAATTACAAAACGGCGATCGCGAAATTTCAGGAGCTGGAAAAAAGGGCTTTTGAGCGGGATACCTTTTCCGATCTTTATTTCTGGGAAGCTGAGTGTTATTTCCAGCTTGAACAATATGAGGACGCGGGAAAGCAATACGGGAAAATCCTGGATCAAAATCCAAAATACCAGTATTCCAACCTGGTCCGCTACCTCCAGGCCTGGTGTCTTTATCAGCACAAGGATTATGAGAAGGCCCTGAATGGTTTTTCAAAAGTCCTTGAAAACGTTTCGGACGATACTCTCCGTAAATTAACCCTTTTCCAGCTCGCCGAAACACATTTTCGTATGGAAAATTTCAAGGCGGCCTTGATTGCCTACCAGGGTTTCCTGAAAAATTACCCGGAGGATTTCCTGGAGGCTCCGGCCCTGTACGGCACCGGCTGGTGCTTTGAAAAACTGAAGGACCATACCAACGCCGAGGCAACTTTCGGGAAAATCGTCAAATCCTTTCCCACTCATCTTTTGGCCCCCTGGGCCGCGGCAAGGCAGGGTGCCGAATCCTACGCGCTTGGAAACACGGAAGATGCCCGAATGGCCTATGCCCGGGGCCTTGAGCTGGCGGGACACAAAACTCCCTCCGACTTGTTGGAATTCGGGCTGGGGTGGCTGGATTTTTCCGAAAAAAAATTCGATGAAGCTGGGGATCATTTCGAGATCGTCGATCACTTCACCCCCGAAAGCGAGTTGAAGTGGGACGCCATGTACCTAAGCGCCGGTTGTCTTTATTTGCAGGAAAAATACACGGAGGCAAGGGACCTTTACGGTCAATTGTTGTCAAAGGGACCGGAAGAATTGGCGCAGGCCTCGTCCTATTGGCAGGGATGGTGTGACTACGCTTCAGGAAAATTCGAAGCTGCCATGGAGGAATTCAAATCGACCTCCCAAAACGCGGAAGGAAACTTGAAAACCAGGGCTTACTGGGGAGCCGCCGAAACCGCCTATCAATTGAAAAAATACCAGGAAGCTGAAACAAATTATGAAACCGCGCTTAAAAATGAACCCACGGGTGTTCTGGCCCTTAATTGCCAATCCGGTTTGGGTTGGAGTTTGTTTCAACAGGAAAAATACGACGAGGCGGCCAAACCTTTCCAGAAGTCCTACCATTTGAATCCAAAATCCCCCCTTGGAATGGAGGCTCAATTACGGGTAGGGGACTGTTTTTACAACCAACACGAATATGAAAAGGCCGAACCGGCTTACCGGCAACTCATCCTGGATAAGGCTGTCACCCCTTACAACCTGGACGCCCTGGAACAGCTTGGCTGGTGCGCCTACCGTCAGCAAAAATTCCCGAGGGCAACCGAACTTTGGAAGGCCCTTCTCCAAAAGCCCGGAACAGAAGACCGCAAATCACGGCTTTTCTATTGGACGGCCTGGGGATATTTCCGGGAGAAGGATTTTGACAGTTCCCAGGCTTTATTCAAAAAGGTGGAGGAGGAATTCCCGAAGGACCCTCTGGCCCCTGAAGCCCATCTAAGGGAAGCTGACTGTCTTTTTAACCTGAAGCGTTTCAAAGACTCCAAAGCGGTTTACAAAAGCTTTTTGGATCTTTACCCCAATCACCCTCTTTTACCGGACGCTCTTTACGGGTTGCAATGGTCGGCGGAAAAACTGGGTGAAAAAATGGAATCCTCAAAGGTCGCCAGGGATTTTCTGGAGAAATTTCCCACGAGTTCCTTCGCTCCCAACATTCAGTACCGCCTCGCGGACAACCTTTTTCATGATGAAAAATATTCCGAGGCCGTGACCGCCTATAAAACACTTTTGGAAAAGTATCCTGAAAGCCCTGATAACCCCAGGGCCATGTTTTGGATGGGAACCGCCCTCGTAAAAAACGACCAAAACAAGGAAGCACTACCCGTTTTTCAGGAATTATTGAAGAAATACCCCAAGGATCCGCTCGCCCTGGAAGCCCAATTCAGCCTTGGGTCACTTTATTTTGAGTCGCGAAACTTCAAGGATGCCCTGGAATCCTACGCCAATATTTTCCAGAATTACCCCGACCACCGGCTGGCGCCTCACTCACTTTTCAATAGTGCCATTTGCGAAAAGCAGATGGGGAATATGGATAAATCCCTGGAATTTTTTCAGAGGTTATTGAAGGATTATGGAAATGACCCTCTGGCCCAGGAAGCCGGTTTGCAAGCCGGTGTTCTTCTTGAAAAGAACGGAAAGAAGGACGAGGCCTTAACGGCTTATGAGGTAACCATGAAATCCACCAATCAAAAATTGGCGGTCGAGGCGGCCTTTTATCACGCGGATCTTCTGAAGCAGAAAAAGAAATATCCCGAAGCGGTTGCTGAATTCAACCAGTTAATTATCCACTACCCCAAACAGGATCAATGGGTGGTGACTGCTTTTGCCAAAATCGCGGAATGTTACGAGGAAATGAAGCAGTTCACGAAGGCCGAGGAGGCCTATAACCGAATTCTAAAATACACGAAAATTAAGGCCTATCGTTCGGCTACCCTTAAACGTTTGGAAGCCTTGAAGCCTTTTGTATTGAAAGAAAAGGCGAAAAACCCACCCAAACCAAAGCCCGTGAAGAAAACCAAAGCTCGAAAGGGTAAAACCAAACCCAAGGGGGAAGTGGTTGAACCTGCCGTGCCCGAAGCGTCTCCCACACTTGTACCTCTAACAACGGAGGTTCCTAAATGAATAACACTCATTTAACCGCCGATCACAACCGATATAAGCCGATAACGAAGAAATTTATTCTGAAATATAAGACCTCATCGGCTTTTTTGGGCCTTTATCGGCGGCTAAGTCTTTTGCTTCTGGTTATTGTTTTTTCAACCGCTGTTTCGGCTAAGGCCCAGGATGAAACACCCGGTGCCGGCGAAATAGCCGTTGACAAAACATCATCCGCGGATAAATCCGATATTTCCAAACCCGAAGAACTCCAAGGCGCGGGTGAACCAAGCGGACAGGCCCCTTCCGCCAATCAGAAACCTTCCCAGGGAGAGGGGGAAAAGGCTCCACTCCAGAACCGTCCTACCGCGGTTCCGGAATTTTCACTTCCGGAGGTTGTTATTACAGGGGAAAACGAATTAACCATCGGCGCTAAACGGTTGGATCGAAAAGAAAACGATGTCACCCTGGGAAGCCGTGACCTGACCGGTGTTGACCGAGCCGTTAATGATTTGCCGGGGCTTAACAAAACCTTCACCGCGCTCACAGCGGAAGAAGCCGGCCCTTCAAAAGACACCGCTTTTATTCTTCACCTGGGTGGAGGTTATCCCAATACTTATGGGGGCTGGGGTCTTTTTGGCCAGCAGGCCAAAGATTTTCAATATCTCTTGAACGGTTTTTATTCCACCTGGGGTGGGGAAGCCACCGCGGGTGGTTTTAATGGTGACCGGAAATATAAATACGGTTTGGACATCAAACTTTTCCCATCTTCCCCCTTTAGTTTGGTTTTATCGGGCAACATGATTCAAAACGACGCGGAACTGCCCTTTCAATCCTCTATCCGGGAATTTCACCAGGGGTCGGACCAATCCGGCGCCCTGATTTGGAAAATTTCCAATTCGGTTCAGGCCCAGGTCAAGGTCGCCAACCAGCCAACCACCCTGACCTACTGGGATCAAACAACAAAAACCAACCAAACGCAGGAACTGGAAGGGCAATTTAAGTTAACCGCCGATGAAATTGATCCGTTTTTAAACCGTCTTGTCCTGGAAGTGGGAGCGCGTCACGCAACCTCCGACTTTTCCATTCCAGCCGCGGGCGGGTATGACTGGACTTGGTTCGGCCTTCAAGTTTATCTCAAGAAAGGGGAAGATTTGGCCCTGACCGCGAAGGTTCAGGGTCAAAGCGGGAACGGACTGGACCTTCCCCTCAAATTTTTCCCTGTGATTGATTTTACCTGGCGTTTCTTTGGGAAAAGCCAGGTGAACCTGTTTTACCGGACCGACCGCTACGTTGACAGTTTCCACAATACCTTTATGAATACCGAACATATCAGCCCTGAAGCTGGTTTTCCCCTGCCGACAGAGGTAACCAGCGAATGGGGAGGTAGATTTACCCAAAAACTTTCGGAACAAATTGTCTGTTCACTTTCAGGATCTTCGGCCCAAATAATGAACTATCACCAATGGACGGATATTTCACCGGCCGCCCCGTCAAATATTCAAACCTATGCTAATTTGAATCAAATTCAACTCAATCGGGCCGGAGCCAACATCCAATGGAGTTTCATGAAGGATTGGCAGGCCGCGGCCACTTATCAATGGACTCAGGGAATAAACAATTCCGGAAACGGATTCTTTTTAACCAATCTGCCGGCTCATCGCGGGATTCTTTCGCTTTACCGGGGGAATGATAAACTTGAAACCCGCCTGGAACTTCAGGCCTTTTCGGAACGTGAGGCTAATGATTCGACCTCAGTCCTTCTTCCTGCCTACATGACGGTTGGCTTGGACGCCACATACCATTTCACCAAGACCTTTTCCCTCTGGTTGAACGGGGATAATCTTTTGGGACAAAACATCGAGGTTCAGGCTGGTTATCTTATGCCGAGGTTTCATGTCAGGGGAGGGCTAGAAGTTATATTTTAAACAGGAAGGGCAACCGCCGATAACGACCGATGGACGCCGATGACTGCCTAAACCGATTCATATTTAAAATCCTTATCGGCCTTCATCGGGTTTGATCGGCGGAAAAATAATTTAAGTTAATTTTTGTGTTTAACCGTGGTTAATACTTTTTTGGAGGGTTTCATGACTCACGACTTT
>JAHFCG010000041.1 GCA_023249615.1 candidate division FCPU426 bacterium | reverse complement strand
GTTGGTCGGGGTTATCGTTGGTGAGTTCGTCGGGGTTTTGGTTGGAGTATCCGTGGGAGTTTGTGTCGGCGTATCCGTTGGAGTGTCAGTCGGGGTTTCGGTTGGGCTGTTGGTCGGGGTAATCGTTGGTGAATTCGTCGGGGAGTTGGTGGGCGTCATAGAAGGTGAATCAGTTGGAGTTGCTGTTGGGGTTTTGGTTGGAGTTAGGGTAGGGGTCTTTGTAGGAGAATCTGTGGGAGTAATGGTCGGGGTATCCGTGGGGGTGTTTGTCGGCGTTGGGGTTGGGGAGTTCGTGGGACTGTTGGTGGGTGTATCCGTGGGGGTTAGGGTTGGGGTATTTGACGGTGTTTTTGTCGGAGAATTTGTTGGGGTCGGTGTGTTGCCGTCATAAGGGGAATACCAAGCGTCATTCGCAAGACTTCCGCTTCCAGTTTTGTCCCCTGCTATAACCCACATCTGATTGTTGAAAACAACACTTGTATGACCATTTCTTCCTATGAATTGGGCCGCTGGAGTTGACTGTGTCCAGGTTGTTCCGTCCCCGGAAAACCAAACATCATTACGGCTGCTTCCGTCAAACCCCCCGATTACCCATATTTCGTTGTTGTAGACGAGCGATGAATGAAACCATCTTTTACTGAAAGCCGCTGATCCCGTTGCTTGAGTCCAATTTATCCCGTCGCCGGAAGACCAAACATCATTAAAAGGACCGCTGCCAGTACCTCCGATCACCCACATTTGATTGTTGTAAACAGCCGAGGTATGGGCCCCTCTTGTGCTAAAGGCGGCTGAACCAGTCGCTTGTGTCCAACCCACTCCATCCGCCGAATACCAAACATCATTTAAAAAACTGCCGCTAGCTCCCCCTATTACCCACATTAAATTGTTATAAACAACCGACGCGTGTAAGTGTCTCGCGCTGAAGGCGGCTGATCCTGTCGCCTGAATCCAATTCACCCCATCGGAGGAATACCATACATCGTTTTTTTCGCTTCCGTCAAAGCCCCCGATTACCCACATCTCATTGTTATATACCAGGACGGAATGACCAAACCTTGGGGTAAAGGCGGCAGAAGCGGTTGCCTGGGTCCAACTCACCCCATCAGGGGAATACCAAACATCATTTTTACTTCCTCCATCGAAACCGCCAATCACCCAAATATTGCCGTTAAATACCAAGCTGGCATGACCATATCGCGCGCTGAACCCGGCAGAGCTCGTGGCTTGCCACCAGTCGATCCCGGGATTGGGTAAAGCGGTGAGAGTAAAGGTCGGGGTTATCGTTGGTGAGTTCGTCGGGGTTTTGGTTGGAGTATCCGTGGGAGTTTGTGTCGGCGTATCCGTTGGAGTGTCAGTCAGGGTTTCCGTGGGCGTATTGGTCAGAGTGTTGGACGGGGTATGGGTGGGGGTCTCCGTTGGGGAATTGGTTGGAGTGGAGGTGGGTGTTTCGGTGGGAGTGGAGGTCGGATTGGTGTCGATGGAAAAGCGGAACGACAAATCTCTGTACAAAAGGCTGGTCCAGGGAGCCCCTCCTGTTAAGGTGTATTGAAAATAGGAGGTGGTCGAATCATAGGTTAAGGAGTTATAAGCGCTGGTGAATCCAGCCGCCTGAGGAGCGCTGACATAATAGGTATTGGATATATTCCCGCCAGAGGATTTTAGGAAAACCTGATAAGTATCCGTTGAAAGCAGGGTAAAACTTCCGGAAAGATTCGCTTCCACCCAGTCGAAAAAGGTCGGCACGCTGGCGGGGGTTCCCAAAACCCCGCTGTCGATGGTTATCCCCTGGGTCGTATCCACCAAAACGTAATAAAGGTTATCGGCCGGAGTTCCTAACCGGATCAGGTAAAAACCCAACTTGTTTACCTGAACATCGCCGGAAGGTTGAAATACCTCCGCCATATAAATGGATCCATAAACATAATAGTTTCCACCCGCGTAGGGATTTCCATATTGGGTGGAGTCATTGAAATCGAGAACAAAAATGGGCATTAGATCGGACGGGGTCCAATTTCCGCCGCTGGTTGTCAGGCATTCCAATTGGCCGTCGTAAAATTGGTCTAAGGGAATTAATCGGGCGTTTGGATTTGTCCCTTGGGTGGGTTGGCAATTATTTGAACCATCGATGGTGCCCGAGGAGTATTGAATGACGATTTGATAGATGGTTCCGGCGGTCAAGGCGTAATCCGGGACTGTTATCGTGTTCCAGCCCGCGGCCAAGGTGGTGTCGGCGCTGGTGAGATAAGTCCCATCCGGGACAGCCCCGCCGTCACTGCCTTGTAAACCAACGGTGTATTGAGGGCAGATTCCAGTCACTCCAAAAATGTAAATCTCTATTTTATTTAGTGTTTTCGAGGCTCGGGCCGTAAAACGCCAGGACAATTTTTTAGCCGAACTGTCCATGGGAAAAATCGTATTGCCCATGACCCCATTTTGATTCCCAAAGAATCCACCAAATCCCGATGGCGTATTGGTAGGGGATGGGGTAGGGGTATAAGTATCAGTCTGGGCTGAAACCACGGGGGCAATCGCGAAATAGGAAACCACAAGCGAAAACGCCATAAACCAAAAATAAGATTTGTGTTTTTGGGGGAAACTCATGAAAAAGTGGCCGCCGGGGATGAATTTGAGGATTGAATTATACAGGGAAAGGAACCGATATAACCCCGTTAAAATCCTTAAAAACAAGTGGAAATTCAGGCTTTTGTGGTTTCTCGAAACCGCTTATCGAATTCCTTCATATCCTCCCAGACATCCTTCTTGCGGCTTTCATCCCTCAAAAGGAAAGCGGGGTGATAGGTAACCCTTAGGGGAATTCCCTGAAGGTCATGCCATTGGTTTCGAAGTTTTCCCACCGGCTCCTTGGTTTTCAATAAGGCCTGGGCCGCGACAGCACCCAGAGCCATGATGAGCTTCGGTTTAATGACGTTGATTTGTTCCTCAAGATAAGGCCGGCATTGATCCATCTCCTCAGGTTGGGGGGTCCGGTTACCGGGAGGTCTGCATTTCAAAACATTGCAGATGAAAACATCCTCCCTTTTCCAGGTCTTGGTGGATTCGATGATTTTGGTCAACAATTGTCCGGCCTTGCCCACAAAAGGCAACCCCTGCTCGTCCTCATCGGCTCCCGGCGCTTCCCCCACAAACATAACCTGGGCCTGGGGATTCCCGCTTCCGAACACAAAGGACTTCCTGGTCTTTCCGAGGGGGCATTTTTGGCACTCATGAATGTCCTCATAAAAGGCGAGAAGTTCCATGGCGGGAATGGTTTCCGCCGCTCCCTTGAGCCAGTTATTTTTACCCGAGGAAGAATTCGTTGTTTCAAGGGAGGAATCAGGAGCCAATTCCCCGCGCGGCTGTTCGGGTTGAAAATGGGGCGCGGTTTCCGATCCTGGGCTTTCCACGGGCGTTTTTTCCAAGGGTGAAATTCCCAATGCCTGAACACCGGAGGAAACATACTTGATCCCGAGTCGTTGAAGAAACTCCAAGCGCGATTTCAGGCCTTGTGTTTGTTTCAAAGGAATTTCCCCACCAGGGAAAGTTGATGCAAAAAGCCTCCCGGGTTTAAGCGGTCGGGTAAAAGGTGATAGTCAAGTTCCATCAGGCTGTCCCCCATGGGCATCAGAATTCCAAACCCTGTGGAAAAATTCAGCGTGAGGCTTCCCCCCGAGGTTCCCGCCGTAAGGTTCCCGGCCCAAAACCCTCCCCGCAAAGCAATGACCTCAGCCGGCCGCCATTCGACCCCGCACCGGGGCCTAAAACCCAGGTCACTGCTCCACTCAAGGTCAAAGTTTATTTTCGCCGCCATTTTTTCGTCATGATGGGCGATTCCCGCCTTGAGGGTTATGGGAACAATTTGATAGGAGGAATTCGCGTAGGTGAAAACGGTGTAGGGATCCTGGGCCATAAAACCGAAGGTCGTGAATTTGGTGAACCGGTATTGGACGCCGAGGTCTTCCCCGAATCCAAACCCGGAAAAACCACCGATGCTTTGCGACAAGACCTTGAAATTCGCCCCCACCGACCATCGGGGGCTTAACCTTACGGCAAAAGAGCTGATAAACGTGAATTCGGTGTCGCCAAAAATGGAATCCGGATTAACCGACGGGCCAACCCTGGTTTCCAGGTCATATCCGGCGCTGTAGTAAAAGGCCGTGACACCGTAAAAAAACTTGTCCCGAAAACCGTTCGCCAGCGAGAAATAATCCAACTGCTGGTTCAAGCCCAAAAAAGTGTATTGATTCTCGATCTGAAAACCACGGAGCCCGCTCAAGCCCGCCGGGTTCCAAAACCCGCAGGACACGTCATTGCGCAGGCCCGCCGTGGCGCCGCCCATGGCCACCTGGGCACCTCCGGCGCCGTATTCCAGGTAAGGGGCCGGCCTCTGGCCTCCCTGCTGATCGGCCCACACCGGACCCATGAAGAAAAAAAACAAAAACCCTATTCCACCACCAAGACTCCAAGACACCAAGAAAGACAAGGTTGTTTTTTTTTCAAAACCAACAAAAGACAAATTTTTGGAAACCCAGGGGATGATTTTGGGAAATAATTTCAACTTGGAGTCTTGGAGTCTTGGTGGTGAAAAATTCTTGATCATTTGGAGCCCTGGATCAGGGCGATTTTGTTGCGGCCAATCAGCGCCCCGCTTTGAACCGAATAGAAATAAACCCCCGTCTTGACGATTTGTCCGTTTCCATTCCGGCCGTCCCAAGGAACGTAAAAGGACTTGTACTGGGGATTGGAGGGGTTGTTGTTTAAATCCCCGGCGGCATAGTTTTTGTGAAGAACCGTCTCTCCAGACGAGTCATAAATAAACAATTCAACCGCCTGGGCCTGGGAAAATGCCATGGTGATGTTGGTGGTGATGTCCACGTCCACGTAAAAAGGGTTGGGGCTGTTAAAGGTTTTTAAATAATTGGTAACCTCCGGGGATGTGTTCAAAAGGGCCCGGTAAATATTCAAACGCCCATACCCGGTTTTGGGGTCCCAGCCCTGCTTGTTATTTAGGCTGTCCGCGTTGTCCATCAGCCGGTTGGCTATCTGGGTGTTGGTCAGGGCGGGGTACATGGAAAGAACCAGGGCCGCGGCCCCCGTGACGAAGGGGGCGGAGGCGGAGGTTCCAGCGGCGGTACCAAAATTAAAGTCAGCGCCGCCTCCCGTCATCCGGTTAAATTCAACCGCCGCGGCCGCGGGGCATTCCAGAATGGCGCTAAAGATATCATTCGACGGGTCATAACAAGCCGCCCCGCAGGAAAGACAATTATTCGCGCTTCCTCCCGGGGCCATTAAATCAAGCCCGGGGCCAAAATTGGAATAACAAGCCGGTTGATCGTTCGGGTCCGTGGCCCCTACCGCGATGACCGGCGGATAGGCCGCGGGAAAGTTCACCTCTCCCGATTCATTTCCCGCCGCGGCCACAATCACGCAATTATTGGCCAAAGCGTCATCCAGGGCCTGCTTTTCCAGAGGATCAATTCCCCCATCCGGGGAGGACCCGAGGGAATAATTAAGAACCCTTGCTCCCTGGGACACGGCGAAATTGGTTCCGGCCACAATGGAGTCCGTGGTCCCCGTGCCCGTATTGTCCAAAACCTTGACGGGAAGGATTTTAACCCCGGGAGCCATGCCCGCCATTCCCTGGGTGGTGCCCGGCCCGCAGGCTTCGCCCACGGGAGCGACGTTCCATTGGGCGGCGATGATTCCCGTCACATAGGTTCCGTGCCCGAAATCATCCTCGCTGGCCGAGGAAAGGACCAGATCGGTTTTATTCGTGATGGCGTTATAACCCGAAATGACCGTGATATCGGGATGGGTTCGGGAGACCCCCGAATCAATTACGGCTACCGTGACGGACGAACTGCCGGGGGGAGGAGCCGGGCATCCCGCGAAAAGACCCCAGGCTTCCGGCGCGTGAATTTGGAGAAACGGCCAATTTTCCGGGGCGTTGAAATAGGTATCCGGCGGAAGACAAGCCGCGGAGGCGTAATAACGGTAATTGGGCTGGGCCCATAAAACCGCGGAATCCCTTTTCATCTGCTCAACCGCGGCCTTGACCCCCAGGCCCGGTTTTAATTTTATTTTGAAAAAATTCGTTCGGCCTGGCGCGAGGGGGGTTCCCGTCAGCGCAAGGGCCTTTTGACGGCTGGGACCGGAAACGTCATCCCTCAAGCGGACAAGAATTTCATCGGAAACAAAGGCCGGCCGGCTGTTGAGGGACGGGGGCGCGGCGGAAACCGGACCCGCGAACCAAAGAGCCCAAACCATTACCGGCAATAGAGCGGGACCCAGGGAGGCTTTTACGGAAACATCACCTTTTTTTCGCATCACGCGCCTTTAAAATTTGTTGATTTCATCGAGAAGCTTTTCGGCCAAACGGCTCTTTAAATCATTTTTAAACCACAAGGGCTTTGGGTTTTTCCGTGAAAAAACCAGGATTTCATTTCGGTCGGTCCCGAAACCCGACCCTTTTTTTCCCACCTGATTCGCCACAAGTATATCGCAGGGCTTCTTTTTCCATTTATTCAGGGCGTTTTGAGCGAGATGATCGGTTTCAGCCGAAAAACCAACGATGATTTGGGAACTTTTTTTATTTTTCAGGGCTTCCGCCAGAATATCCGGGTTTTTCCTGAGGCGGAGGGTGAGTCCCCCGCTTGTTTTTTTTAATTTCGTTTTGGAAACCCTCGAAGGACGGTAATCGGATACCGCCGCCGCCATGATGAGGATATCCGACTTGGGAAAATTCCGATGTACCCGGTTTCGCATTTCCTCCGCTGTCTCAACCCAATAGGTTTTGATCCCCGCCGGCGGAATCAACCGGGTGGGACCGGAAACGAGGATAACCTCGGCTCCACGGTTCAGGGCCGCCTGCGCCAGGGCGTATCCCATTTTTCCGCTCGAATGATTGGTAATGACCCGGACCGGGTCCAGGGGTTCCCTGGTCGGGCCGGCGGCCACCAGGACTTTTTTCCCTGTCCATTCCCCAAAATGCCGGAAATGGCTTTCAACCTGAAAGGCGATCTCACGCGGTTCGGCGAAACGGCCGTCCCCCACCTCCCCGCAGGCCAAATGGCCGTTGTCGGGTCCCAGAAAGCTCACCCCTCTCGCGAGGAGAATTTTTCGGTTTGAAACCACGGCGGGGTGGTTCCACATCCTGACATTCATCGCGGGCGCGGCCCAGATGGGACAGGAGGCGTAGAGACAAAGCGTTGAAAGAAGATCATCGGCAAGGCCTTGGACCAGCTTCCCAAGAATATCCGCGGTTGCCGGGGCGATAAGAATCAAATCCGCGGTTTTCGCGTACTCAATGTGGGGAACCACCGCGAGCGGATGCGACCCGCCGGGGGTTCCCGGCTTTATCGGCGTCGCGCCTTTGAACAAACTGGTCCAAACGGGAAACCCCGAGGCTTTTTTCAATTCATTTTCGGGGACAAGGCGGGAACCAGCCGCGGTTAAAACAACCCTGACCTCGGCGGAGGATTTTAAATATTTGACGAGCTCAAGGGATTTATAGGCCGCGATACTTCCGGTGACGCCAAGCAAAATGCGTGGTTTACGATGGGGGGTTTCACTCATGAGAACCTCTCGGGAAAACAAGGGGCTTCCAATAATTTTGAATTTTTAATTTCCCCCCAGGCCCTCTTGCAAATTTAAAAAACGCGACTGGGGTCGTCCCCATTTTTGATGTATGTTTCGCGGGAAAATGGGGGTTAATTTTTAATGAAGGCCTCAAAATTGAAAATTAAAATTTCATCGGCTTTTGGGCGATGCTCAGTCCTTATCCTTGGATTTCTTTTTGGGGGGCACGGGATTATTGGTATAGGTAACCTTGCCGTTCATGAACTCGTTGAGGGCCTGGAGAATGACCTTTTCGGTATCGACGGTCAGATTATGTTTTTCGGCGCGGTCCAAAAGCTGGCGGGCCCGCTTGGAAGCGGCCAAAACGGACAGGTACTTGTTTTCGATGGATTCCATCGTTTGTGCTTTTTTATCTTCGCTCATGACTTCTCCTGATCCGGGGTTTGTCTTCTTTCTATCGATAAGAAGAGGGTGGATTATACTCAAAACCCCTCGAAACCGTAAGATAAAACAAGGCTTTTTTACCGCGAAGACGCGAAGAACACGAAGTAAAACAAAGGCTTATTCCGTTTTTCCTAAAAGACTTTCCCGGCCATAATAAGACCCAACCCTTTTAATTTTTTTCCTACTTTGAGGTCTTCGCGGCGGGAAATTCTTTCCTTTCGGATGATTTTGACAACTTCCGAGACGGCCTTTCCTAATTTATCATTCACCACCCGGTAATCATAACGCCGGCCCTCTTTTAATTCCCACCGGGCGTCTTTAAGCCTTACCTGGAGGGTTCCGTAATCGTCGCTTCCCCGCCCCAAAAGTCTTTTCTTCAAAACTGAAAAGCTGGGAGGCTTTAGGAAAATAAGAACGGACCCCGGATCTTTCCTTTTTATCGACCTCCCCCCCTGGACGTCGATGACAAAAAGAACATCTTTCCCATTCTTCAGCCGCTGATCCACCCATTTCCGGGGGGTGCCGTAGAAATTTTGGTGGACCTTCGCCCATTCAAGGAACGCTTTTTTTGAAATAAGTTTTTTGAAACGGCCGGGTGTCAGGAAAAAATAATCCCTTCCTTTTTTTTCGCCTTTCCTCGGGGGGCGGGTGGTGCAGGAAATAGACCTGACGATGTTCTTATCTTTTTTGAGGAGGCGTTGTGAAATGGTTGTTTTTCCCCCGCCGGACGGTGAAGAAAGCACAATCAGCAAACCTTTTTTCACCATTTTTCACCACGAAGTACTCGAAGTTCACAAAGTTTCACAAGACCACTCTTTCAATTCCGTCTTTCATGGAAGCGACATTAAAATTTAAAAGAAATCCCAATCTTTTATTCGCCAACTTTAAATAGGTAAGTATTTGAGCTTTATGAACAGGAAGTATGGATTCAACCGCCTTTAACTCAAGAATAATACAGCCTTCCACGAGAAGGTCCAATCGGAGACCCGCATCGAAATTCACACCATCATAAATCACCGGTAGCGCGACCTGCTTTTGAACTTTTACCCCTTTTTTCCCAAGCTCATGAATCATCGCCAGCTCATAAATACCTTCCAACAAACCAGGACCTAAACCTGTATGGATGGCGTAAGCCGAATCCAATATCGGTTTTGAAAACATTTCTATTTCATCCGGTATAGGTTTGTTGAGTTTTTTCGGTGGTAACATTTATTTTTTCTTCAAACTTCGTGCACTTCGTGAACTTCGTGGTGAAGATTTTTTGATTTACTCAATATTTTGAATCTGTTCCCTCAATTGCTCCAGCAATTCCTTCAACCTCACCACGCTTTGGGCCATTTTGGAGTCGGCTGATTTCGAGCCCACCGTGTTCACCTCGCGGTTCATTTCCTGGATGAGAAAATCAAGCTTCCGCCCCACGCTCCCCTTGTCCCCCAGTGTTTCCTTGAGCGCCTCCAAATGGCTGTCGAGCCTCGTCAGCTCCTCGGCGATGTCATGTCGTTGAATGGTGATGCTTTCCTCCGTGGAAAGACGGGTTTGGTCCACGAGGGGTTCCGGCAGAAAAGCCGAGATCTTATCTTTGAACGCCTTTATCTTTTCAACCATGATGGTTTTATGCCGTTGGCGGACCTGCTGGACCACATTGGAAATTTCCTTGGACCTTTCAATCATATCCTTCGCGAGCCTGGCCCCTTCCGCCAGGCGCATTTTTTCGAGCGCCTTCAAGGCTTCGTTCACGGCATCCGCCACGGCCTTCTTCTGTTCGCCTTCCTGACGCTCCTCCTCGACCACCGAAAGGACATCCGGCATCCTCAGAAGATTTTCAACCGTCAATTCCCCCTTGATTTTGAACCGGCTGGAGGCTTTTTTGGCCGCCTTGAGATATTCGGTTATGAGTTGTTCATTGATCTGGACGGTGCGGTTCCGCGCGGGCGAAAGATCCTTGAGGAAAAAATCGACTTTTCCACGGGTAACGGAGGTAAGGATCTGATCCCGAACCTCGGGTTCCATGAATTGGAAGGAGGTTGGAAGTTTCACGGAGATGTCGTGGTATTTGTGATTAACCGTCTTGATTTCCGCCACCACCCGGATGGTTTTGCTCTGTCCTGAACCCCGCCCAAAACCGGTCATGCTTCGCATGAAAACCTCCAAAAATATTTGTAAGGAAGCCAAGTCTTACCACGAAGACTCGCCCCGCCCATCGATAAAACCAACAAAGAGGACGGCATACCCCGATTTTCGGGCGGAAGGCCGGCACGAAAAAAACAACCTCAGAGATTTGAAAAGGAAACATAAGACGTTTTGAGGGGACCTCGACATTTGGCTTGTTTTTGGCGGAAGGCGAAGAACCGAGGACGGGAAGCGGACAGGCTACTTGAGAACAATGACTTGCTTCAAACCATACCCCGAGGGTTGCTGGATGGTCACGAAATAAACCCCGTTCCCCACCAAATCCCCGTTCTTGTTGCGCCCGTTCCAGGTCAGCTGGTAATTCCCGGGGAGTTCGTTTAGGTCGATCAGTTTAACCACCTGCTCGCCCACGATATTGTAAACCGCTATTTTGACATTCCCGGCAATAATCACCCGGAAATCCACGGTCAAGGACTGTTGGACCGGGTCAAAAAGATTCCTACCCAGGATGAGAAAATCGTTCGGGGTGGGGGTTGCCGTCGCCGGCGGAGTGGAAGTATCCGTGGCGGTGAAGACAGCGGTCAGGGTCGGGGTGAAAGAGGCGGTTGGGGTGAGACTGAAGGTTGCCGTGGTTGTGGGTGAAAAGGTAAAAGTCGGGGTGAAGGAGTTTGTGGGCGTACGCGTGGCGGACGGTGTTGAAGTAGGTGAATTCGTGGGGGTTAATGTGGGAGTAGAACTGGGTGTGGACGTGGGTGAATCCGTCGGTGTGGGGGATGCGGTCGACGTGGAGGTCGGTGTAGCCGTTGGGGTGGGGGTAAGGGTGAAGCTGTTGGTGGGAGTAAAGGAAATGGTGGGCGTAAAGCTTGCCGTGAAGGTAAGGGTTGGCGTGATGGTGGGCGTTTGCGTCAGACTGGGGGTGCGGGTGATGGTGGCGGTGGGCGCCGCGGCCGCCACCGAACCGGCCTGGTTCATCCGGAAGGACATGTCCGAACTTCCATCCACGACGAAGGTTCCCGCCTGTCCGGAGGTGCTTGAGGCCGTCGCGGAACTGGGACCAAAGGAAGCCGCCTGACGGGACGCGTTCCCCGAACTGCAGGCCGGGGCCAGGAGGTACCAACGGTTGCTGGAATCACCGGAATGGCAGTAAAGCTGGAACCGATAATTCGCCGATGAGGAAAGGGCCAGGGGGGAATGGAGGTTCACCTTATACCAACCTGGTCCGGAATATTTGGAGGCGGAAAGTAAAAGCCCGGAATCCAGGATCTGTTCGTTTCCGCTGTCTATCCTTTGAAGCTGGTAATAAAGATCCCCGGGCGACCCGGTTGAAAACACGAAGGCCTCAAAGGTGTTGTAGGTCTGGGTCGGGGCCGAGCCGGCGATGGTCTCGCCGCCCACCGAATCGTCGGAATGATCGATGGGACTGGCCTTTCCGTGGATGTCCACGATAGACCATGAATCATAGGGGTTCCCCTCCAAGGACCCGCCTGCCTGGTATTCCAAAAGATAGACCGGCTCCACGTTATGGGTCGTCCATGCAAGCCCGTTGAAGGAAAGATAGTTCACATTGGCGTCGAAAACTTTGTTGGAGGAAATGAAGCGGTGGAAAGGCAGGGTTCCCACCGGCTGGAGACTATTCCCCACCGAGGGGGATCCCAGGGGGACAAAAACCAGGTGATAAACCACGTTGGCGCTGACGGCGGGGAGCGATCCGAAGGGGACAGCCTGGAAACCGGCCGTTGGGGTAAATGAATTGGAGGTTCCCAGCAATAACCCGGGATCGCCGAAATCATCGGAGCGAAGTTCAAGGGTGAAGTTCCCGGGTGTTCCCGTCACGAAGGTGCTGACATGAACTTGGGCGAGATTCCCCCCCGCCTGCGCGGTAAAACGAAGCGAGACCCTTTTAAGGGGGTTGTCGATGGACATGCCGTTGCTGTTGGAAGTAATGGCGGCCTGGTTGCCGTAAAAAACTCCCGGGGGAACCGGCGAAGGCGTCGTGGTGGGGGTCAAGGAGGCCGCCATCATTTGGAAGTCCAGGTCCTTCCCAATGTCCGTGGTGAAAAGGCCCCCCCCATTGGTGCTGGCAGCGGCCATGGCCTGCGAGCCCCGGAAGGAGGCGTCACCGTAAGGGGAAATAGCGTCGGTGGCGGCCCCGAAAACCAGGGGCGGCCGGTCCATCCTGCTCCCGGGTGAAAAAAATTGGAGGCGGTAGTTGTTGGAGGCTTTAAGGACCATGGGCCCGGGGAAGTTGACAAAAAACCATCCCGGGGTGCTCCCCAATAAGGGCGAAAAAGCCGCGGGTCCCGTCGCCAAAACGGTGGAGGTTCCGGTTTCATAAAGGGTGTAAAAGAGATCGTCGGTGGGAGCCAGGACGTTGGCCCGGTCGGCGTAAACCCCAAGACTTCCGACGGTGAGGGGGGAGGCATTCGTATTATCGAGGGATTCAGCGGAAAGAAAATCATCGGTTATGGCCTGGCTGGGCGGGCTGGCTCCACCATGGACCGCTTCCTGAACCAGGTTGTAATATGGATTGCCTTGAAAAGTCCCGTTGTCGAATTCCATCAGGAAAGCCGGCGTGAGAGCCTGTGCGATATAGGAGGTGCCGCTATTCAGGGAAGAAAGCATCAGGAACCCGGCATCGTTGGTTTGATCCAGGGGTCTGATCTGGTGGAAGGGTTGGCTGGTGGCCAATGTACGGTTGTTGTTGGCGTCGGGTCCCGGACCGCCAACCGCCTTGATGAGTATATGGTAAACCGTCGTGGAGGAAAGGGAGATCGCCGGGGCCATGGAAAGCACGGCCCAGGTATTGGGGGTCCAATTGAAGGTGGTTGAGGAACTGATGAGGCTCCCCGGCACTCCCGCGCTGTCCGAGTAAAGGTAGGCCTGAAACAGGGGTGAACTCCCGGCGAACAAGGAGGCGTGACACCTGAGATGGACCTGAGTGACGGCCGCCGATTGTTGGCTGGTGAACTTGATGGAAAGCTGGGTGGTGGTGGCCGTGAAGGAAAGTCCGGCACCCGTGCTGTCAATGACCGCTTGGTTGGATAAAGGAAAAGCGTGGGAACGGTCCAACTGGGTTCCCATCAGGGCAAGGATCAGAATTAAGGTTTTCAAAATTCGAGGCATGGCCACCCGCTCGCGAAAGACTGGTACTAAATTATGCATATTTTAGACCAATGAAAAAGGGGCATTTTCGTGGTTTTTAGGGAAAAAGGCGGGAGGGAAACAGGTTTCCATTGTTTAAAAACCTGTGAAATTGACAAAAGACCTACAAATTCAAAACCATGCCTCAGGTCCAAGGATCAGGGTTAAGTCGTAACTTGCACCTCGCATCTTGACCCTTGTCCTTATTTGAGGACGATGACCTGCTTCACGGTGTTCCCTGAGGGTTGTAGAACCGTCACATAATAAACCGCGTTGCCCACGATGGCCCCCAATGTGTTCTTTCCATCCCAATAAACCCGGTAATTTCCAACCGCGAGGTTGGAATCCAAAGGTTTCGCCACTTCCTCACCCGCGATGTTGAAGATCATCACCTTCACCCCGCCGGCAATATCCACCCTGACATCCATGCCCAGGGGAAGTTTTGTCGGATCAAAGAAGTTGTAATCCAAATAAAGCGCGGCATCGGGGGTCGGGGTGGCCGTAACAGAACCAGTCGGAGTAAAGGTCAGGGTAGTGGTCGGGGTATAGGTAATGGTGGGGGTAAAGGTCGGCGTGAAAGTGAAGGTAATGGTCGGTGTAAAGGTAAAGGTGTTTGAAAGTGTAAAGGTGGAAGTCACCGTCGGAGTCGGGCTATTGGTCGGGGTATTGGTTGAGGTGGCCGTCGGGGTGGCAGTGGGGCTATTGGTAGGCGTCTTGGTCGCGGTTGGGGTCGGAGAATTTGTAGGCGAGGAAGTGGGGGTTTTTGTCGCCGTGTCGGTGAAAGTGTTTGTAGGTGTCAGGGTTGGGGTAATGGTGGGTGAATTGGTGGGGGTTTTGGTGGGAGTTGGCGAAGGCGTAGAAGTAGCGGTAAGCGTAGGGGTCGACGTAGGAGAGGGCGTAGCCGAATCCGTCGGTGTCGCTGTAGGTGTTGGCGTTGATGTATTCGTCGGGGTATTGGTGGGGGTCCTGGTTGGGCTATTGGTTGGACTATTAGTTGGAGTGGGGGTTGGAGTATTGGTAGGGGTGTTAGTGGATGAGTTTGTTGGAGTAGGCGTGGGTGTATTGGTTGCCGTATTGGTTGGGGTTGGGGTGGGAGTATTGGTGGGGGTGTTAGTGGGTGAGTTGGTCAGAGTGGGTGTGGGGGTATTGGTTGCCGTGTTGGTTGGAGTGGGCGTTGGAGTATTGGTAGGAGTGTTAGTAGGTGAGTTTGTTGGAGTAGGCGTGGGTGTATTGGTTGCCGTATTGGTTGGGGTGGGGGTTGGGGTATTGGTGGCGGTGTTAGTGGAGGTAATTGTCGCAGTGGGCGTGGGTGAATTGGTTGCCGTATTGGTCGGAGTGGGGGTTGGGGTATTGGTGGGGGTGTTGGTGGGAGTGTTGGTAGCGGTGGGTGTGGGTGTATTGGTAGCCGTATTGGTCGGAGTGGGCGTGGGTGTATTGGTGGGGCTATTCGTGGGGGTCCGGGTGGGGGAATCGGTCGGTGTAGGTGTTGGGCTATTGGTCGGTGTATTGGTCGGGGTCAAGGTGGGGGTGTTGGAGGGGCTGTTCGTGGGAGTAGAGGTTGGCGAGTTGGTGGGAGTTAATGTGGGCGTGTCCGTCGGCGTGGGGGTTGAGGTGTTGGTGGGGGTTTGAGTGGGTGAATTGGTCGGCGTGGGACCCAAAACAAACGTGGAGCAATTATAAATGGTCCCGACCTCGCCCGTCGCGCCCAGGGTTGTACCGCCCAGGGAACCGCCGCCATCAACCTTTAGAAGACCGGAATAGGTATAGTTGGACGCGCAAAGGTTTATTCTTCCCCCGCCGCCGCCCCCGCCGCCCGGGTTGGAATTCCCCGCGCTTCCCGCTCCGCCATTGGCCGATACAGGTCCGTTACCGGCGATAATAAAGGCCGAAATATAAACCGCGCCGCCGGCCCCGCCGCCGGCGCCGCCCATACTGCTGACGGTTTGCGGACCGCCATTCCCGCCGTTCATGACAATGATTCCATTAAGTACGGCCTGTTGGGAAACGCCTATAACCACCACCTGTAACGCGCCGCCACCGTTTCCACCAGTTGCCGAGGTCGCGCCAGGGTTAGGTCCGCCCCCGCCGCCGGCACCCACCAACACAGGGGAAATGGGGTTGTCATTGGCGTTACCGCCGATCCCAAAATTGATACCTCCCCCGCCGTTACCACCATGACCGCCGTGGCCTCCTCCTCCTCCGCCCGCCGCGGAAAAAGCGGGGGCCGTTCCCGCGAAGCCGCCGCCTGGGTTACCTGGGGTTCCCGCGTTTCCGCCCAACGCTCCATTCCCAATACCCACGATACTGGACCCGGAGTTCATGATGAAATTTCCCGCGCCGGTGATACTGATGGCCAGCGAACTATTGGGGGCGGCATAGGAAACAGCGCCGTTGACCACAAAACCTCCGTTAACCCTTATGGTGACAGCTCCGTTGATGTTCATTTGTCCGCCTGAGCCGCCGACCGTCACGAAACAATAGGGCCCGTAAATTCCGGCCCCGAGGGTGGAAACCGCCGAGGACAAATCAAGCCCGCAGGGAGTATTGGTAATCGTAGGGGTATTCGTGGGAGTCGGGGAAGGCGTTCGGGTCGGGCTGTTGGTCAAGGTCGGCGTCGCCACAAGGGTCGGGGTTCCGGCGTTTTCATCCCCGAAAAGGAAATCCACGTTGTTGGCGGTCGTCGACGCTAGGGTGCCATCGCCGGGCTTGGTTCCCTTAAAGGCGTAAATCTGGTAAGGATCACCCGGATCAAAATTATTATTGTTGTTGAAGTCGAGATATGCCAATAAGTAAACCGTCTGCCCGGGAAGGGCGCTGATGGAATACCTGGTGTTGTTGACGGTGAGCCTTGTACTGCTCTTGAGCCTGACCGTCAGGTTTGCGTCCGCGTAAGCCTGAACAATGAGGGGGCGGGAATTGGTAACCGAATACCCACCGGTATAGGTAATCCCGCCTGAAACACCGTTCACGATGATGGAATCATCCAAGGTGAAGTTTTGGCTGGTGTTTCCCGAAATGGAAAGGGGATCGCCGGGTGACTTGTAATGTCCGTTCCAGAATTGATAGGGCTCCCCCGGGTCAAGGGTCGTATTGTTGTTCAGGTCCAGCCAATAGGCGGCGTAATAAACCCCGGCAACGCCGATGGGCAGGGTATAAGCGGCGCCGTTGGAAACCACCCCCGTGAAATAAGACGCGTTATTAAGGTTGATATCCGACGAAACAACCAAATAAAGCGGTGAGGTCCCGGAAACAGACCCGAGGCTTCCAGTGTAATTCAGGTTGCCGGACAGCCGGTTGGAAGGGGTCGGCGAGGGGGTTGGGGTAAGGGTGGTGTTACAGGTATCGGTAATGAAAATGTTCGCCGTGGTTACGGCCCCCGCGCTTACGGTAATGGCCGTACCCGGAACTCCGCAGGTTATGTTCCAAATGTTGTAGGGTTCCCCCAGGTCCTGTTGGAAGTTGGGGTTGGCATCGTAAAAAGCCCTCAGGTAATAGACCCCGGGGTCCAGAAGAAGGTAATAGGTTCCGCCCGGACTATAAACACCGTTACCGTTCTGGGCAGCTGGGTATAAAAGGAGGTTATCCAAATAAGGGACCGCGATGGCCCCATGGGTTCCATCAATGACCCCTTGAACCCCGCTGTAATTAAGGGTTCCGGTAATCCCCGGCAAATGGTTCGCGTCCCCAAAGGTAACCGTGCCCAGGTTATAACTCCCCCACAAGGGTACGGGATCAATGGGCCTTGTCGACCGGTTGGACCAGTATATATAGGGGTCGTCTGCCTGGGGTTTGCCCTGGTTCCCCGCCTTATCGACGAAGAAGAAGGGGTAATAAAGGGCCGGTCCGGGGACATTGATATCAAAGTTGCTGTTGTTGGAAGAGAAGCTCACGGTCCAGGGGGGACTGTTGCTCAAATTGGGAAAAGGCGTGTCATAAATATAAACGAAGAGGCGGTTTCCAGGTCCCACTGAGGTTCCGCCCGTGTAATTTACGGTTCCCTTGATGTGGTAGGGCCAGGGAGTAGGCGTGGGTGTGGCCATCGGCCCCCCTCCTCCCCAGATGTTGGCGTCCCCGAAGGAAAAGTTGGTGTTGGTGTTTACCGCCGAGGCGACGACCGGATCGGCCAGAGGACTACTTTTATTAAGGTAAATCTCGTACGGTTCCCCGTTATCCAGGTTTCCATTGTTATTTACGTCCACGAAAGCAACCATGTAATAGGTATTGGCATCCAATGTCGGGAAGTTATAACGCCCGCCATTAATTGAAACACCGCTCCCGCCGAAATTGGCGGTGTTAACCGAAAGGTAAGGGTCGGCGAAACCCCTCACCATCAACGGGCTTGTCCCGGAAATATTGTAGAGGCTCCCCGTATAGTTAACCGTCCCCGAAATACCCGTGACAAGAATGGCGTCCCCGAAAGCGAGATTCTTGGTGGTATTGCCCGCGACGGCTACCCCTGGATTCGCGGGAACATTTTGTTGGCCGTTGTAAAACTGGAAGGGATCGCCGATGTCCAGGGTGAAATCATTGTTCTTGTCCAAAAGCATCCCGAGGAAATAATTCCCGGGATTCGCCACGCCGATGGAATAACTTCCGTTATTAAGGAAAACCGTATCAAAACCCAGGGGGCCGGAGTTGAAATAAGGGTCAGAGCTCAGGAAAATTCGGAGGGGCTGAAGGGGCGCGACGGGTCCCTGAGCGCCTGTGTAAAGAACATTACCCGTCACCAGGTTAGCCGGACCCGGGGTCGGGGTCAGGGTGTTGTAATTGGTGCAGGCGTCATCAATGGTAAAGTTGATGGTTTGAACCGCGTTGGTACCCACCACCACCCCGCCAGCCGGAATGGAGCAGGGACTTCCCCCGTTAATCTTGTAGGGATCCCCCACATCCTGTTTTTGATTTCCACCCGCGTCAAAATAAGCGTTCAAATAATAAGTTCCCGGATCCGTAACAAGAGAGAAGGTTCCCCCGTTGTTGCGGACCTGATTGTTGTTGTTATGGCTGGTGAGAACCGAAAAAAGAAGATTGGAATCGGAAAACACACCCACAGCCCCCGCATGCCCGCTGTCGATGGTCCCCTGAATCCCGTTATAGCTGATTGTCCCGGTAATCCCGCTGAAGGTGTGGGTCCCATCTATCGTAACGGGCCCGATGGCGGTACCCCCCGCGTTGACCGTGATGGGAGACAAGGGGGTGGTGGATTTGTTGTTGTAATAAACAAAGGGGTCGCCCGGGGCCGGGTTGGTCCAATTGGAACTAAAGGTATCCAGAAAAGCCGTCAGGTAATAGGCGCCCGCGAAACTGACATTCACCGTGAAGCTGTTCCCGTTCACGGTTACCGACGAACCCCAATTTCCAAAATTTCCCATCGTCGGATTGGGATTATTCGTGACCAGAACAACCAGGGGGTGTTGATTGTCCACGGGGCTCCCCCCCAAATAGGTCACCGACCCGCTGATGTTGTAGGTCCAGGGGGGTGGTGTGTCGGTGGGGGTATTGGTAACCGTGGGTGTGGGTGTCTTCGTGGGAGAGTTGGTCGGGGTGTAGGTTGGGCTTCCGGTGGGCGTGTTGGTAGGCGGACCCACCAGGTTAAAGATGAAACCCATGTCGGAGATAAAAACGTTGTTCCAACTTGTTCCCCCGTTGGAAGAGTTTGCCATAAAGGAATTACTTCCGTTTGAGCCGGTTCCATCGTAGGTCAGGCCTATGCAATTTCCCGCTCCCGAGGAAGTGGCTGAGGACGGAAACACGAATTTGTTCGCGGCGTTTGAACCAGGCGAATTAAGGAATAGGAAAAAGGTATGGCCGCTGGGCAGAAGTACCGTGGAGGAAAGGCCCCCCGTCACCCAGCCGGAACCCGTTCCCACCTGCGGCTCCCCAATAAAACCCCCGCCCCCCGTGCTGATGGTGGTACCAGCTGTTTGGTCGACGAGGGTGTAATGGATTCCATCCCCCGGGACTCCCTGTTTGTAAACCCAAAGAGCCAATTGGTTGGCGTATTTATCAACACCCGAGGTGGTAAAAACCTCCCCCACCAGGTCCGCGGCACCCCCGGTTCCCCAGATGTCCGGAACCTGGTAATAGTCGTAGGGATTGCCAAAAGTTCCGGCTCCCCCAAAATTCAGGACGTAAACGGGAGTCTGGTCCAGTGCCGACCAACTCGAACCATTGTTGGTGGAGATGGCGGTATTCCACCAGCCATCGAGGGCCTGGCCCAGGGGGATAATGGAACTAAGGGGCGATGTATGAACGGGCGCGAAATACCGCCCGGGAGAAACAGCGTCGGTCGGGCTGACCACCAGGTGATAAACCTGCCCGCCATTGAGCAAGGGCGGCGTGCCGAAACTTATGGGCCCCGTAAACCCGAATCCACCCACCGCGAAGGCGGCCGAGGCCAGGCTGATCCCGCTGGGCATCCCCGCCGCATCCGCCTCGACATCCACCTGGATGTTGAAGGGACCCGCGCCTGTCACGGAACCTGAAATTTGGACGCTTTGTAAATTATTTGAAATGGGGGAGGTGAACCTCATGTCGTATTTATAGTTGGAACTGGAAAGGGGGAAATAACCCGGACCCAGCATGACGCTTTGATTGCCCAAAATAGAACCACCCATCGGGGTTGGAGTGGGAGTCGGCGTGGGGGTAAGAGTGAAGGTCGGAGTTGCGGTGTTAAGTGTGGTATTGGCGATAAACATGGGGAAGTCGGCGTAATTACCGTTCACAGGTACCCAAGTCGAGCCGCCGTCGATGGATTGTTCCGCCAAAAGACCGGTCCCGCCAAAGGTGTTATCACCGTAGGGATAAATTCCGATGTTGGAATCCCCCGCCACGATTTCAAAATTTTGGGTTGAACTTAAAACCCCCGGCGCCTCCAGA